>NZ_JAMXFD010000019.1 GCF_025370875.1 Laspinema palackyanum D2c
TTCCTGTCTTTTGTATCCAGGCAATACTTCTACAAGCCTTATCACATCAGCATTCCGCTTTTTTTCAGCAAGCCCTAGCTAGAGTTCAAACCCAACTGAATGTAAAAACGCTCCAACAGCAATTAAAACTTAAAAATGAAGAATTGCAGGGAACGATAACTGGACTCAAAAAAGCTCAAGCGGATTTGGAAGCATCCCAAAGCGAACTACTGGCCCTCATTAAAAGCATGAATGAATTAATTTATGTCTTAGATGCTCAGGGACGGTATCTAAAAATTGCAAACACCAATACTAAGCTCCTTTCGGAACCGGCGGAAGATATCCTTGGTAAAACAATCTATGATGTATTTCCCGAAAAAACGGCTCAGTTATTATTAGTAGAAATTAGAGAATCGTTAGCTCGCCAAGAGACCCGGGAAGTCGAATATAGTTTCCCCCTCGGCCTAACTAAAATAGAGGTATCAGCAAGCCTTTCTCCCATTTCCTTGAACTCCGTGCTCTGTGTCGTCCGAGATATCAGCGATCGCAAGCGCCGAGAAGAAGCCCTCCGCCTCATGGTTGAAGGTACTGCCTCCAAAACTGGACAAGAATTTTTCCAGTCTTGCGTTCAATATTTGGCGGAAATCCTGGGAATTCGCTATGCCTTTATTACCGAATGTGCAAACCCTCAAAAAACCCGAGTTCGGATGTTATCGTTTTGGAAAGACCAAAACTTTTCGGAAAACTTAGAATATGATTTAGCCGGAACCCCCTGCGATGAAGTGATTACCAACGGACAATATTATTGCTATCCAGACAACATTATTGCTCGGTTTCCCGATGATGCCGATTTAGTAGATTTAAAAGCGCGCAGCTATGCCGGAATCCCTTTAATTGGCACCACAGGGGATGTAATTGGTCATATTGCCGTGTTAGATACCCACCCCATGATTGATGACCAAACCCGCAAGCTCGTCTTGAAAATTTTTGCAGCGAGGGCCGGGGCTGAATTAGAGCGAAAAATCACCGATATTGCCTTGCAAAAAAGTCAAGAACAAACCGAAAACTTGTTATTAAATATATTACCCAACACCATTGCAGACCGCTTGAAAACCGACACAAGCGCCATTGCCGAACAATTTGAAGACGTCACCATTTTATTTTCCGATATTGTCGGATTCACCCCCCTTTCGGCCCAAATGCAACCCACGGAATTAGTAGACTTACTCAATGAAATTTTCTCCACCTTTGATACCCTCAGCGACAAACTGGGGTTAGAGAAAATTAAAACCATAGGCGATGCCTATATGGTAGTCGGTGGATTACCCGTTAAACACCCCAATTCTGCCGAGGCGATCGCTCAAATGGCCTTAGAAATGCAATCCAGCATCGCCCAATTTCAATCCCACTATAGCTCCACCCTTCAAATTAGAATTGGCATCAACACCGGACCCGTTGTCGCTGGGGTGATTGGCGTCAAAAAGTTCAGTTATGACTTATGGGGAGATGCCGTTAATGTCGCCTCGCCCATGGAATCATCCGGCCTCCCCGGCAAAATTCAAGTCACAGAAACTGTCTACGAACGCTTAAAACATCAGTTCCACTTTGAGCAACGGGGACTCGTTGAGGTCAAAGGAAGAGGAGAAATGATGACTTATTGGTTAGTGGGATGAGTGAGGATGGGGTTCATGTTCGTAGTAACGACTTCAGTCGTTTCTTTCTGAGTTCGTAGTAACGACTTCAGTCGTTATCTTTCTGAGTTCGTAGTAACGACTTCAGTCGTTATCTTTCTGAGTTCGTAGTAACGACTTCAGTCGTTATTCCCCTTTCATAAGTTCTTTTTTCAAGGTTCAAAAATGGGACCCCACCCTAACCCTCCCCTTGCCAAGGGGAGGGGACCGGAGGTGGTTTGGCTTCGTTGGGGTTGAATTAAAACCCAGCGTTGGAAATTGGGGAAGAAACGACTGAAGTCGTTACTACGAACTGGGGAAGAAACGACTGAAGTCGTTACTACGAACATTTCCGCATCTCCCCCATCTTCACTTAGGCCTTTACGGGAACCTTCTCAACGGTCGATTCAGCCGATGCCTCGGGACTGTCCGCTTCCGAAGGCGGGACCACTTGCCAGAACTTCGGTAAATACTCGGTCCAGTTCTCCAGAATCCGAGATGCCTTGTCGCTACCTGTCTGTTCTTGGTGCATCTGAATCATCTCCTTGAGTTGCGCCTCCCCGGCAGGGGTGGTCACCCGTTGGACATGGACAATCTCATGATTCACCAACTCATCAAAATTGCCTTCCTCATCTAGGAAATAGGCCAATCCGCCAGTCATCCCGGCCCCTACATTGCGGCCCGTTTTACCCAAAACGACAATCACGCCGCCGGTCATATATTCACAGGCATGGTCCCCGGCCCCTTCAATCACGGCTTTACCCAGGGAGTTGCGGACGGCAAAGCGTTGTCCGGCTTGACCCCGGGCAAATAGGTATCCTCCGGTAGACCCGTAGAGGCAGGTGTTGCCTACGATCGCATTTTCTGCCGGATCATAAGTGGCTCCCACTGGTGGCACCACCACCAAGGTTCCGCCAGTCATCCCTTTACCCACATAATCATTGGCCTCTCCTTCTAAGCGCAGGGTCACTCCGGAAACATTGAACGCCCCAAAACTCTGTCCGGCTGCCCCTTGGAAGGTCAAGTTAATCTGACCGCCAAAGCCATTATTGCCATAGCGAGAGGCAATTTCTCCCGCCAGACGCGCCCCAACGGAACGGTCGGTATTGACAATTGGGAGGGTTTTGGAGACTTGGGATTGAGAGGCGATCGCCCCGGTAATCTCCGCATCTGCCAGCAAATCATCCTCCAACACCGGCCCATTGCTATGCACCGGACCATGATTTAACCAACTGCGATCGCCTCGGGTATCGGGCAACATCTTGGTAATCACATCCAAACTCAGTCCCTGAGTCTTGGTCAACTGCACGGACTCCCGCAGGGTCAGCAAATCTCCGCGTCCAATCACTTCTTGCAAAGAGCGATATCCCAACATCGCCAACAACTGCCGCACTTCTTCCCCAATGAAATAGAAGAAGTTGACCACGTGCTCGGGGACCCCGGTAAACCGCGCCCGGAGTTTCTCCTGCTGGGTGGCAACTCCCACGGGACAATTGTTGGTATGACAAATCCGGGCCATGATGCAACCTTCAGCAATCATGGCGATACTGCCAAAGCCAAACTCTTCCGCCCCCATTAAGGCGGCAATCAGGACATCCCAGCCACTTTTCAATCCGCCATCGGTACGGAGGACGACGCGATCGCGCAGTCCATTGCCCATCAACACCCGCTGCACTTCGGCTAAACCCAACTCCCAGGGACTTCCGGCGTGTTTAATCGAACTCAAGGGGGAAGCGCCGGTCCCGCCATCATGTCCGGAAATCTGGATAATATCGGCATTCGCCTTGGCAACCCCAGCGGCGATCGTGCCAATGCCAATTTCTGAGACCAATTTCACCGAAACCCCCGCCTTGGGATTAATTTGGTGCAGGTCAAAAATTAACTGGGCCAAATCCTCAATACTATAGATATCGTGGTGCGGTGGGGGCGAAATCAGAGGAACTCCCGCCTTAGATTTCCGCAACATGGCGATATAGGGACTGACCTTTTTCCCGGGGAGTTGTCCGCCTTCACCGGGTTTGGCCCCTTGCGCCATTTTAATTTCGATTTGCTTGGCATTCATTAGGTACTCGGGAGTCACCCCAAAGCGACCGGAAGCCACCTGTTTGATGGCGGAGGAAGCGGTATCGCCATTTTTTAAGCCATTCAGATGGGGTAAAGAGGGCGACTTACCTTGGTCATCCACATTATCCAAAACGCCAAACCGCACCGGGTCTTCGCCACCTTCTCCGGAGTTGGATTTACCGCCAATCCGGTTCATGGCGACTGCGAGCACTTCATGGGCCTCCCGAGAGAGCGCCCCCAGGGACATCCCCCCAGTGCAGAACCGTTTGAGAATTTCTGCCACGGGTTCGACTTCATCAATGGAAATCGAAGGGCGATCGCTCTTGAAATCCAATAAATCCCGCAATGCCGTGGGCGGACGTTCGGCTAAATACTGTTTATAGAGTTGATAATGCTCATACCCTTCTCCAGAACCCTTCATATCCCCAACCGCCTTATGCAGCGCTTTGGACATTTCCGGGGAATTCATGTGATATTCACCGCCAGGGCGATACTGCACAAACCCTTCATTCTGCAATTTCTTACCCGCCGGTTGGGGGAATGCCTTCTCATGGAACGCCTGCAATTCTGAACCCAACTCGGCCACACTCAAGCCGCCAATTTGAGAAGCAGTGCCCACAAAGGCCAAATCCAGCAACTCCCGACCAATCCCGACTGCCTCAAAAATTTGAGCGCCGTGATAACTCGACAGCAGGGAAATCCCCATTTTGGAGAGAATTTTCAACAGTCCCGCCTCGATCGCATGACGGTAATTTTCCTGGGACTCCTCTAGGGTGACTTGGGGCAGTTTCCCCCGTTCCATCAATTTCTGCGTTTTGCCATCTTCATGCCAATGACGCACAGATTCTAAAGCCAAATAGGGACAAACTGCTGAAGCGCCATAGCCAATCAAACAAGCAAAATGATGGGTACTCCAACATTGGGCCGTATTGACAATCAAAGAGGCATGAGAGCGCAATCCCGCCCGAATCAAGGCATGATGAACCGCCCCAACTGCCACGAGGGGGGGAATATAGGTGGTTTCAGCATTCGGTCCCGGTGCATCACTCAGAATCAGCAGGGTTGCGCCATTTCGCACAGCTGACTCGGCTTGATTGCAGAGGTTTTGCACCGAGTCGGCCAATTCTGAGGGGTTATCAGTCAGGGGAAATAGGGTAGACAGAGATACCACATCAGACCGAGATTCAATCTGGCGTAAATCCGCTTCATTGAGAACGGGAGAGTCAATTTCTAACTGTGCCGCTAATTGGGGTTTGATTTCTAGGAGATTGCCTCGGACTCCCAAATGCATCCGCAGGGACATCACTAGGCTTTCCCGCAGGGGATCAATGGGGGGATTGGTGACTTGAGCAAACCGTTGTTTGAAATAGTCGTACAGCAGACGGGGTTTTTGAGACAGAACCGCCAAGGGGATATCATCGCCCATGCAGAAAGTGGGTTCTTTACCCATTGCTGCCATTTCTTCGACAATCATTTCCACATCTTCGCTGGTATAGCCGAAGGCGGTTTGGGCGGACAGCAGTTGTTCTGGCGTCAGTTGATTGGCCGTTAGGGGAGTTTGGCGCTGGAGATGTTGACGATGTTGGGCCAACCATTCACCGTAGGGATGCGCTTGAGCAATCCGTTCTTTGACTTCCCAGTTTTTGAGGACTTCGTGGGTGGTGAGGTCTACAACGAGGGTTTGACCGGGACCGAGACGACCTTTTTCGATGATGTCGGCTTCGGGAATATTGACGACACCGGCTTCCGAGGCGACCATGACTAAACCGTTACGGGCGATCGCATACCGGGCGGGGCGCAGTCCGTTGCGATCGAGGGTGGCCCCGACTTGTTGTCCATCGCTATAAGCAATCAGGGCCGGACCATCCCAAGGTTCTTGGATGCCGCTGTAGTATTCATAGAAATCGACAATAGACTGCCGATTTTTGAGGGCGGGCTGGTTTTGATAGGCTTCCGGGACCATAATCATCAAGGCTTCACTGGCACGAGAACCCGATCGCACCAGCAGTTCCATGACGTTATCCAGGTTGGCGGAGTCGCTATTTTTGGGATTGACGAGGGGTTTGAGTTGTTCGATGCGATCGCCCCACAGCGGCGACTGTAAATCCACCTGCCGCGCCATCATCCAATTGATATTGCCCAACAGGGTATTAATTTCCCCATTGTGTCCCAACAACCGCATCGGTTGAGCCAAGGGCCAACGGGGAAGGGTATTAGTGCTAAACCGGCGATGATAAACGGCGAAAGCACTGGTATAGGACTCATCCAGCAAGTCCAGGTAAAAGTCAGATAGCACCGCTGAACGAACCATGCCTTTATAGACAATGGTCCGATTCGAGAAGGAACAAATATAGAAATCTTCTCCCCAAATAATCGGGGATTGGTCGTTTGGACCTGCTGCATCCACTTTCAAGGCGGAACCGATGGCACGGCGGGTCAGATACAGATGGCGTTCTAACTCATCCCCAGTCTTATCCGGCGAATGGACAAACATTTGCTCAATATGAGGCTGATTTTCCCGCGCTTGCACCCCCAGCACTTCCGGACGCACGGGGACTTTGCGCCATCCTAATAGTTCCAAATCATGGGTTTTGAGCGTTTCCTCGACAATAGAACGCGCCGCCTGTTGCAACACCGGATCTAGGGAGAAAAAGACCATCCCGACCCCAATAGATTCGAGGGGATAGGAGTTCGGGTTATGCTCTTGTAACCAAGGCTGGAAGAGTTGCCAAGGAATAGCCGTCATCACTCCGGCCCCATCTCCCGAATCCCGGTCTGCCGAACAACCGCCGCGATGTTCAAGACAGGTTAAGGCATTGAGCGCCATTGAGACAATTTCCCGACTGGGAACGTTTTGGGGATTGGCGATATAACCGACTCCACAGGCGTCTCGTTCTTCAACTAACCAGGGTTGACCGAGGAAACCGAACTCATGGATGGAATTGGATTGAGTATTTGGGTTGGGCATTGCTTTTCGGGTAGATGATGGATGGGGAATTGTAGATTTTAGAGTTTAGGTTTTAGATTTTTTTCGGGTTAAATCTACTAGATTTTAATCATCGATTTCTCTATAAATCAGGGGTTGACATATTTGAGGATGGAAACGATCCGCAGAAGGGGTAGGCGCGATCGCCCCCGTTGCTTTCCCGAATGACAATCAAGGGTTTGGCTGCATCTTGCGATCGCCTATCCGTTTTTACCCGAATGCAAGGCCCGAACGGAAATAGCCAATCCCTAGATGGGGCAACTATACAAATTAACCTTCTGTCTAATTAATTTTAGAAGGTTTTCAGGCCATTGTTAATTTCCGTCTGACTTGAGCGGTTTTCTTGAGGATGGCCCTAAATCTGTTTAGAACCCGGGGAGTTTCTCGGTTCCCTCTGATTTAGCGCTCCTTCCCTTCGGTCTTGAGATGCTGAGGGCGTCCCTGTTGAACAGCGATGGACCAGAGGATTCCATATCCATATTAGATCCCAGGAAGTTAGGGGTAAGCCAAAGTTATAGGCCCGGAGTGAACTACCGAACGGTGAATCAAAGATTACACCGTCGGCTTCCTACCCAACAGACTGCGAGACAGTAGATTTCTTGCGTCCTCTACTGTCTCGACTTACACCTGGGCGATAGGCGATCTCCCCGGTCCCCGAGGATAAAATCCGCAGTCCTTCATCTCTGATGTTCTTAGCCGCGTTGATGTCTCTATCGTGATTCGTTTGACACTTTTCACACTGCCAAGTCCTGACATCAAGGGTCAGGCTTCTTACTTGATTGAGGCAAACATTACAAGTTTTGGAGCTAGGAAAGAATCGGTCTACTTCCAGGTAGATTTTCCCTTCTTGCTCTGCTTTGTATTTCAACATCGTACAGAACTGGCCCCATCCCACTTGACTAATTGCTTTAGCGAGACAGTGATTTTTGACCATGTTTTTCACAGCTAAATTTTCCACCACTATGACTTGGTTTTCGTCTACCATCCTGCGCGATAGTTTGTGGTGGAAATCTGACCGGCATCGAGCTATTTTGTTATGTACCCCGGCTACCTGCTTACGGGTTTTGTTACGGTTGTTAGAGCCTTGGGGTCTTCTGGATAAACGCTTTTGTTTTGCTCTTAGATTTTTATCGTGTTTAGCTAACCAACGGGGGTTGTCAAATTTAGACCCATCCGAGGTGATAGCAAAATGAGTCAAGCCTAAATCAATACCTACTGCTTTACCTTCAGCAGTTTTTTTGGGGATATCTTTCCCATCATCGACTAGAACAGAGGCAAAGTATTGACCATTAGCATTCATCGAGACTGTGACTGTTCTGATTGCCCCCTGAATAGGTCTGTGTAGTCTGGCATGAACAATCCCCATCTTGGGAAATTTGATGCCATCTTCTACGATAGAGACATTCTGAGGATAACTAATGGATTGGTTACGGTGCTTTGACTTGAATTGAGGTAGAGCCGCCCTCCCTTCAAAAAAGTTGATAAAAGCCCTGGACAAATTTAGGGCCACAACCTGTAAGCACTGGGAATAGGGTTCTCTCATCCATTCATATTCTTTCTTGAGATTAGTTATCTCTTTCTGAATGGCAAAGCGACCCAGGCCCTTCCCCGTAGCTTTGTAGGTTTCGTTGGTCAGATTGAGAGCGTAGTTCCATGCAAATCTACAGCAACCAAAACTCTGAGCAAGGTGTTGCCTTTGCTCGGTGGTTGGATAAATTCTGTACTTGGTCGCTCTGAGCATTACCGTAAAAACAATTTGGGATAATATAATAACACGACAATCGCACTGATTGTCAATTTTCAGGGCATCGTAGCTTGCTTGGGGCTTAGCAGTACCCTTCAACTGACTTGAGGGGTCCATGTATCCCGACGCTGACCGTTCCGGTACATCGCGGGACTTAGCGCCCCTCAAACTCCCCAGTAGTTAAAAATCATATAGAAATAACTTTCATCTGACAATCCCTGGTCTGAAGATGCTCAAGACTTACGCATTACCGCTATAAAGGTTGGGGCATCCAACGGAGTCGCCCCCACCTTTAGGGTTGCTGGACTTACGCATTGGGGGACAACAGACGCTAAATGTAGAGGCGATTCGCGAATCGCCTCTACATTTAGCGTCTAGTGTTAAAAATTGCGTAAGTCCTGGGTTGGACGGGCGCGATCGCCGGTATCGATTAAGCGTTAAGTCTCGGGGTGAAAATTAAAGCCAGGATAAAGTCCCGAGGGTTAGACATAAAGATTTGATATAGATTGCCCCAATCTATCTCCAGGACGACTGACAAGGCGTTTTTAGCTTGTTATGGTGGGGTAAACAGGGTTCGGGAAGGCCCTGGGTTCTGTAACAAGATTTAATGCTTTATTTTAATTTTGCGCTTTCTGGGAAATATATCTTTAAGAAGCAGATCCGAGCTACTCCTTAGCTCAACTCAGGTCAGAAAAGGTCTGATCGTGCCGACTCCCCCAAACTCACCGTCAGGGCGATCGTCTAGATGGACTGGATCGCTTCCCTACTCTCAATCAACGATTATGGAGACTCGAACAATGGCTAACGCTCAAGAAATGCTTTTTCCTCCGGCAACTGCTGCCTCTTCATCCTCGGCGATGGTGGCCGCAACGGAACTCCGCCCTTGGGGCTCGTTCACGGTTTTAGAAGATGCCAAGGGATATAAAATCAAGCGGATTGAAGTGAAACCGGGTCACCGCCTCAGCTTGCAAATGCACCACCATCGCAGCGAACATTGGATCGTGGTTTGCGGAACAGCCCGGGTGGTTTGCGGTGACCAAGAACTGATGCTCACCAGCAACCAGTCTACTTATGTGCCGCAATGCACGAATCATCGTCTGGAAAATCCTGGGGTGATTCCTTTGGTTTTGATTGAGGTTCAAAATGGGGAATATTTGGGTGAAGATGATATCGTGCGCTTCCAAGATGACTACGCCCGGGCTAAATAATCCTGACTAGGATGGTTAGCGATTCCTTCTAGGATGGTTAGCGATTCCTTTCTGTCAGGACTTACGCAATTTTTAAAACCTAAAAATAAATGTAGAGGCGAGCAAGGGAATCGCCTCTACATTTATTTAGGGCGGATTTTCAACATTTGCGTAAGTCCTGTTGCTGTGATGGGGCGGGAATGGGGTTAGAATCGGTTATGTACAAGATGCGATCGCCCTTTAACCAGATAAACCGAGATTTTTCGGGGAAATTCCCGGGCCATCTCCGTAGCATTTGAGTCGCGATCGCGGTAAAATTGCGATCGCCGATCACGACAGCCAATGTCCACCCATTCATGATTCAGCTGAGTAAAGCAGCCGTCACCGAAATTAAACGCATCCAGTCCAAACAGTCCAACCCAAATGTCTGGTTTCGTCTCGGGGTGGAAACGGGGGGTTGTGCTGGGTGGTACTATACGATGGCGTTTGACGAACAGTGCAACCCCGATGATCTCATCTGTGAGTGCGATGGCGTTCAAGTGACGGTCGATAGCCGCTTCCTCGACTATCTCAACGGCCTGACTGTAGATTACTCGCAGGATTTGATGGGAGGGGGGTTCCGCTTCCATAACCCCAAGGCTGCCAAGACTTGTGGCTGTGGTAACTCCTTCTCGATTGTTGAGTCCTCCACCCCCTAGGGACCCGCTTAGGTCAGCCCTTCAATCTTTAATCTGGCCCCCGGGATTTTTATCCCCTGCCATTTTGGATTGTTTTTCTGCCCTAAAATTTGACACGGGACGCTAGGTTAAGATATAATTGTAGATTGTTGTCAACTTGATCCTTGAAAACCTGAATACCCCATAACTCATGCCCACAATACAACAACTTATTCGTACCGAACGGCAGAAGATCGAAAAGAAAACCAAATCGCCTGCACTCAAGAGTTGTCCGCAGCGTCGGGGCGTTTGTACGAGAGTTTACACCACCACACCGAAAAAACCGAACTCAGCCCTTAGAAAAGTAGCACGGGTTCGCCTGACCTCTGGATTTGAAGTCACCGCCTACATTCCAGGCATTGGTCATAACCTGCAAGAACACTCCGTCGTGATGATCCGAGGCGGCAGGGTCAAGGATTTACCCGGAGTTCGTTACCACATCATCCGTGGGACCTTAGATACTGCGGGAGTCAAAGACCGTCGTCAAGGGCGTTCTAAATATGGGGCCAAGCGTCCTAAGGCCTAACCTAGATATTAAAAGAGGCGCGAAGCCTCAATCGGAAGATTCAAGGGTTTCCTGGAAAGTTGAAGGGCGATCGCTCAGATGGGGTATCTAAGGTATTCAACCGAAGGATTAACAAGCTTACCCCGGGATTGAGAGAGTCCGCACCTGAAGCAGATCGACAAAAAAGATGTACAATCTGATGGCGCTCATCTGGCCAACCGATGGCCGGAAAACCCCCATCCATTCAATCGATTGTGTCAGGATGAGCGATCCCGGTCAAGATTCAGGCAGTTCTCATCGGACTCGGTAGGAAAACTTGATGGAGCAGTGGCCTTGGACGGCTACAAGATGCGATCGCCTGACCTATGAAGCATCGGCTGTGAAAACCCATCAAGCCTGTCAAACCCATCGCGGACCTTCACTTCACAGGGAGTAAGCGGACCTCCGAACACTCCAAAGAAAGAAAACCGCCTTCCTTCCCACAACAGTGGGAAGATTCAAGCTGAATCGCCTCAGCCATGAATCACAGTTAGTTAAAGTTGTTAGTTTGGGTGAAAAGTTAGTATGTCTCGTCGCACTGGTAGTCAAAAACGTTCTGTTACTCCCGATCCAGTTTATAACAGCCGCTTGGTTGGTATGATGGTGCGGCGTGTAATGAAGAGTGGCAAAAAGTCAGTCGCCTTCAACATTGTTTACAACGCCATGAAAACCATCGAAGAAAGAACCGGCGCAGATGCCCTGGAAGTCTTTGAAAAAGCGGTTAAAAATGTGACTCCCCTAGTGGAAGTCAAAGGCCGTCGGGTTGGCGGGGCCACCTATCAAGTCCCGATGGAAGTTCGGTCCGATCGCGGTACAGCTTTAGCGTTGCGCTGGATCATTCACTTTTCCAGAACCCGCGCGGGTCGCACGATGGCTATGAAATTAGCGAACGAATTAATGGATGCCGCCAACGAAACCGGCAATGCAATCCGCAAACGGGAAGAAACCCATCGGATGGCAGAAGCCAATAAAGCGTTCGCCCACTATCGTTACTAAAATCGGAATCAGACCCATTGCGGAAAAAAAAGGTGTTCTATGTAAACAAATTTTGCAAAAAATATTAAAATGTAACAGGACCGGGGAAAATCCACAGGAGTATGGCTCATTCGGGTTGACTTCAAAGACCGTGGATTCCTTCTGTCATGTAGAATTGACCCCTTTGCTAGAGTTCTAGGAAAAGTGGCAAAAAGCAGAAGTCAAACTCCTTAAAAAAATAACAGCGAGTGACTTCGCAACCCGAGGAGAATTTTTAGGTGTTGTCTTCTCGGGAAGGTAAATCGGTTTAAGGACGTGAGCCCGTTTAAGCAAACGGCGGGTCAAAAAACCCCATTCAACCCTAGACTGACTTAAATTGGATCGCGACATTCCAAGCGCGATCGGCAAGGGTCTAGGAAATAGAATTGCCAAGCGTCTAAAGAGGAAAACCGCCGAGCGTCTCCGAAGTAAAATCGAGGATTGTGCCGGAGGCTTGGAAAAGCACCAACACCAAAGTGCGTTTAACGCATCATTCAAAGATAATTGCGGCAACACAAACAAGGAGGTAGCTGTGGCACGTACTGTCCCGCTTGAGAAAGTGCGAAACATAGGAATCGCCGCCCACATCGATGCGGGCAAGACCACAACGACGGAGCGGATTCTGTTTTATTCCGGTGTGGTTCACAAAATCGGTGAGGTGCATGATGGCAACACCGTGACAGACTGGATGGAGCAAGAGCGAGAGCGGGGCATTACCATCACGGCTGCTGCCATCACCACCAGTTGGAAAGACAACCAGATCAACATTATTGACACCCCCGGTCACGTTGACTTCACCATTGAAGTGGAGCGCTCCATGCGTGTACTCGACGGCGTGATTGCCGTCTTCTGTTCCGTGGGTGGTGTTCAACCGCAATCCGAAACCGTGTGGCGTCAAGCCGATCGCTATAAAGTGCCGCGCATCGCGTTTATCAACAAGATGGACCGCACTGGGGCGAACTTCTATAAGGTCTATGATCAGATTTGCGATCGGATGCGGACTAACGCCGTGGCGATCCAACTCCCGATCGGCAGCGAAGACCAATTCTCTGGCATCATCGACTTGGTAGGGATGAAGGCTCGGATCTACACCAATGATACGGGTACCGATATCCAAGAGACCGATATTCCCGATGACATGATGGAACTGGCTCAAAAATATCGCACCAAGCTCGTTGAAGCCGTGGCAGATATGAGTGATGTTTTGACCGAAAAATACCTCGAAGGTGAAGAATTCACCCAGGAAGAAATTGTCAAAGCATTACGCCAAGGAACCATTAGCGGTAAGATCGTCCCCACCATGTGCGGTTCGGCCTTTAAGAACAAAGGGGTACAGCTCTTATTGGATGCCGTGGTAGATTATCTACCCGCTCCCATTGACGTGCCTCCGATTCAGGGAACCTTGCCCAATGGGGAAGAAATCACTCGCAGTGCCGATGACAAGGCTCCCCTCTCGGCATTAGCCTTCAAAATCATGGCCGATCCTTATGGACGTCTGACCTTTATTCGGGTCTATTCCGGCGTTCTGGAAAAAGGCAGTTACGTTCTCAACTCCACCAAGGATAAGAAAGAACGGATTTCCCGCTTGATTGTCATGAAAGCCGACGAGCGGATTGAAGTCGATGAACTGCGAGCTGGGGACCTAGGTGCCGCTGTCGGTTTGAAAGATACCTTCACCGGCGATACCATCTGTACCCCGGATAGTCCGGTGATTCTGGAATCCCTGTTCATTCCTGAACCCGTGATCTCCGTGGCGGTGGAACCCAAGACCAAGCAAGACATGGAGAAGCTGTCGAAAGCACTGCAATCCTTGTCCCAAGAAGACCCCACATTCCGGGTGAGCATCGATTCCGAAACCAATCAAACCGTGATTGCCGGGATGGGTGAACTTCACCTCGAAATTCTGGTGGATCGGATGTTGCGTGAGTTTAAGGTAGAAGCGAACGTGGGTGCACCCCAAGTGGCCTACCGAGAAACGATTCGGAAAGCCGTCAAAGCTGAAGGCAAATTTATTCGCCAAAGCGGTGGTAAAGGTCAGTACGGTCACGTCGTCATCCAAATCGAACCGGGTGATCCAGGTACGGGATTTGAGTTTGTCTCGAAAATTGTGGGCGGAACCGTACCGAAAGAGTACATTTCCCCCGCAGAACAAGGGATGAAAGAAGCCTGCGAATCTGGGATTTTAGCGGGCTACCCCATGATTGACATCAAGGCCACGTTGGTAGATGGTTCCTACCACGATGTTGACTCCTCGGAAATGGCCTTTAAAATTGCTGGCTCTATGGCAATTAAAGAAGGGGTGATGAAAGCGTCACCCGTTCTGTTAGAGCCTATGATGAAGGTTGAGGTAGAAGTTCCCGAGAACTATCTCGGGGACGTCATGGGCGACCTCAATTCCCGCCGGGGCCAAATCGAAGGAATGGGCTCCGAGCAAGGAATTGCCAAGGTGACTGCTAAAGTTCCATTAGCAGAAATGTTTGGCTATGCCACGGATATCCGGTCTAAAACCCAAGGCCGAGGTATCTTTACGATGGAGTTTAGCCGCTATGAAGAGGTGCCTCGCAACGTGGCTGAACCCATCATCGCCAAGAGTAAAGGGAACGCATAATAGTAGTTCATTTGTTCACGGTTCATTGTTCATTGCTTTTTCCCAATGAACAATGAACAATGAACAATGAACAATGAACGATTGAGAAAGGAATTAGAGAAGACATGGCACGCGCAAAGTTTGAACGGAATAAACCCCACGTTAACATCGGTACGATCGGTCACGTTGACCACGGTAAAACGACCCTGACCGCAGCAATCACTCTGACTCTTGCTGCTCTGGGTCAAGCCAAAGCGAGAAAGTACGATGAAATCGATGCTGCTCCCGAAGAAAAACAACGGGGGATCACGATTAACACCGCTCACGTGGAATACGAAACCACTGATCGTCACTATGCCCACGTTGACTGCCCGGGTCACGCTGACTATGTGAAAAACATGATCACCGGAGCTGCCCAGATGGATGGCGCTATCCTGGTGGTGTCCGCTGCTGATGGCCCTATGCCTCAGACCCGGGAACACATTCTGTTGGCAAAACAGGTGGGGGTTCCGAATATCGTCGTCTTCTTGAACAAACAAGACCAAGTTGATGATGAAGAACTCCTCGAACTCGTGGAATTAGAAGTTCGCGAACTCCTGAGTTCCTACGATTTCCCCGGTGATGATATTCCGATTGTCTCGGGTTCCGGTCTGTTGGCGCTCGAAGCCTTGACCAAAACCCCCGGTATCAAGAAAGGGGACAATGAGTGGGTTGATAAAATCTACGCCTTAATGGACGAAGTGGATGCTTACATTCCGACTCCGGAACGGGCGATCGATAAGCCCTTCTTGATGGCTGTAGAAGACGTCTTCTCGATTACGGGTCGGGGAACTGTTGCCACGGGTCGGATCGAACGGGGCAAGGTCAAAGTCGGCGAAACCGTGGAATTGGTTGGAATCAAAAACACTCGCAGCACCACGGTGACTGGGGTGGAAATGTTCCAAAAAATCCTCGAAGAAGGTCTGGCTGGAGATAACGTCGGGGTGCTGCTCCGGGGTATCCAAAAGGCAGATATCGAGCGTGGGATGGTGATTGCTAAACCCGGTTCGATTACTCCTCACACTCAGTTTGAATCTGAAGTGTATATTCTCAAGAAGGAAGAAGGGGGCCGTCATACGCCGTTCTTCTCCGGCTATCGTCCTCAGTTCTATGTTCGGACGACCGACGTTACCGGAACCATTAAAGCGTTCACCTCCGATGAAGGGGATGAAGTGGAAATGGTGATGCCTGGAGACCGGATCAAGATGACGGTTGAGTTGATTAACCCGATCGCCATTGAACAAGGGATGCGCTTCGCCATCCGTGAAGGCGGACGGACCGTCGGCGCGGGTGTGGTCTCTAAAATCCTCGACCAACCAGCAGCAGCCAAGAAGTAAACCGGCTGAGGACGCTCCGACCTTTTAAGGCAGAAGCGTGCTGATTGACGGTAGAGCAGAAAAGCTATCCCAACTTGAGGAGCTTTTCTGCTCTGCTTGTGTCTGTCACTTATCATCGGTCATTGGTCCTTAGTCATTGGTCAAACAACAAACGACAAATGACAAATGACCAATAACCCATTTATTAACCGAACCTAGACAACTAAAAATCAATGGCTACCTTACAACAGCAAAAAATTCGGATTCGTCTAAAAGCTTTCGATCGCAGATTGCTCGATACTTCCTGCGAAAAAATCGTAGATACAGCGAATCGGACCAACGCCACAGCCGTCGGCCCCATTCCTTTACCGACGAACCGACGTATTTACTGTTTACTGCGTTCTCCCCACGTGGATAAAGATTCTCGGGAGCATTTTGAAACCCGTACCCACCGCCGGATTATCGATATCTATCAACCATCTTCTAAAACGATTGATGCGCTGATGAAACTCGATTTGCCTGCCGGTGTGGATATTGAAGTCAAACTCTAAAGGTCTTCCTCAGCCGATCGCTCCGTCTGCATAAATCCAGCGCCTCGCTTCTGGCAATGCAACGGATTGTTTTATTTATCCTTTAAAAAAGGAGAACTCAGAATTCTCCTTTTTTAAAAATTCAACCGGAGACTGAACCTAAAAGCGATCGCCCCTCAATTCATTAAAAACTATAATTCCCCTTAAAAAAAACCTTAAATTTTCACATCCTATAACATAGTTTATAAAAAAAGTCAACCTTTTAAATCCAAAAATTATCAAAAAATCCTCACTCATCCGTCAGCCAGGACAGCTGCGCTCCTGGTGGCGTAATCTTCACTTCAAACCTATCAGTTAAGATAAAAGCGAAGTTACTTTTGAGACTGAGGCATAATGCAATCCTCCTCCTCGATCGCCGTTCGAGAACTCCCCCTGTTTCCCTTACCCGAAGTCGTGCTCTTTCCAGGCAGACCCCTACCCCTGCATATTTTCGAGTTTCGCTACCGAATTATGATGAACACAATTCTGGAGAGCGATCGCAGATTTGGGGTACTCATGTGGGATCCCGTCAAAGGTCAACCCAGCTCCATCGGTTGCTGTGCGGAAATTCTGCAATATGTCCGGCTCCCCGATGACCGGATGAAAATGCTCACCCTCGGCCAGCAGAGATTTCGAGTCCTAGAATATGTCCGAGAAAAACCCTATCTCGTCGGTTTAGTCGAATGGCTCGAAGATCAACCCCCCGAGGAAGACCTCCGACCCCTCGCCAGTGAAGTCGATCGCCTCTTACGAGATGTCGTCCGTCTTTCCGGCAAACTCATGGATCAAACCATCGAACTCCCCGACGACATCCCCGAGCTCCCGGTAGAACTCTCCTATTGGGTCGCCAGTAACCTCTATGGCGTCGCTGCCGAACAGCAATCCCTTCTCGAAATGTTAGATACCCGAGCCCGACTGGAAAGAGAATCGGAAATTCTCACCTCCACCCGATCTCATCTCGCTGCACGCACCGTCCTCAAAGACACCCTGAATGAGTGAACCGCGCCTTTGGATATTGGATTTTAGATCAGCGATCGCCTCTAAAATCCAACATCTCCCTATTTCTAAGTTTCTAAGTTCCTAAAATCTCAACCGTCCCACTCCTCCATACCAATGGCGAAGGGCCAGCCACACCACGGACAGCAATCCAGCAACACTCAAAGTTAAACCCGTATAACTGCCAATTAATCCCCAGATTGGCAGAACCGCACCGGCGATCGTACAAATCAATGCCGCTAACGAAGCCCGCTTCTGATTTCCCAAGCCCCATACCAACACCAACAGGATGGGAGAAAGCAACAGCCAAGCGAGAGTCACATCCATCACCCGACTAAAATAAGTCAAACTCAACAGTCCGGCAAAAAATAAACCCCCAGCCAGACAGACATCAATCAGACGCATCGGGACAGATAAATACAGCAGGACAATCCACCACAAAAATACCCCCGGTGCCAACAACAGCAACCGAGGTAGCACCCCCGTCTTGCGGACCGTCTCCGTTGCCGTAAATACCCCAAAAGGATTGCGAACCGAAACATTATCTTCAAACACCCAAGTAAAGCGGGTCCCCGAACGTTCCTGATTCCGTGCCGTGGGGATAATCCCACTGGCAAAATCCGCCTTGGGAAAATTTGCCAATGCCGTTAGACGAAAATTAGAGAGAGATTCGCCTTGAGAATTGTAAACCCAGCGCGGTCCTCCTTGAGCCTTGTAAGTCACCCGAAAGCGAGTTTCTTCCCCGGGTTGTAACGCAAACGGAAAGCCATAATCTCCCGGATTAATCTGGAGCATTCGCTCCCCATCCCGCTCCACTTTAAAGTTTTGGAGCAAGGAATAACCAGAAGGGGGAGGAATTTCAAAGAAAAAAGTCCGAGGTTCTCTCAAGGAGTTAATCACTTCGTATTCCCCTTCAAACTCAGCCAGATAAATGGCTTTGTTATTGCTAACATCCGTCGATTGGTTAAGGGTGACAGCAATTTCTGAACCGGAGAGGGCGAGGAAACGGTTAACTTCTCGGGTATCCTCAATTTCAACTAACTGCCCATTAATCCAATTGCTGTATTTATAGGGTTCTTCAATCACATAGCGAATCCGAGGAGAAGGTTGTTCCAGTAGTTCCCCCGAAACGCTCGTGGCTATATCTTGAACTCGGGATTGTTCCCAGTGATGGTAGCGATTGGCTAAGGTTGAAGATAAAAAGAATCCCCCGATTAAAAAGGCCAGAATTAAGATAAAATGGGGTAACTTTTGGAGCAAGACCAAATAACTGCCCACCCAATCTTCTAGGAGAGGGAAGGGGGGTTCTGGTTGTCGGTAAGTCCATTTGATGGCGGCGATCGCCAATCCGAAAACCACTAAAAAAATTCCTAAACCCAGGGAGAGACTCAGAATGCGATCGCCAAACTGTATCAATTCATCAGGATGAGTTAGATCCGGTAATGCGGGAATGCCTTGAGACGTTGGATACATAAATTCAGGTAAAGCTGAAATCCCCCAGCTTCTCAAAGGGGTAAAGTAAGGTAGAATAAATTCATCAAATTATCCCCATCGCTACATTTGGGGGTCGGACCCTGAACTGGATGGGTTGCACCGATAGACAGCAGCAGAAGGGTTACATCCCCAATGGCGATCGCTTCTGAATCAAATGACATAACTTCGTCATGCGATCGCCATCAAACTGTCACATCCGCTGACTACTATTTTTATAGAGAACAATTACGTTCACTTCTCACACCACCCACAAACCTCGCTCAAATGCTCCGAGCGGGGTCTTTTTTTTTTGACCCCATCGGGGTTTGTAATTGTGGTGAACTGCCTTCAGGGAACTTCAAAAAATAAAAACCGCAAAAAGTTCAACGTCCCCCCTTGACGGGGTTTCTTTAAAGATGACTCCATCAAGGAGTCACTACGAACGTTTATATGATTTATTTGTTGGAAATCCCTCAGTTTGGCATTTGAGATAGATGCTTCATATCCTAACCTCACCAACCGCAATCCAGCATCCCCTAATCCGACTTAATTGCGACAAAATCGTAACTGCCGAAAATTTTCAGAGTCTCCGTGTGGGAACGTAATTCCTGGAACGCTGATTCCACCGAGGCTTTTCGAGAATCGCATTCTAAATCCAGAAAAAACAAATATTCCCCAAGCGATCGCTTAGTGGGGCGAGATTCAATTCGACTTAAATTAATCCCCCGACTGGCAAAGACTTGGAGAGGTTGAGACAGTGCACCGGGAAGATTCGCCGGGACGCTAAAGCCCAAAGAGGTATAAGCCCCCCCGGGAGAGGGTTGTAAACTCACCACCCAAAACCGAGTGCAGTTATCCGGGCGATCGTTAATCGGAAAAGCGATGATGGGGAGATCGTAAAGTTCAGCAGCGCGTTGAGAAGAAATCGCCGCAGCGAAGCGATCGCCCTCTAACTGTTGCACCGCCTCCGTGGTAGAATTCGTCGGAATTAACTGCACTGTAGGGAGAAACTGTTCCAACCATCCTTGACATTGAGCTAACGCTTGGGGATGAGAATACACTGTTTTAATCGCTGACAACTCTTGGACGGGGGAAATCAGCGCATGGGAGATTGGCAACACCAGGGCCCGCTGAATTTGCAGACTATCTAACTGCCAGATGGCATCTAGGGTCATCGGCACACTGCCTTCCAGGGAATTTTCCACGGGTACCACTGCCCGTTGAGCCTGCGATCGGGCAACAGCGCGTAACGTTTGGGAGATACTGGGATAGGGACACAACAGACATTCCTCCCCCGTATCTTGCTGCAACTGGTCCACATAAGCGATCGCTGCCGCTTCGGAATAGGTGCCTGGAGGCCCTAAATAGGCAATGGATACAGTCATCGCAGATTTCCTCAGTTAACTCGGTTCTTTTTGAAACATAGCAAAAGGGCGAACACCAGAAAACTCCAAACAGTTGGGTTGATTGATGTGGGTGCGCCGGTCAAACTTTCAGCGGTGAGATTATCCCAATCGGTTAAGTTTTTTACGGATTTTCTCAGAAATAAAGTAAGATTAACGGCAAGTTAAAGCGGTTATTCTACTAGCGCCTTGGTCATTTCCCGTATTTAATCACCAAATGGCCCAGAATAAAGCCTGATCTGCCAAAGTTTACAGATTGTTAAAAAATATAAATTTTGATAGCGTAGTGATTAATAAACCTCACCCTGAGTTTAACCCCCATGCATAATATCCGGTTTGTCGCATCTCAGTCGGTGTCCATACCTGTTCCCATCCAACCTGTTCCGATTCAACATTACCTGCGCCAACCGCAACGGTTGATTCGGGCGCTTGTGGATCCGACTCGCACCGAACAAATCGGGAAAGAGCGGTTTAGATTAAAAATGCGTCCCTTAGAGTTTCTGATGCTGCGGATTCAACCGACGGTGGATCTGAGAGTCTGGGCAAAACCGGATGGGACTGTTCATTTGGTTTCCGTGGGGAGTGAAATCCGAGGGATTGAATATATTGATCGCCGCTTTTGCCTGGATCTGGTTGGGAAACTCTCCCCAGTGGAAGAAGGGGGGGTGACTTATTTGAAGGGAAAAGCAGATTTAGTGGTAGAGGTAGATTTGCCACCGCCGTTGTGGATGGCCCCAAAATCTTTATTGGAAACTACGGGGAATGGATTGCTTAAGAGTGTCTTGTTAACGATTAAGCAACGGTTGATGCACCAGTTGTTGCTGGATTATCGTCATTGGGCATCGGATGCCACCGAGTCGGAGTTGGCAGTGGGGAGTCAGGTGCTCTCGCCGAATACACCCCCGGCATAAGGGCAGGTTCCGTCCTAGGGTACAAAGAAAATATTGCCAATAAGTTTAAACTAATGTAAGGTTTATGAAACCCGCTTAACAAATATTAATAGAGTCTCCTCCCATGTACTATCAGTTTGTTGCCACACAATCGGTTGATCTGGCTGTTCCACAGCAACCTGTAGAGATTGAGAGGTATTTGCAGTCCCCTGAACGGATTGTTAGGGCGATCGCAGATCCAAGCTGCATCGAACAGTTAAGTAGCAATTGCTACCGGCTGACAATGCGCCCCTTAAACTTCTTTACTTTAAAAATTGAACCCACCGTAGACCTCAAGGTTTGGGCGGATGGGGAAGGCACGATTTGTTTAGAATCCGTAGGCTGTAATTTGCGGGGGATTGAAACCATTAACGAACACTTCCAATTAGAACTGAGTGGGACAATGGAAGCCTATCGCCATCAAGGGAAGACTTATTTAGGAGGGGATGCAGAGTTAGGATTAACCATTTACCTACCCCCACCGTTTTCGATGATGCCGAAATCCATGATTCAAAGTACGGGGAATAATTTACTCGGAAATGTCCTGCTGAAAATGAAGCAAGGATTAATGCAGCAGTTATTATTAGATTACAAAACTTGGGCAACCGCCGAGCAAGGTCAAGAACTGGTGGCAGCATAGATCAGGACCCAGGAGGTTGGGACAGGAGTTGAGAGTTGGGACCAGAAACCAAGTTTCCCGGACAGAAGGGGTTGCTTTATGGTCAGATTCCTGTCCCCACGCTTCAGGCAGAAGAGAAAGTCTGTAGGGGCAATTCCGGCGGGATTGTCCCTACTAGGTCCTCAATGAGCCAGAGGATGGGCTAGTGCTACAAATTTAATCATTTTTTAAGAGATAAAATCCAGAAAGAGGTTAATCTGGTTGCAGGGTTGGCGATCGCACCGCGCACAGAAGACTCACCGGATCAAGCCTAGTTTAACGGGCAGAACCTCACCTGCGTTACCCCAGGTGGGGGGAAACTTCTATGAGAACAAGCTAAATAGCCAGACCCGGGTAATGCGATTGTGGCGACAGATTGCCATTGACTCATCGGGCTGTCGAGAATAAGATATGGGTAGCATTTGATTTTAATCCAAAAATGGGCTCAGGAAAAGATACCTGGGTCCCTACCCCTTCGTGATCGACCCGTGTCTGACCCATTGAGTAGAGAGTACCCTAGGTCAACCGGATGGGGAATTAACCCGAACCCGATGCGTCATGAACGATTCAAGGCGATCGCAACCGCGAGGATGCCGGAGACTGTTTTTACAGCAGTGAGGGCGAGTTCCTGGTTTGTGTTAATCCCGCCAAAATTAAGCTGGAGTTATTTTAATTAGAGCGATTGTAAAATGGCGAACACTCTCAAGTTAGATATCAAAGAACCAGCGGATGAACTCAAAACTCGGTTCAAAAAAGAGGCGAACGCTCAAAAAAAAGAAAGACTACACGCTTTGTACTTGCTAAAATCCGGTAAAGTCACCACCTTAGAATCCCTTTCAAGACTGCTATCGAGAGATACCTCAACCCTCTATCGCTGGTTTCAGAAGTACAAACAGGAAGGGTTAGACGGATTACTCAAAGTTTATAAACCCGCTGGGAGACCGATTACCATTCCCCCAGAGGCCCTAGAAAAACTGCAATTAAGAATTCAAAGCGAAGAAGGGTTTAAAAGCTATGGAGAAATTCAATCTTGGTTGAAAGAAGCCTGTGGAGTCGATGTAGATTATCATGTAGTTTATCGAGCCGTTCGCTATAAATTCAAAGGAAAATTTAAGTTGAACAGGCGGTCCAGGTCGAGAAGACCTTCGCGGGTTTCAGCGTTGCAACTTAGCTCATCGACTTGAATTGAATGAAATCAGCCGATAAATCGACTAGCGAGTTATTTCGTGTTTTTCACTCAAAGAAATCACGAAATAGCTCGCTTAGTTTATTCCAAACTATTCTAGTTAACTATTCTAGTTATTTAGGGGAAGTTTTTCAGTCGAATCAAACCAATGACACCGAGATAAAGTCGCCATTTAATGCGTTATTTCTTTACCTGATTCTGACCTATAAAAACTACAAACAAGGGATAGGGGTTGCCTGCACATTAAGAACAAGGAACCGCTATAGAAGCCCAAGTTTCAATGGCCTTAATTAAGCAAGAAATAGAGACAACCCCGGACACAAATACCAGATGAGTGGGTACAGATTTATCATGAAATTGTAATAAAATATCAACCACGAGAGCGTAACGAAACTCATTCTTGCTGAGGGTGAGAGATTCCGTCAGGGAAAGGAGGTGTTCAATATCGAAGGACGGAATAGAAAACGAAAGTTGTCGTTGAAGCATTTTGCTTAACATCCCTAAATAGGCATTTAAAACAACATTTCCGATTTCAGTGAGAATCTCACAATCTGACGCATCAAGGCGATGAGGGAGTATTTCCAAATTTTTTCTGAATAGATTAGACAACATCAAAGCATAGTAATAATCCACCAATAACAGAGCATCACCGGTGATAGAACCCGTAAATAACTGATGAATTGTTGCAACTTGGTTCGGTAAAATTTCCGAAAATTCAGGACCTAATCCACTGAGTGTATGAAGGGAAACATTAGAGACATGGACCACGACCGGGAAACCAATGAGTTCCGAAAGAGAGGCAGCTGTCCGTCGGGCTAAGGCCATTTGGGTAAATTCGGTTAATCCATTTTTTTGTGTTTCAGTCAGTAGCATTGTTCACCTCTATGTTGCTAATTAAATTGAATCAGGCTAGTATCCAAAACAGTTAAGGGGAATCTTCCCTGGAAAACTGCGGGGGTATTACTGCCCTAAACCCAAAATTCTCAACCCTGAAATGAGCGGCCCTAAACGGAGCAATTGAAACTTCCTAGCCACCGATCGCGAAGAAAGACGCCAAGAAAGAAATTTGAGAGAAACCAGAGTAAACTGTTTTTCTCTTAAACCCGAAACCTAACCATAGCCAACCCATCTGGGGCGTTTCCTTGCCCTCACAAGAAACAACCCCGGTGGGGATTACAGCCGGTCAAGAATCGCCTGTGCCATGCAATCTAAGGTTAAAGAGCGGTCACTTAAGCCCGCTTCGACGACCGATCGCGGCATTCCGTAGACGATACAGCTTTCCTCCGCTTCGGTAAAAATGGATCCACCGCGAGATTTAATCCAAGCCGCACCCTGAGTGCCATCGGAACCCATCCCCGTCATCACCACCCCCAAAACGCGATCGCCAAACACCTCTGCGGCGGATTGAAACATCACATCCACCGACGGACGATGGAGGGTATCGAAGGGGCGAGCATCCAGGTGCGTCCTCACTGTGCCATCACTGTGGCGAACAAACGTTAAATGCCGTCCGGCAGCGGCGATGAACACAACCCCGGGTTCGAGCAATGCCCCTTCCGAGGCTTCTACAACCTTCATCAACGACATCTCATTCAGTCGTTTTGCATACATGGAGGTATAACCCACAGGCATATGTAACACGATCGCCACAGGCACTGGTAAATCCGCCGGTAACTGACCGACTAAAAAAGCCAGGGCCTGGGGTCCCCCGGTAGAAATCCCGATCGCCACGAGGTCCACCACCCCAGATGAAGGGGAGGAAGGCATCACCTTACTCAATTGAATCGGACGTTCCGAGATCACCGGCAGACGATTCAAGGGAACATTGGCAGCCGCTTTCACCTTTTCAATCAACTCATTGCTGATCTCAAAAATCTTTTCATTCGCCAACGCCGTCGGCTTTTGCAAAAAGTCAACAGCCCCAGCATCCAGTGCCGCGAGTACCTGTTCACCCCCTTCACTGGCAATACTAATAATCACCACGGGAAGCGGACGACGAGCCATTTGTTTTTGCAAAAATTCTACCCCGTCCATTTCGGGCATGATCAAGTCTAAAGTAACCACATCCGGGTTCAAAGTTTCGATCGCCTCCAATGCTTCCACTCCGTCTCGGGCCGTTCCCACCACTTCAAGAAATGGAGAACGGGATAACATTTGCTTGACCACCTTGCGGACATAAGCTGAATCATCCACTACCAACACTCGTACAACTTTCTTCATATCGCTCCCCATTGATTAAACTCTTGACGTTAATGAATTGGACTTGATTTCATCCTTTTTTATCTTAAAAATAGAAATTATCCAATTTACTTCTTTTTAATTTAAAGGATAGTTAACAAAATATCGAGCCGGTCCAGACCCTAACCTTTACTCGCTTTCTCCTTTACATAAACAAAAGCACCGCCAATTTCTCGCAAATCGAAATCGCTATTCAGTTTCAGCAGGGATTCAGAAGCCCCTAAAAATAAATAAGCGCGATTGGGCATCCTCTGGTAAAAATAATCAACAGTTTTCCGAATAGAATCCGGAGAAAAGTAAATAAATACATTCCGGCAAAAAATGATATCCGCTTGACTGAACCGTTCAATTTCTGACTGATTCATTAAATTGGCAACATTCCATTGAATGCGTTTGTGCACAGACGAACAGACTTGCCAACCGAATTCTGATTTGGTAAAGTATTTCTCTTGGAGGGACTCCGGGAAGTTGCGAAAAGACCGCTCTCGATAAACCCCCGTTCGAGCTTTAGCGATCGCCCCATTAGCAGCATCCGATGCATACAATTCAATCGGTAAGCGTTCAAACCATCCCCCTTGCTCCAATGCCATCACAATCGAGAGAGGTTCTTCTCCCGTCGCACAAGCAGCACTCCAAATCCGCAGGGGTTTGGAAGAAAACGAGTAGGACCCCCCCGGGGTAAAAGTCCCTCGACGCTCCGCCAAATATTGGGGTAACAACACCTCAACGAGAGCCGTTAATGCATCGCTTTCTCTCCAAAAAAAAGTTTCCTGTACTGAAAGAACATCAATAACAGCCTTCCACTCAGCCGTGGCGCTCGCATCGTATTTTAGCAGATAGTAATAATCTAAAAATGAATTCAACCCGCAATCAATCACGCGAGGCGTCAGCTTGTCTGCTAAAATTTCTCGCTTGTCATTTTCATAGAATAAACCCGCCCGTTCATGAATTAAATCTCGCAGAATAGTAAAAACACTATCCGTCAACTGTAAAGGCTGTGGAAAAAATCTCATGGCTAGAATATAAAAATAGACAAATCTTTCATGAGACGCAACATCCCGGACTTTCATTAATTGCTGTATATCGAAAACGATCGAAAGCTTTCAGGGGGGAATGAGATCAAACAGAGCAGAAACCCCGAATAGGCCCAAACACTTCGGACTCATACCAAATCCGGTTGTCTCAAGTCGGTTTTCGTATAAGAACCCAGCGTAGGCCGGCTAATTTCACAAACCCCTGAGCTTTTCTATAACGAAACTGCACTTTAGAGTGCGGGTTTTTACAGACCTATCAGTACCGAATTTAGGATCAGGAGTAGCTCTTTTGTCAAGACACCCGATGGTTTTCCCTGCAAGAACCTACCCCCGGCTAAGCCGAAAATTGCCCCGAGATTGGAAAAACCAATGGCCAATGACGGTTCTTTGTTATTTGTTATTTGTCCTTTGTTATTTGTTCTTAATCCAGGAACCAATGACCAGTGACCAACGACCAGTGACCAATGACCAGTGACCCATCAGCTTTGCAGAACCTTACGGGCAGCGCGACGAACCGTAGTATCCGAATCAGTCCGGGCCAAAATCACTAACTTATCCTCACAGGCATGGTTGCCGAGATGCCCCAGGGCGGTAACTGCGGCAAGGCGGACATGAGGATCACTATCATCCAGAGCCAAAATCAACAATTCAGATGCCTCTGGATGCTTCAAGCGGGTGAGAATTTCCACTACGGCGGTGCGGACAGCAGGATGGACATGGCGTAGACCCCGACCGATCGCCTCAATATAAGCCTCAATGGAAACAATCCCGGAATGCTCTCGGGAATGCTTGAGGCGGTTGCTCTGATGGGTCCCGCCACGGGTGGCTAAGGTTTGAATGCAGGTATCCCGGCAGGTCGGGTCCACGGTCAAATCCAGCAGTGAGGCCACAGCGGAGGGTGTCCCCATGCGCGCGAGGGAGTCGATCGCCGCTGTGACCACCCGGGTCTCTGGGTCGGCGGCCCCCAACCATTGCAGTGCAACTCCGGCTTCTGTGCCACCGCGCTCTTTAAAAGCTTGCAAGGCATCCAGACGCCGTTCTGCCTGGGGCGAATTCAAGGCATTTAAGAGGGGCGCGAGGGCGCTGGGATGCTCAATCCGCCCCAAGGCGCGTAAGGCGGCCCGGACCAAATCCTCATCCTGCCCGTCTTCTTCGGCGATCGCAGCTAAAATCGGCACGGCTTTGTCTGAACCCCAATAACCCAAAGCCTCGGTGGCTGAAGCCCGCACGGGAAAAGCCGGGTCGTGCAAGGCTAAATTTTGGAGAATCTCAAACAAATCAGGGGTCTGACTGATGGCCGATCGCCGGGATTCTTCCCCCTCTCTCTGGGTATGGGTGAGCTTAGAGGTGGCGGATACGGCATAGTATCGAACCCAAGAATCTTCGTCGGCGAGTGCTTCCAACAAATATTCATAAGCGGCGAGATGTTCAATTTCCCCGCAAGCCCGAGCTGCGGCAGCCCGGACTGTGGGGGTGTCTTGACGGAGGGCTTGTTGGAGCACTCCCAAGGCCCGTTCTTCTTGCTCTAAATAAGGCAGATGCTCGATGGCCGCGCGCCGCACTCGTTCTTCTGGGTCCTGGCAGAGTTGAAATAAGAGGTCGATGCAGTTGGGATAGGCAAAATATCCGGCTATTTTAATGGCGGATTCTCGGACATAAGGATTCTCGTCTTTAATCAGGGTCAAGACTCGTTCCGGCATGGCGGGATGGCCGAGGGAGTTGAGGGCGGCGATGGCCCCGAGGCGAACGGAAACTTCGTGATGACCCAATAACCCAATCAGGGCTTCATAGGAGGAGCGATCGCCGATTTGCGCTAGGGCATTGGTGGTAATCATCACCAATTCGGATTCGGTATGGAGCAACTGAGCCATTAATGCCGGAACCGCTTTCTGGCTGCCAATTCTGCCGAGGGCGACGATGGCGCAGGAGCGAGTGTCCAAATCCTCGGCATCCAGTTGGGCAATCAGCAGTTCGGCGGCTGAAGGACCGTGGCGGACTAATGCTTCTAGGACTATCTCCCGCACGGACGGTTCAGACAGCAGTTCGGCCAGGGTTTCGGCAATGGCGGGACCTTCTAACCAACCCAAAATCTGGGCTAGGGCGGATAGTTCTGGGGGGTTGGCCCCTTTTAAGGCGAGGATGAGATGATTTTGGCCCTGGGGGGAGATGTGGGCGCGGGTGAGGTCGGCGACGTGAATGCCTTCCCCAAAGAGGGTTTGATAGCGGTGGTAAATGGCGTTGATGGCTACGGCAATTTCTTTGATGGGCTGGTGGGGTTGGTTTAATAAGAGAGCTAGGGGCTTAACGACATCGGCATCCCCCAGTTGACCGAGGGCATCGGCGACTTGGGGGCCGAGGAGTTCGTTATGCTCCAAGAGCAGGGCGAGTCTGGGGGCAATGGTGCGATCGCCGATGCGAGTCAGGGCATCGATGGCGGGAAAGGCGAGGAAGAAATCATAAGATTCCGCGAGGGCCAATAAGGGTTCGACGGCATCTACGGCGCGCAACCGCCCCAGGGCTTCGATGGCGTGATAAATGACGTTGGTATCTGGGTCGTTGAGGACTTCGATGAGGGCGGGAATGGCCCGGGCATCGTGACGTTCTCCTAGGGCGAGGGCGGTATAAATTCGCAGGTCTGGGTCTTCATCTTTGAGGCATTCCACGAGGGAGGGAATGGGGTCTACATCGCTGAGGACGAGGATTTGGAGAACGCTGTTGAGGACGTTGGGGTTGCGGTGTTGTTCGCGCAACATTCGCAGGAGTTCGATGGCGATCGCTGGGTCATTTTGTTGGGCCAAGTTATCCACGGCTTCACGACGGACCCGCCAACTCAGGGTATTTTTGAGCAGGGGGAGCAGACGGGGGGCGATGGCGGTGTCGCAAATCCGCATCAGGGCATCCAGGGCCGGGAAGGCGAGGAAGAAATCATTGGATTCAGCGATCGCCACGAGGGGTTCCACGGCTTCTTGGGAGCGTAACTGACCCAAGGCATCAATGGCGTGATAACGGACATTGGCATTGATATCCCCTAAGGCTGCAATTAGAGGGAGAACGGCTCTAGGGTCCGCCCGTTCTCCCAGGGCGAGGGCGGCATAAATGCGTAAGTCCGGGTCTTCATCTTTGAGACATTCCACTAAGGCCGGGATCATATCCACATCCGAGGCGGCTAAGACCTGAAGGACGCCATTGAGGACCCCGGGATTGCGATGTTCGTTTCGCAGGAGTTGTAATAGTTCCGAAGTGAGGTTGGGGTCGCTATCGATGGAGAGGCGATCGACTGCTTCCCGTCGCACTTGCCAATTTTTATCCTGTAAGGCTTGCAAGATGGGATGTAGAGGTCCCGAGTAAGTGCCGTCATCCGATCGCCAGTCTGGGGATTCTTCCGACGGTGAGGCTTCTGGGGGGGAATCTCTTAGGGCCGAAGGTCGCGTGAGTCTTCTTTCTTGTTCTCGTTCCTGCTCTAGGCGAGGGGTGACATCTTCAATGGTGACGATGGTCCCGACCACGCGCTCTTTGTCCCGCAGGGGACCAATGGTCACCCGCTGCTGCATATACTCGAAATATTTGGAGGGGACTAAGGGAGGACAGGGGATGAGGTAGTGGTGTAATGCCGGGGCCAGGGTTTCCACGACTCCTTCACTGAGCACCCGCTCAAACCGAGTGGCAAATCCCCGGGATAAGAAGTCGGGAGCCAAGGTGGTTAAATGGAGTCCGACGGCGGTTTCTCCACTGAGTCCCGTCATCTGCGCTAGACGGGGGTCCCAGGTCCGCACAATCAGATTGGTGTCCGTTGTAAAAATGCTAATGGTCATGGGTCTTATGTCCTTGGTTGTTGGTCCTTGGTTGTTGGTCGGGGGTCTGATGGGGTGGGTCGTTGGTTTTTGGGGGTTGGTCTGATGTTTTATGTTGGGGGTTCTTTGATTGATAAAAAAGGACAAAAGGACGGTCACGGGTCACGGGTTGTGGGTCACGGGTTGTTGGTTCTTTGATTAAGAACATAAGACATCAGACCAACGACATCAAACATCAGACCCTCCGCCGATGTTCTTCATCTTGCGGTTCCGTTGATGGAATCGGCGATCGCGCTTAAATTAATGGCTCGTTCTACTAAGGAGGATGTGGCCCGTTGGGTTTCTTTGACCCCGCGAGCGTTCCATTCGGCAATTTCCCGCAGTTGTTGGAATGCCCTCAGAAGGGTTTCCGAGACTGAGGAATGCTCTTGATTAGCATGAACCATAGATTCAATCTGGGAAGAGATGGTCTTTAAGGTCTGAGTCATTTCTCGGATAGCGCGGGATTGTTCAGTCATGGCGCGGGCGACTTGCTCGGATTGCTGTTGCAGATTTTGGACTGCGGTGGCAATGAAATCGCTGGCACTGCCTTGTTCCACCATTCCTCGGGAAATATTAGAAATCAAGCGGGCCAGACGGGCGGATTCTTGAGAGACTTGTTCTCCGGCGGTGGACTGTTGGGCCAGGGCGCGAGAGGTGCTGGTAGCGGCACGGCGCATGGCTTCGACGGCTTGGACGATTTGATTGGCTCCTTTGGCTTGTTCGGCGGTGGCTTTGCGAATTTGGCTGGTGAGTAGGGAGGTATTTTGGGCGGCTTTCATGACATCTCGGGCACCCCGGGCTTGTTCGCTCATGGCTTTGGTGACTTCCATGGCGATTTTCCGCATTTGTCCGGCGGCGGTGACGATGTTTTGAGCGGTTTCGGATTGTTCGGCGGTGGCGAAGGCGACTTGTTTGGCTTGACTGGCGGTGGTATCGATGGCGGTGACGACGGCAAGTCCGGCCCCGAGTTGTTCTTCCGAGGCGCGGGTAATTTGGGCGACGAGTTGGGCGGTTTCTTCAATGCCGCTGAGGATTTGTTTGAGGGCATTGACGCCATCTTCGGCGAGACGTCCGCTATCATCGGCGACTTTTAAGCCTTCGTTGGAGGTGTTGACGGCTTCACCGACGACGGTTTGGAGGCTTTTGATGATGGTGCCGATTTCGGAGGTGGCGGTGGCGGCGCGATCGGCCAGGGCGCGAATTTCTTCAGCAACGACGGCGAATCCCCGTCCGGCTTCTCCGGCTCTAGCGGCTTCGATGGAGGCATTGAGGGAGAGGAGGTTGGTGCGTTCGGCGATGAGGTTGATGGTATCAACGATGGTGCTGATTTCGTCGGTGCGTTTGCCGGTTTCGCGGATGGCGGAGGCGGATTTGACCATTGAGGCGCGCACCAGGTTGAGTCCGGCGATGGTTTTTTGGACGGTGGCCCCGCCGACGGTGGCATCAGCGGCGACTTTGCGGGTGATTTGGTTGGTTTGTTGGGTGAGAGAGGAGACGTTGCGGATGGAGCGATCGAGCTGTTCGGCGCTGGTGGCGGCACTGGTGGCGGCGTCGGTGATTTCTTTGCTGTTGAGGGCGACTCCTTGGACGGAGCGGGCCATTTCTTCTATGGAGACGGAGACTTGCTCGACCATTGCGGCGAGGTTTTCTGAGGTGGCGGAGACTTGTTCAATGGAGGCGGCCATTTCATCCATTGCGGAGGTGGTTTGGGAGGCGGCGGTATTGAGGTCGTCGGCATTCAGGGCGACGCCGGAGATGGAACTGGTGATTTGTTCAATGGAGGCGGCGGTTTGATTGATGGCGGAGGCGAGCTCATCGGTATCGCGACTGACGCTTTTGATGGAGGCGGCCATTTCTCCCATTGAACTGGTGAGTTGGGTGCTGGAGGTGGCCATTTCTTCGGTGGTGGCGCTGACACTTTTGATGGAACTGGCGGTTTCCTGGATATTGGTGGAGATTTCGGAGATTTCCGTGGCAAGACTGACGGTGCTGGCGGTGACTTGCTCGATGGAGGCGGCCATTTCGTTGACAAAGGAGACGAGTTCTTCGCTATTGGTGGCCACGGTACTGGCGAGGGTGGCGGTTTGTTGCAAAGAGGTGACCATTTGGTTGAGGGCAACGGTGCTTTCATCCAGGGAGCGAATTTGTTTGATGGCTCCGGTGGAGACATCCTCGGCAATCCGCGAAATTTCATGGGCGGATTCGGTCATCTGTACGGAGGATGACTGAATTTTGCTCAGGTCCGATTTATGGAAGATTTTGCTGGGTTTAGTTTTGGTTTTGGGGTTAATTTTAGGGTCTTTTTTAGCCATGATTTTTTAGGGGATGGGTTGAGGATCAATTGTCTGAGTCCCTCAGAAGAGGGGGTTTACGGTGGATGAACGGTCAGGGGGATTAACAAAAAGGAGGGGGTTAGATGGGGTGGGGGGTTAAGGGTTCGATTGATGGTGAGTGGTTTAAGAGTTGGTCAATGTTGAGCAGGAGAATTACGCGGTCTTTTAGGGTGGCAATTCCTGAGAGGTAACGGCTGGTCCACCCCGGCATTTCTTCTGGGGGGGGTTGGATGGACTCCGGGGGTACGCAGACGAATTCCCGGGCGGTATCGACGATTAAACCAATGGTGCGCTGATTGATGTGAATGACTATTAAGCGGGTGCTGCAGTTATAGGGAATTTTTTCGAGTCCAAATTTGACCCGCAAGTTGACCACGGGAATGACTTGTCCGCGCGAAAAGACGACGCCTTCAACGAAAGGCTGGGTTTTGGGCACTGGGGTAATGTGGTCAATCATTTCCATTTGCTGGACGATGGGGGAGGGGATGGCGTAGGTGGTGTGGGCTAGTTCAAAGAAGATAAAGGTGGAGTTGGGGTTGGGTGGGTTGGTCATGGCTTTGATGGGGGGGGTAGAGGTTAGGAGGTGCGGTGGGGTTGGGGATGATGGGCTCTCATAAGGGCGGGGGCATCGAGAATGAGGATGACTCGACCATCGCCGATTTCGGTGGCTCCAGAAATGCCGAGGACTTGAACGAGGGGGTCATTGAGGGGGCGCACGACGATTTCCCGTTGTCCGATGATGCGATCGACGGCTATGCCGACGGTATTGGGTCCGCTACTGACGATGACGACTCGCCAGTTCGAGGCGATCGCCCGAGTGTAAGAAGGGGCGTGTTGCTGGGGTATTCCGGTGAACAGGGCCGAGTGGGGTGAGGATGGGGTGGGGGCAGAGGCAGTGGAGTCCGGCGGCACAGGGGGCTCGCCGGGGGTGGATTCTGTGGGGATTAAGTTAAAGAGGGATTCTAGGCGCAGCAGGGGAATGATTTTCCCTCGGTAGGGAATCATCAGGGTTTGTTCAAAGACGGTGATGGCCTCCGCTGGCAGGGCGATCGCCTCGCGCACAGAGCTGGCACTGATGGCGTAGGTTTCTGGGCCCAGGGAGAGCAGCAGGACATCGGCGATCGCCAAGGTGAGGGGGAGTTCAATGATAAATTTGGTTCCTTGCCCGGTGTGGGTTTCCAGGGTCAGGGTGCCCCCTAGTTCCTGGAGGGTATTTTTAACGATCGCCATCCCCACTCCCCGACCACTGGCTAAATCGGCGACTTCTCGGGTGGAAAAGCCAGGGGTGCACAGAATTTCGAGCAGGGTGGTGGGGTCCTCTGGTTGAGGGTTCAGATGGGGATGGGGACGCTGGGGTAAGAGGTTCTGGGATGAGGCTTTTTGGAGGATTTGGGGCGAATGAATGCCTCGGCCATCATCTTCAACTTCGATGATCACCATTTCTCCACAGGTTTTGGCGCGCAGGGCGATTTTTCCGGTGGTGGGTTTGCCCGCTTGAAGTCGCTCTTCGATGGTTTCTAAGCCATGACTGACAGCATTTCGGACCAGGTGCAACAGGGGGTCCATCATCCGCTCGACGACAAATTTATCGATTTCCGTTTCTTGGCCGCTGAGTTCAACTTGGACCTGTTTGGGGGTTTCCCGCACCAGGTCGCGCACCACAAATTGCATCCGGGCAAAGATTTCCCCGATGGGGACTAAGCGAACTCGCATCACCCCTTCTCGGAGGTCCCGGAGTTGGCGTTCTAGGATTTGGTTGATTTCGACCAGGGGGCGCAGGTGATTGACCGGGAGTTGTTCTTGGAGGTGGGTGAGCTGATTGGACAGTCGCGATCGGGTGATGACTAAATCGCCCATGATTCGCATCAGTTCATCGAGTTTGGGGAGGTCTACTCGCACCACGTTGGAGCTTTGGGAAATTAATGGGGCGGCGATGGGAGGAGAAATCGGGGTGGGTTGCCCGGGCCCAGGGGAAACCGGATCAGGCTCATTGAGAGGAGCGGTTTCTGGGGACTGGGGTATCGTGGGGTTGGGGGATTCTGCCTCAGGGTGAGGGTTTTTTTCCGAGGCGAGATAGGGAGCCCAGGTGAGTCCGTCATTTTCCCAGCCGATAAAGGTGTTGGGGTTCAGAGCATTGACCAGGAGAAAGTCAAAGGCGATTTTTCCCTCTGGGGTCATCCGAGGTGCGGCATAAATTAATTCGCCCAGACTTTGGAGGCGATCGCGGATTTTGTTGACGTTGATGCCATTAGTGGAGAGTTGCTGCGTGGGGGTAAAAATAAAGTGCCAAGCTTGAACCCCGGGGGTCTCTGTGGCCCGCTGCAAACGGGTGATGTCTTCGGCTTTGAGTTGCAGGGCGGCTACGGGGGCGGATTGTTCCACTGCACCGGCTTTTTCCGTTTGGGGAGTGACAGCCTTTAAGGCGGCCACGATCTGGCTAATATCCGGAGAGGGCTTTTCATGGCGATGGGCGGCGATGGTTTGCTCTAGCCCTTTGGTCCCTCCCAACAAGGCATCAAATCCTTCAGGACTCAGGATAACTTCCTGGTCTCGCAGCACCCGCAAGTAGCTCTCCATCTCATGGGCAAGTTCCTCGGCTTCTTTGACTCCCACCATGCCGGATAATCCTTTGAGGGAATGAAAGCTCCGAAACAGTTCGTTCAAAACACTCCGCTCAATTCCAGCTTTCCCCACAAACGGCTCGATCTCCAATAACTCTCGCCGCACTACGGTTAAGTGGTCTTCGCATTCAGCAAAGTAGTCTTCTAAGAAATCTTTAAAAAAATTTTTAGGGTCTGGGTGGGTGGACACGAGGGTTTTTCTCTCTTTTATATCTTTGTACTCAAGTGGTTAATTACATTTTAGATGGGAACCCGCCATCAAGATGGGGGAGAGGGGAGCGATGGGAGAGATGATTTAATGAGTTAGCAAATCATGAACTTGACTTGAAAGGGAGCGAGGTTCAAAGGGTTTGGTTAAATAACAGGCTGCTCCCGCTTGGATGGCTTCACTCCGACTGCCTTCATCCCCTTTAGTGGTTAAAATTACAATGGGTGTTGCATTATAGCTGGGATGCCCCAGGACGAATCTCAGCACTTCCAACCCATGCATATCCGGCATATTCAAATCTAAAATCATTAAATCGAAGGGAGCAACCGCTAGTTGTTCGATCGCTTCTAGTCCATTCCCTGCTTCTTGAAAGGTCACGTTGGTTAAATCTCGCAGGGATGCGATTACCATTTTTCTCATCGTAGCGGAATCATCCACAACTAAAATCCGTTTCATCGTTTCTTCCTCCTTAAATGGATGCTGTTGTCAAACCTAAAAAGGGTGATTCTTATCCCTTATTATAAAATGAAAATGGTGAGCAGTTCCGCTTGATAATTCGAGACTTCATTGTCCCGCTCGGGAATGCCTAAGCCTTCTTTCTTGAGGATTTATTTGAAACTTATAGCCAAATAGCACTCCTAGAAATTTATAAAATTTGTAGAATATTCCGGCAGCAACCCATGAGACTCTAGCCAATGACCGCGCCCAATTGACCTTGGGCCAACCCTTTAACTATTTTCTCATGTTCTTTTCCAAATGGGGGGATTTCTTCAAAAAATGCAACAATATTCCAGAGCTTTCTAAAATTGCCAATTTCTTCAATCCATATCCCCGGCCCTGCTGAGAGAGTCCGCCATGATGAAGTAGAGTCGGCCTGAAATCCGCTCGGGCATTCGTCGGGTCCTGTCTCTCCCCTGAAATCCCCCAGGGAGGGGGGGGTTTTTGCCTGTGATTGTTTCTTGGTTTGAGTCGGGTTTATGCCGGTTTTAAGACTTGAGTAGTCCTTTAATTCTCATTTTAACCCATGCTGTCAACCCTTCCTCTCTTTGTTTTATTGAGAAAAATTTCGGCAATTTTCCGGATTGCAGATTAATATAAAATATTTTGCTCAACTATAATAATTTGATTTTATCAGCAATTGATCAAGGGGTTTATGAAATTAATAAAAATTTAATTATCTAGAAAACGCTCCAAGTTGGACAACATTTTGGTTGGGAAACAGGAGGACTGGATTTTGCCGATCGCAAGGCGGGTGCAAGGGAGGGTTTCCTCTTTCTATAACCTCGGGAAATCACCCCAGCAATTGGGGGGCAGGGGGGGTGATTCAGGGCTTTATTCGGAAAAACCCCTAACTCTCTCCCCGAGGCGATCGCCCGGTACTCGTTCCAGAGTACAGGATGGGAACGCCAAACCGGGTTCCTGGAGACAATCTGTAGTCATTAACACCTCATCTGAGCCAAAAACCCTATTTCTTGTGCCTTGTCTCCCATGCTGTACCGATGCTCAAGGGGCGAAAAATTACCCTTGCGATCGGGGGGTGACTGCTTCCATACTCAGAGAATAGGTCAATCCGTAACACTCAAGGGACCCTTCTTCGCTATGCCAACTCCCGTAACCAACCCGTACAAATTGGGTGAACCGGCGATCGCCAATGCTGATATCCAATTACTGGTCCTCGATATTGATGGCACCATTGCCGGAGTCTCCAATCAAATCACCCAATCGGTGAAAGACGCGATAACTACCGTGCACCGAAAAGGCATCCCGGTGGCGATCGCCACGGGACGGATGTATCGATCCGCCCTCCGGTTCCACCAGGAAATTCTCTCCCCCTTACCCTTAATCGCCTACCAAGGGGCATTAATCAAAGACCCCGCCACTGAACTCCTTCATTACCACACCCCAGTTGCATCGGAAATCGCCCTGGAATTATTAGACTACTTTGATGACTCCACTGTGCGATCGCAGCTTTCAGTTCACTGCTATATCGACGATTGTCTCTACGTTCGCGAACTTACCGCAGACAGCCAAGCTTACGGCGATCGCACCGGAGTAACACCCATTCCTTATGGCGACTTGCGACCCCTCATCGCCGCATCTGCCCCTACAAAACTCCTCGCCCTCAGCCAAAACACGGCGTTAATCGACGAGTTGCTGCAAGCCTTTAGCTTGCGCTATACCCCGACAGAACTTTACCTCACCAAATCTCATACCACCTTCCTAGAAGCGGGAAATCCATCGGTGAATAAAGGCGCTGCCGTCCGTTATCTAGCCGAAGATCTCCTCGGACTCTCCCCTGGGAACGTCATGTGTATTGGGGATAATTTTAATGATGTGGAAATGCTGGAGTATGCCGGTATCGGTGTGGCGATGGGTAATGCCCCCGAGGGCGTCAAAGCGGTTGCTAATTGGGTGAGTCCCTCCGTAGAAGAAGAAGGAGTTGCCCGGGCGATCGAGCGTTTTTTGCTCTAACTCAGATAGGGGAGATGGGGAAGATATTCGGTGTCACGATTGAAGTGGTTTCTTCTTGTTTGTAGTAACGACTTGCTGTCGTTGCTCTCGTGTTATGGCTTACGCCATAACACGAGCAATCCGAGGATCTACCGCCTGCTGCGCTGGGGACTGGAGGCAGGGCGTGACAAGGGCATTACTTGGCTTCAGCCAAGTAATGCGGAAACGACTGAAGTCGTTACTACAAGCTGGGGATGATAACGACTGAAGTCGTTACTACGAACTATTGAAGATAACGACTGAAGTCGTTACTACAAACGGCCCCATTTTTCCTCTAAACCTGTGGGTTTTTGTCGAGTTTTAAAAATTTGCAGCAGAAAGGGCACCGACGACTGGCCGTGTTTCGTCTCGGTGCCCTTATCTGGTTCGCTCCTCACACACCTGTTAATATATCGAACCCAAGCGGATTTGTCACCCCCCTCAACAAACTTTCTTGAGAATTTTGTGACATTTTTTTGAGTTCAGTTTCTCAGACGGAGGGCTATGGGCTAAAGTTCCCAAGGGGCCCAACTGCTTAAGTCTTTTTCTAGCAAGCGTTTCAGTAATTTTTGGGTGATGAAAATCAACCCCAATCTGCCTTGGGCTAAATCAGGGTCCTGGGATTGTACAGAGCCCAAAATTTGACATTGAGCGTAAAAAGTCAGGAAATCCTGACTTAAGAGGGTGGCAACAGAAAATCGGCTAGTCATTTGGGTGGGAGAAAGGGGAAAACTGAGGGCGTCTACGGTGGCGATCGCCCGGGAAATTAAGGCGCGTTCGGCAGGATGATGGGGCTTGAGGTGGGTTGGGGACTCCAACCAGGGGAGCGGGTCTGGTGCAGTCACCGAACCCATACCCGGATGGGCGGGGGTTTTTAGGGTAATCAGGCCCTCTCGGTGGGCCAACTGTAACAGGGCGCAACACCGGGCATGGGCATACTGAATCGGAAATAAATCCGCGGACCCCGAGGGGGGCAAGGGTCCCGGGTCCGGAGTGGGGTCCGGTTGGAAGTCCCAAAGGAGGGCCTGTTGTAACCAAATCGCAATCCCAGGGTCGGTGAGTTCTAGGTACAGTTTGCCCGGAGGAACCACGCTCAGGATCCAGTGGTTGGCCCTAATGGGAAATGCTAGGTTTAAGGGCCTGGAGTCGGAGAAACCCTGGGCGATCGCCTGGGTAATTTCCATCAGGGGCATAGACCCCTGTTTCGCCAGTTGTAGGGCGACTGGGGAAATATAAAGGATCCGTTGGGAATCTTTGGCGCGATAGAGGGGGATAGACTGGGGCCTAGTCAAAGGTGAGGGGATGGCTTGTTGGAGTCGGGCTAAAAGTTGCGGGGCGATCGCCAAGGGTTCAACCATGATCCAGTCAGGGGGTGAGAGCGTCAGTTCATCGGGTCCAGTGGGGTCCCCAGACTCATTCGATCGCCGAAAGCTCGCCCATCCATCACCGGACAAAACTGGGCAAAAAGTAACCGGACAAGTCTGAGGGGGGTAAGTAATATGGGCTACCGTAATTCTTGGATCCCAGCTTATTTTATATGAACCGAGAACTCTTCAAGGGCGATCGCTCCAAACCGATAACAGATTATTCTGAACTCTGTGCTCTCTTACCTCCCTTCACCCTGTTTCAGGGGCGAGTCGGTTTAGCATCTGGGAATCGAGAAGGCTACGGGTGGGGCAAAAACCGCCTATTTTTATGCGGTTGACCCCGACTCATTGTCAACGTTATCAACGATTTTTAACAGTTTATGACGTTTGAGAAAAGGGAGTATTTGCATCGCCACCGCATCATCTGCTTTGGTGCGTCGAGCCAAACCCTGCCAAAATTTTAGGTATGTATTCATCTGAACCGGACCAACCCTCTCGGCCTTTTTTAACTCACCAACCGATTTTGGAGTGGGCTGAACAACATTATCGATGTCGAACCTTTCGGAAAGAAGAACGAATTCCCACCCGTCCTGGATTAGTATATTTAGTGATATCCGGTTCCGTCCGGTTGGTGGGAGTTACCAAAGATAGCTCCAATTCCCTCCGGGTTTCATCCCGGAACAGGACCGGGGATAATTTTTCTGACACCGACTTACCCCCAGTGGCAGTTGGCACCCCTTCGCGATCGCCTAAGCTCTCCCCGACCCCTGGGGAATTTCCGGCTCAAGGCTTGAAACTCAATACCCTCCCCGTCCTAGGGGAAGACAAAGGGGAAAACGCCGAAACTTTTTTAGGGTTTGTGAGCCAGGGGCAACCCTTTGAAGTAGTCAGCGAGACGTTTTTTACCTTTGAAGCCTACGCTCACATTGATCAAACCGCTGTGATGTGGATGTACTGGCCGGATTTAGATCAGTGGCCGTTATTTCGACAACAGGTCCTGGATGCGTTTCGGTATCAACACCAGCGCAAGCTGCTGTGGCTGGGAATTTTGGGGCAGCGACGGACGATCGCCAGACTGTTGGGATTTTTGACGTTACTGATTGAAGAACATGGTCAAGGGATTGGGGATGATCCACAAGGAGAGGGGGTGAGTGGGTATTACCTGCCTTGGAATTTAACTCACGCTCAGATTGGCAGCGCGATCGGTTCAACTCGGGTAACCGTGACGCGATTAATGGGCAAATTACGGGCGGAAGGGTTGATTCGAGTCGGGGAAAGTCACTTAATTGGGTTACCGCCCCGATAACGGGTTCTTGCCAGTTTAAACCCACACCGGGGGTAGCATTCCATTGGGAAAGGGTGTGGGTTCTGACAACAAGAACCCAGTTCCGGATTAGACGGTTCCATTTTTGAGGGCATCGAGGAGAATTTCGGTGGCGGATTCGTATAACGGCAAGGTGATGCTAAAGGTCGAGCCTTGATTGGGGTGAGAGCTAACCGAAATCCATCCTCCGTGGAGTTCGACTAATTTTCGGGTAATGGCTAACCCCAAACCACTGCCTTGATATTTGCGAGTGAGAGAGGAATCAATTTGGGAGAAGGGAGAAAATAACCTCGGACGATCGCGCTCGTCAATGCCAATCCCCGTATCCCAGACCACAAAGTGAATCCAATCATGAGGACGAGTGAGGGTATGACGCGCTGGCTTCAAGGTCGCCTTGTCTCCACTGTTTGACTCCCCATCCCACCCGTCGGATGTTTCGGGGTCACGAGACCGATAAATTTTCAACCCAACCTCACCTTCTGGGGTGAATTTAATCGCATTCGTGAGAAGATTAAGGAGCATTTGTTTGATCCGGCGCGGGTCAACCACCATACATTCAAGGGAGGGGTCTACTTCCATCTGAAACTGCAAGCCGTGATTGGCAACTCGCTCTTGAATCAAGCTGACGAGACCCTGACAAATATCGCAAATATAAACAAGTTGGGGTTCGAGTTCCAGGCGATCGGCTTCAATTCGGGAGAGGTCAAGGATATCATTAATCAGGGATAACAAATGTTGTCCGCTGGTATGAATCCGGTCTAGGTAAATTTTTTGTTTACCGTTTAATGAACCGAAGGATTCCTCTAGCAGGACGCTGGAGAAGCCGAGAATGGCGGTTAAGGGGGTGCGGAGTTCGTGAGAGGTGGTGGCAATGAACTCTTCTTTGAGACGGTTGATGGCGGCTAGTTCTTGATTTTGCTCTTGCAGGCGCTGCCATTGGTGACGAAATTCGCTCACATCTCGGGCGATCGCAATAATCCGATGGATGGCTCCGGTTTCGTCGGAGATGGGAGAATACACGGTTTCTACGGTTTTGTTGCCAATGGGGAAATTAATCTCGTGACTGACTAAAACGCGATCGCCGGTTTCATAGACATGACACAACAGGGGTTCGATCGCCTCAGCAGCGTTAGCGCTCAGTTCTTGATTGGTTTTTCCGATAATCTGTTCGCGAGTGAGACCGAAGAAGGCGGCACCTGCGGCGTTAATCGATAGATAACGCAGTTGGGTGTCATATTCAACAAAGATATCACTGGATTGACGCAGAAAAGACCGAAAGTAGTCCGCACTCAGCCGGGAGGACTGTTCTTTTCTGAGCAGGCGGGCTTGGCGAATGGCGATCGCACAAACTTTGGCGACTTGCTTCACCAGTTCGATCTCGTCGCTATCCAAGTCTTTGTGTTGGGGCTGAATGATGCCTAACGCGCCGATGGAACCGCTATCATCCGCGATCGGGACTAGAGTTTGTTGGAAAAATCGGTTTGGGGTGGACTCGTGGAAATTTTCATCCCCAGGTAGGAGGCGATCGCCAATTTCCTCACAATTCACCGCATCTAAAACACAAGGTTCCCCCTGTAAAAGGACAGTACGACAGTCCGAGGAGAGCTGATTAAAGTCCAAGCGAGTGGCAACGGGCAACGCTTTTTCTGAAAGGGGGTTGAGAAACGATGCCTGGGCCTGATATACCTCTTGTTCCTCATCCCATAATAGGGCATGACAGCTATCCACGCCGAGGGTTTCCACGATCCCTTGTACAGCGGCACTGATTACACTGTTTTCATCGGTGGCACTGCTGAGGGTTTCGGTTAAATGGCGAATCAGTTGCTCGAATTGGAGCGATCGCGCTAGGGTAGTAGTTCTCTGCTGTACCCGATCTTCCAGTTCCCGAGCGTAGGTGCGTAATTGTTGGACAAGATTGGCTTGTTCGATGGCGATCGCCATCTGAGTGGCGACTGCTTGCACCAGTTGCTTTTCGTCCGTCGTCCATTGTCGGGGACCATGACAGTGATGGACCACCAGCAATCCCCACAGGCTAGAAACACTCGTTGTTTTGAAAACATTGGCGTCAATCTCTGAGATTTCCGCAGTCGAGTTCTGTAGTTCTCTCATACCCAGATTATCGGGTATAATAGAATCTTCCTTATGCCGCCCAATGGCGACTCCCATAAAACTGCGGACTTGAAATTGGTTGAGCATTTCTCGATAGCAATCGCTCAGGGCGGCACTCTGAATATCGGGAACTGACCCAAGATGTCCATTGCGATAGGCATCGCGATGGGCAAGGGGCATACAGTCCGCAGGAAGCCATTGCCCCTGGATGGATGGATAAGGCGCTTGTACATCTTCAGCGATACAAACGCCACTGCCATCGGCTAAAAACTGAAAGGCAAGGGCGCGATCGGTGTCTAGGGCCTGTCGGAGACCCTGGACCCCGAGTTTTAAAATGGTGGGCAGATCGAAAGTGGAGCGGATTTTAGCAGAAATTCGACTCAGGAGCATTTCCCGCGATCGCCGCTGTTGGATTTCCTGTTCGGCGCGGGCGCGATCGCTCAAATCCGTGACAAAGGTCATAAAATAGCTCTCGTCCTCTTCTTCCCCCACCAGGCAGAGGGTTACCTCTGCCGCCAACAAGGAACCATTGGCGCAGATGTAACGCTGGCGTAGGGTTTGCCGTTTGACTCCCTCTCGCACCATTTGTTGAATCAGTCGCAACAGTGCCGCGAAATCTTCGGGATAGGAAATCGCCCGGGAATCTAAATAGCGCAGTTGACTGGGACTATACCCCGTCATTTGACAAAAGGCTGGATTGGCTTTGACGATCCCGCCATCAATGCTGTGATAAACAATTCCCGTGGGACAGTCCCAAAACATCTCATCAAAGCCGGGATTGGGAAATGAGATCCAGGATGACGGTTGAGCGATGCAGTCTTGAGTTTGCTGAGGGGTTACAGGCGATCGCAAAGCCTCTCTCCCCCGGGAAAATCGCAGGTTTTGAGCCGTCCTCTCCCCTAACGGGTTAGACTCGACCAAGTTAGCACTCTCTTGGGCATCGGCGATGGACGAGTCTTGGGAAGAAATTAAATGGAGCGTATGTAACCAAAACCGCCGCAATACCCGCTCATCATTTTCTAGATCCACCGCTTCCAAACCGGAACAGTGAGGGACTGCTGTCGCCAGGGTTGAGCTTCGCAGCAACTGAACGATCGCCTCTGGATCGAACACGACTGAGACTCTACTACGCGGCTCATTCCCTTCTTCAACGGCTGCAAATTCTTTCTCTGGGTGAGCTTGCTCCAGTTCCACTTGAATCCAGACGTTCAGATGGGAACTCAGGGCCAGGATGCTCGTTTCCACTCCCCCCAGGGCAATCACCGGAACCGGCGCAAATCGTTGGGGCTTGCCCAGGGGATAGTTCGGCTGACTGGAAGCATTCGGCATGGATTGCACCTCCACTTCAGCTAGGGAGAATCGGTTTGGCGTCTTTGCCGTTTTTACCGGATATGTCCCGACTCCCGATTCGACCTTTTCTGGAATCCTCTGCCCAGTTTTATACCAAATTTCTTGTAGTGTTTGACACCGTTCTAAATTGTCTCCCACCACTAATAAAGCCCGTAACCACCCGCTGCTTTCTAGGGCATGGCGCAGCAGTTGAAATAAAGACAACAAATGTTCCCGGTCCAAATATAGGATGATTTGGCTGGGTAAACGATGATTCATATTTATTTTAGAATTTGGAGTTTTCATAGGTTTAGAGAGAATTGGGCCGATTTGTTCAATTTGGGGTTTGACTAAGTTAATGATTCCCTAACTGATCCGCAGTATTTAAAGGATTGCCCTAAGAACTTTAAATGTAATGTTTCTTTACAAAAAAAAGTAAAATTTTACCCTAGACAGTAAGCATAAAAGCTGGGGTAATTCGTCAACCGATTGTCAAAATAAGTTAACAAATTGTACCCACAACACCCACCCTTTTTACCCTTGCCCATCGCCTCGACGCTGGTCTACATGACCTAGGGACTAGGAAAAATGTTCAGGTTTGAGGCGATCGCCTCCGACACCATAATGCGAACCCACCTGAACTTTCCGACCCCTACCATCTCCTCAATCTTTACTGTACTCCATTTAGCCCCGACTTAGAAGAAGGGGCTTTAAACCGGAGGGGATTTCTTCTAATCTAGTGCAGGTCCAGGTTTCGGCGGTAGCAATTTCCTCAATTCATTGCACCGCAGTTCACGGGGACGAGTCGCCCTTTGGCAGATGAGTTGTTTTCCCCACCCTTTCGGGACTTTCCCCTTCTTGAAAGAGGCGATCGGATTGCCATCACCTCCTCCGCAACCTATCTCAGTTTAGCAACCCGGATCTGTCACCTTGGATCAAATTGACTTCAAAAGGGGCAAGGAGTGGGCCAAGTTACCCCCCGATAGAGTCAAGGAAATTCTCCTGTTGCTTGACGAGCATCTTCGACTGGAATGATTCGGGGTTCTCATTGTACTAGCAACTTCCCGGATTGTAAAATTCTGCTCAATGCTTCCCATCCAACTGTTCGCAATAAACTGTTGCTGAAGCGAGGAGCATACAAATTCACGACAACCTTCAGTGTTTAAATGAAGTTTTTTCTCCCCGGATTCTATCTTATAAACCCCTCCTCTGAAACCATCTACAGCAGCCCTATATCATACTAAATCGGGCGCTTTTAAGCCAAAGATCCAGCCTTCAAGATAGGGCTTTGGCGTTCAAAGCCTGTCTAATCTTGGCTTAAGAAAAAAAACCGAATTTCCCCCAAAAATGGTGTAAACCCACCTGTACTGGTGGCTAGGGGGTAAGTACCGGACAAGTTAGACAACCTGAGAGGCACAAAATATAAGTGTTGCCGGATCAAGAAGCTCAGCAACAACCCCCACCCAGACAGGGTAAGGCTATCCGAACGGAGCCTCTCCTGCGGGGGCTAAAGAGTAAATAGAGCTTGGACCACCGGATTTGCTAGAAGTTTTGGGTAGAAAGCCATTGTAAGAAAGGGTGAAACTTTTGTATCTCACGCTTGAGTAAAATTTGTAGACTTACGAGACCCAAATTGGGTATTAGACGGCTTGCAAAACAATTTTATGCTACCCTAGAAGACTTGATCCATTCTCTAGGGAGGGGTGCAATCCTAGCGAAATGCACTGCTCATTAGCTGATTCATTCCACCTGTCACCTAAACTGGAATAGACTTTTAAGCATAACCCCTATTTTTTGGCAAGAGGTGTAATGCTATTAAAATCAATTTATCAATCATTTGGCCTAAGCTCCTGGGTAGAGTTCGCCAGAGAATCAAAAGCTATAATTGTTCTTTAAAAAAACCCGGTTGTTCATCGGGTTTTTGAGTGTACCACCAAGCCCAAGCAATTAGCACAGCCTGAAAAGGCAGTCTAACCCAGTAAAGCCAAGGATGATGAGGAATACCTTCAATGGGAATACTATTAAGCGCCTGATTGATATTAGCGGGAAAAACCGCGACAAACAGAGCAATCAGTCCCCAGGCAGCCGCAACGCTGACAAACGGAATGAGTAAGCCAATTCCTCCTAAAATCTCGAAAAATCCACTAATGTAGACCAACTCAGTCGGGTAAGGTAATTGAGGCGGCACAATTCTGACATATTGATCGGGGTGAGTAAAGTGTGTAATGCCTACTCCGATAATAGCTACCGATAAGACAACCCGGAGAATTTCTTTAAGCCGATTGGGCGTGGTGTTGTTTGAAGTCATAGCGTCAGAGAGAGAACTTAAGCCAACCGTAGCAATCTTTGTTGATCGTTACCTCTACCTTGAGTATTATTACAAAGGCGCTTCCCAAAAAAGTAAAAGTTTAAAATTCACACCTAAACACAATTTACGTTGGAGTAAAGGCAATGACGATTTGCATCGGCACTTCAGGTTGGAGTTATCAACATTGGGAAGGTGTGCTTTATCCCTACCAGTTAGCGCCGCGTTCCCGGCTGGATTACTATATCCAGCAGTATCAAACCGTCGAAGTTAACAGCACTTACTATCGATGGCCCCAAGATGAGACCTTTACTAACTGGCAGCACCGCCTCCTTGAAGGATTTCTGATGACTGTAAAAGCGCCCCGTGGGTTAACACATTCCCAGCGTCTTTACTCGCCAGAAAACTGGTTGGCACGGATAGGCAGGGGACTCGAATGCCTGGGCGATCGCCTAGGTATTCTGCTTGTCCAGCTTCCTCCCCAATTCGGCTACGACTTTGCCCGCCTAGCCTACTTTTTAGAACAAATACCCCCCTGGATCAGAGTGGCGATCGAATTCCGACACCCAAGCTGGCACATAGAAGAGGTATTTTCCCTCCTGGAACGCTTTGGAGTAGCTTACTGTGTAATGAGCGGGGCGCACCTGCCTTGCATCCTTCGCGCCACCGCACCTTTCGTCTATGTAAGGCTTCACGGTCCCGATCCCCATTCCCTCTACGGAGGCTCCTACTCGGATGAGGATTTGTCCTGGTGGGCTTCCCGTCTTTGGGAGTGGGAAACTCAGGGGCACAGCGCCTTTGTCTATTTCAACAATGACGGTGGCGGAAATGCAGTGAGGAATGCTTCTAAGTTAAAAACTTTTGTGGAGAATGGGACTTTTTAACAAGTTTATCCGCGACTTGCAGGCTAATGTGATAGCAGGCTTTCAGGCTTTGGGGCAGGCAGTCCCTCCCCATCGATGTTAGGAAATTGGTATTTTCGGCAACAACCGACCTGTGGTAGAAAAGGATATAATCACTTGACACAACGCCCGTGGTGTCTAAAAGCAGGATTAACCAAAGAAGTCTGGTTTGAAGCGGCTTACTTCTACCTGTCCCTTGACCCCCAGACATGATAAGCTGGTTAACCCCATTGCTATCCCTAAAGAACGATGGGAACGTTGTAAACGAGCAGCGGACTTGCGAAAACTGCGAACCATGCAGAAGCGGTTGTCTGCTCTTGGCTCTTGAGAGCAGGTTAAAAGCATCCATCTATCGAAGAATGAGGGGAACCGAGGTTAAATTTGTATTTTATTGGAAAATCATTTCAAACCCGACGATATCCGTGAGTTACTCAAGTTTTAAATATGAAAATAAAACGCACAATTTACTGGGAAAATCTAGCCGAGATTGAAGAATTACAAGAGTTTATTCAAAAAGATTTTCCCTTTTTTAAGCAGCTCATCGAAGAGCATATTGAAGAGGTGGAAAAGTTTCCTGATAAAACCCTAGATAAATTTAGCAAAATACGGGCATTAGAAGTGGTCAATGGTTGCACTCAATGGGCGTTCCGTCGCGGAGATAAAGAATGCTTGTCTATGGAGCAGACCCATGAATGCATGAATCTAGTTATAGGTTTTATGAAACGCACAGAATTCTTTTTCCCCAGTGAAGGTCAAATTGAATTTGATGAGGAAGAAAAAGCCTTTCTTCGAGCCGCTCGATTGCTTTACCAAAATGCGTTTAAAAATAACGTAAAAGACTCAAAGCGTGAATATTATGCAGCATCAACAGCCCAGTTTATTGTTTTTGGCCATGAACGGATGCAGCGAGCTATGGCATTAGTCAAGCAAGATTATGAAGCTCTTTTTTCACCTTATTATATTGAACGGGCACAAAAATATATTGCGCGCTACCTAAGAGGGTTTAAATAGGCATCCCCGCCATTTCAAACTTTAAGAGTTTTAATCATGAATAAATAAACAATAGACCTCTGACAAAATAGTTTTATGCTGTAGTAAAAAGGTTTACTTACTTCGAGTAAATGGGCAGCTATAGCGGATTTTAAAGACCTTTGTCTAAAAACTGCATAAAATTATCAAAAGGTATTTTGCAGTTCCACAATTGTCATGAATTCCTAATCGACAGTGATGGAAGGGTTGATTAACGAATCCTCACAAAACCCGCTTGTTCGATTAAAGCTTGTCCCTGTTCCGTGAGGAGGAGTGCAGCATAGGCTTCAGCGAGTTGTTGATCAATTTGACCGTTTTCTTTGATGATGACAAATAAGCGGCGAGTGAGGGGATATTCCCCACTTTGAAAGGCTGCGGCATTGAGTTGATTTCGCCTGGTTGGACAATCTTCGGCGGGGACGAAGGGTTCTCGATAGGGGGGAATCAGGCGATTAGTTTTTCCGGCGATCGCAATGGGAGTCACGCTACATTGTCCGACAATCTCCGGGGCTGAAGCGTAGTAGATGCCCCCCAGGCTATTGCCGACTTCTCGTAATGCTAGGGTTGTGGTAGGCATAAACTGCACATTGCTCCCAAATGCCTCCCCACCCATCACATTCTCCCGGAAAAATTCAATGGTGCCACTGTTTTCCGGACGCCGAGAATAGGGGACAATCTCCACATCTGGTCCTCCTAATTGACTCCAATTCCAGATATCCCCTGTATAAATTTGTTGAAGTTGAGTTAAGGTTAATCCCGGAATATTTAAGTCGGGATTGACTGCTACTGCAATTCCATCTAGGGCAACTGGAATCGCTTTTAGAGTAAATCCTAATTGTTTAGCTTTCTGCTGTTCTTCTTCTCGAATTGAGCGCGAGGATTGAGCAAAAACTAGCTGATTATCTAACATCATCTCAATTCCCGTTCCAGAACCGGAGGGTCTCGTCGGATGTTGGGTATAGCGCAATTTAAACTGGGGCAGAACCATTTGAATCACCGGATCCACGGTTCCCCGAATCGGTGCCCAAGTGGTGCTACCGCCATAAGTTGCTAGTCCCGAGGGCAGGTTAGGAACCTCAGCAAAACTGCCAATTCTAGCATCAGGATCGAATCGATAGGGGGTCTGAGATGGAGAGGAAATGCCTTCCGAGGCTAAATTATCGGGTTCAAAGGGTGTGCCGAATCCTCGGATTAACCCCCAGATAATTCCCCCAGCTAAACTGACGGTAACTAGCAGGGTTAGGACCAAAATTGTTGTTTCGTTTTTCAGGGACATTACTGATAATTAAACGGGGTTAGGGTGGAGAGATGGAGTCAGATAAAGTGGGAATGGTTTCGGGGAATGAGGGTTAAGTTTAAAACTATATTTGAGGTTATGCTCACTTGGCTAATTAAAGGAAAAAATCTAGGGTTTGAGATTTTGAAGATGTTTGTAGAAGTTTTCTCACATTTTATTGAGTAATATTAAATAGGCTTTACTTTGGATAACATGATACCTAATTCTAATAAAAATGGCTATAAAAACTGGCTAAGAAGTTTAGAAATTAGACGAAATAGTGCGGTAAATGCGACGGCACAACAACTGGCAAAAATTGGGATAAATATGAGAGCTTCCCAGAAAAATGCCTGATTAAAAGGCGGAATGAAGAAGATAATCCCAAAGGTGACAACCGCGAGGATGAGTAAATCATACTTTTCAATAAACCGACGAGATTGAACGAAAATCAGGGCAGTTAATATCACTAACCAGGCGATCGTGCCGATCGCTGGTGCTAATCCTAAGCTTTGTAACATGATTAACAGTAGGCCCCCTTCAAATCCGGTAAAGGCTGCTCCTCGTAAGACTTCTAGGGTGGAGAAGTGGGGGGATGGGGGAGATGGGGAAGATGGGGGGGAAATGGGGGATGGGGGGGATTGGGGGGATGGGGGGGATTGGGGGGAAATGAGGGATGGGGAGGTAGAATTGAGGGCGGTTAGGACTTCTGGGGCTCCTTGGAAGCGCTGACTGGGGGTAGAGAGGAGGAGGCGGTCCAAAATATCGGCGAAGCGATCGCTGAGGGTCGCTTGACTTCGCCAATTCCATTCATTGCTGTAGGCATCGAATAACTCTTGGGGTTCTTTTCCCGTGAGTAACATGATGCAAGTCACCGCTAGAGCATATAAATCCGTCGAGGGAAATACGGTGCGCCCTGCCATTTGTTCGGGCGGAGCAAACCCCATTGAATAAATGCCGGTGGAGCGTCCACTGCTCGTTATGCTGGGGGATTGGGTGACTTGTTTGACTGCCCCAAAATCTAATAAATAGAGGCGACCATTGGTTCGGGACCTCATGATATTCGAGGGCTTAATATCCCGATGAATGGTATTATTTTCATGAACAAAAGAGAGAATTTTCAGGATTTCGACAAATACCTCCCGCACTTGTTCCTCGGAAAATTTTCCTTGCGATTTTAATTCTTCTTCGAGATTTTGACCCTCAATAAACTCTTGAACTAAATAAAAAAATTGGTCTTTTTGGCCGGGAATTTGACTAGCAATGTCTAAGGGAAAAAACGCCATTAAGTCCGGGATTTGGGGGTGTTTGTTGCCGAGGCGATCGAGGACTTCGGCCTCCCGTTCAAAGAGGGTATGGGCGATCGCCAACTGTTGGGGACCGAGATCTCCGGCCGGTTGAAATTGTTTGACTACACAGGTTCGCATTGCTGGAGTGCGGCGATCGCGAGCCAGAAAAGCCGCCCCAAAGCCCCCTTGACCCAGTAAACGCACCGGGAGATACCGACCATCTAAAATCAACGGCATCCCACAAGTGATACAAAATTTTTGCTGGATTGTTTTGAGGGTCGTCATATCATCGAGATCTGCAAAACTATTTTGAGGACGCAAGCAGCCCGGACGAGTGCAGTAAATTTCCATATCAAATGCCGTAATTTTTCTGAACAGGTTTTAGATTTCAGATGAATCAAGTTGATTGAGCAGCCTTCTCCAATCGGGTCATCTAAAATCTAAAACTTGTTTAGCTAATCGTTGAATTGGTGGAAACGGGTTTAAGGGGTTCTACCTCCATAAATTCTAAGGGTTTTTCTATTGAGCTATCTACCCAAGGTTGAGTTGAAAACTGGGGTAAAATTTCTTGACTAAACGCCTCGGCAGCTTTAGAGCGATACCGATTGGGATTGTAAATCACCGAAAGCATTCGCTTCACCACAACCCCCTCAATGGTGGCGCGGTGGAGAATGCCCATTTGTAACTCTTTTTCGATGGCAGAAATCGAAACAAAAGCCGCGCCTAAACCAGACTGAACCGCATTTTTAATCGCCTCAATCGAATTGAGTTCCATCTCTAATTTGAGACGGCGGGTATCAATATCACAACGACTGAGCACTTGATCAATGACTTTGCGGATAGTCGATTGGGAGTCCAGCGCGATGAACTGTAGCTTATAAAGGTCTTCTTTTTGAATTTTTTCGAGTTTGGCAAAGGGATGAAATACCGGCAGAATCAAAGCCAGTTCATCTTCAGCATAAGGCTGGATTTCTAGGGACTCTTGGAGTTCCGGGGGGACTTCACCGCCAACGATCGCCAGGTCAATTTGGCCATTCGCGACACTCCAAGCAGTCCGCCTGGTGGAATGAACGTGCAATTGCACCGCGACATCCTGGTACTTCTGCCGAAACATCCCAATCATCCGAGGCAGGAGATAGGTCCCGGTGGTTTGGGAAGCCCCGACAATCAAGGTGCCTCCTTGAAGATTTTGTAAATCCTCGATGGCGCGACAGGTTTCCTGACAGAGGGTCAGAATTTTTTCGCCATAACTGAGCAAGAGGTGTCCAGCTTCCGTTAGTTGGGCGCGACGCCCCCCACGATCGAATAGTGGGACATCTAACTGCCGCTCTAGGTTTTGCACCTGTAGGCTGACAGCGGGCTGAGAAACGTATAAACTATCTGCCGCACGTTTAAAGCTGCCCTCAGCGGCGATCGCTTTGAGAATGCGTAACTGATCTAAAGTGAAAGGTAGATCGGACATACTGCTAAACCTGAAAGGGGCAAAGGGTCTGATGGCAACCGACGGATTAACATCAATGGACAGGGAATGGGCAGGTCCAATATTGCTATGGGATGAATCAATCTCGGCGGGCGAGGGAAAATAGCATAACTTGCCATTCTAGTCCTGGATAATCAGTCGTCAGGTTGTAGTGGAGTTTACCAAATCGCCGGAGATAGCCTTATCTAAGATAAAAGCAAAACTAGATGGCGATCGGCGATCCCGTCAAAGCAGAGAGTGCGATCCCCTCTGTCAAAAATTATGATCCCCTGCTAATGGAGATCGGATAACTGACTCAGTTTATCTTATAGTTGAACTGACGAACCCACCCATAACGGGATGATTCATCGGTCAGTTGGATATAGAATCCACCCCCAGAGGATAAAACCCCCATCGCTTTTTGTTAGGGGATGCCTTAAAATGTTTTTCACCTCTGACGAGCCTAAGCACTCGTTCCGGCATCTGTGGCAATCTGAACCAGCCGGGTCAGGGATCGCAAAGGGTCCGTTGGAGTTGGATATTTGCAGTGGGAAAAAGCTTGGGATGTTCTCAGACTGGTTGACTTCTAGCCATTTTATAATGATCGGGTTGTTGTTTGGGTTCGCGATCGCCCATAGTGGATTAGCCGCCCTGCGCCCTCGGGGGGAACAACTCATCGGCCCCCGATTGTACCGAGTTTTATTCGCTCTGGTGAGTCTCCCCTTTGCCGTGGTGCTGATTATTTATTTCTTTAACCACCGCTACGATGGCCTACAACTGTGGCAAGTTCAGGGCGTGCCTGGGGTGATGCCGTTGGTCTGGACCCTCTCGGGGATTTCGTTTCTGTTTCTCTACCCGGCGACGTTTAATTTGTTAGAAGTGGCGGCGATCGCCAAGCCTCAAGTCCACTTATTTGAAACCGGAATTATCAGAATTAGTCGCCATCCCCAAATGGTGGGTCAAGTGATTTGGTGCCTGGCCCATACTTTGTGGATTGGGACTTCCTTTACCTTGGTGACCTCCATTGGCTTGGTGTTGCACCATTTATTTGCGGTTTGGCATGGCGATCGGCGCATGAAAGCCCGATATGGAGAAGCCTTTGATGCCGTCAAAGCTCGGACTTCAGTGATTCCCTTTCTGGCGATCGCCCAGGGTCGCCAAACCCTCAAATGGGATGAATTTCTACGTCCCGCATATCTCGGTGTCACCCTGTTTACCCTCGGTTTCTGGTGGGCGCACCCCTTCTTAATGAGGGCCACGAGTAATGTTCCTTGGTAACAGGGAAATGGGGGAACCCAGAAACATCACAGAAGTGGGGTTTAAGGGTTAAATAATGGCCTTTAAATCCAGACTCGCGGCGTTGAGTTGTACCCCCATGACTTGCAGGAATATTCAATGAATAAAGGGGATTACGGCACCAGCACCGGGAACTCTGAATTCATGAGAAAGACGCTCTGTTGAGAACTGGGAGCGTCTTTTTGTTCCTGGTTACAAGGAATAAGTTATTAAACCACGGACTTTAGATGCAAAGCGGCTTCTTTCAGTCGTTGGGTGCCAATTTTGACCTGAGTAATCCCCGTGGCACTTTGGGAAGCGCCTTGATTCAGGTCGTTCATCGCCGTGAGAACTTGCTGGATGGCAGTGGCTTGTTCTTTGCTATTGAGCGAGATTTGGGAGACATTAACGGCGACTTGATTAATGGCATTTCGCACCCCTTCAAAGGTGGCGGCAGTTTCCCCAACGATGCGGATACCTTCAGCGACGCTTTCGGAACTTTCGCCACTGGCGAGGACGGTGGATTTGAGGGCTTTTTCGATGTCGGTGACGAGGAGATTGATTTTTTCGGCAGATCGATGACTCTGATCGGCTAATTTGCGAATTTCCGTAGCAACGACCCCAAATCCTTTGCCTTGTTCTCCGGCGCGAGCTGCTTCTACGGCTGCATTGAGAGCGAGCACGCGGGTTTGACTAGCTAAATCACTAGCGAGTCCGGCGATCGCACCAATTTGATTGGCTCGTTGGCTCAATTCATCCACCCGCGATCGCATCACCCCTACGGTGTGATTGAGTTTGGTCATTTCCTCCAGGGTGCGATCGACCGCTTGAGTCCCGGATCCAGTCAGGGTGAGGGCTTGTTTGGCCCCAGTCGCCGAGGCGATCGCTTGATCAGCCGCTTGAGCAGCAGACCGATTTAATTGTTCCATTGCGATACTGGTTTGATGTACGGATCCTGCTTGCTGTTGGGCAATCTGTTCCTGTTCTGTGGTGGCGCTGGCAATTTGAGTGGAGGTGCTCGCCAGAGTATTGATGATATCGGTCAGGGTCGCGGCGATCGCCCCTCGGATAATCGCAAAACCCAGGGGTGAACCAATCAATAAAGCCAGGGACAACAAGGGAATAAAAATAATTTGCGTGCGTTGGTACACCTCGGCTGCTTTTTCCCGTTCTTGTTGGGCAATTTCCAACTGTAAATTAATTAACTCACTGATTTTCTCCGTGAGCGGGTCAATCACGTTATAGAGATAGCCATTAAATTCGCTGACACTCGCCCGGTCTCCAGTCTGCAAAGCCAGTTGGAGACGTTCAATATCGCGATCGGCACGAATGAACAATTGCTCCACTTCCCGAATCAGTCTGACCTCCTCGGGAGTGAGTTGAGTCCCTTGATAAGCCTGCCAGTTGTCTTCTATGCGATCGCGAGCAGTTCTCACCGATTGGAACGCCTGTTCCATTGTCCACAAGCCCTGATCCGCCTTATTCACCGCATCAATCACCGAGATTCCGTAATCATCAGAAATTACCTTTAACTGCTGTAACGGCACGACGCGATCATCATAAATCGTTTCGACTTGTCGGTCGATATTGGCAAAAGAAATTAGGGAATAAATCCCTAACCCGGCCAAACACAGGGTAGGAATCGCGAATCCTATATAAAGCTTTCGCCCTAACCTCATATTTTTAGTCCTCAAATTGGGGATGCACTGAGACTCTGTTAAATCGGCACTCAGCAACGGTTCACCTGATAATTCTGGTTTTACCTTAGCCTCAACTTGCTTGTTTTGCCTTGGTCCAGAGTATCTAGTGATACCTAAAGTCTAATCTTTCCCGTTTCGATGCGGGATCGGTTTAAAGGTTCCTGGGAGGGTTCGCTCCTTGAAGGAGGCGCTCATTCCCGGTGGAAACGCGCTGTATCGTGCAGGGGTCCAAATCAGCAACGGACAAGGGCTTGAGGTCCAGGGACCGGGATACAGTTCTGTGCTGGGAAAAGAGAGAAAACCGAGTTATCAAAAAGGCGATCGCTACCCAATCCCGGAAGAAAAAGATGCACCCTGCTTTGGGGCTAAAAATTAGGAATAACGGCTGAAGTTGAAGAGTTAAACGGGACCAAATGAGTTGAAATGCTCCCAACCAAGAATCGGGTTATAAAAGGTCAAACAACTGATGAGCGTCACGGTTGAGTTTTTGAAGGCGGATTTTAGTTTCGCTTAAAGTCTGAGTCGTTTCCCGAGCGCTTTGAGCGGGAGATTCCAGGGCATCAAACACCTGTTGAATCGCCGTAGCTTGCTGCTGACTTGCCTTGGAAATAGCCCGAGTCTGGATTGCCAGGTCAGCGATCGCACTCCAAATCGGTTCCACATTGGGCTCGGATTCTTCCAGTTCAATCGCCACAGCATGGGGTTCAATTTTGAGTTGAGTGACTAGGGTATTGACTTGCTTGGCGGATTTTTTGGTTTCGTTAGCTAAGGTTCGCATTTTTGTCGCCACGGCCTCCAGACAGTGACATTCCAATCCCGGTCGTTGGGACTCAACCCCGGCATGAAGTGCTAACAGATTGGTTTGAGAGGCTAAATCCGTCACCCGATGGGTGAGTCCATAGATTTTGCCCAAATGACCTCTGAAAGAGAGCATTTTATCTTCTATTTGGGCGACTTGAACCTGGGTGGATTCGAGCTCTTGAGCATGGAGACTAGCGGATTGGGTTAAGCTTTCCAGGACGGTGTTGATTTGACTCAAGTCAGCAGATTGATGAGTCGAGAGGCTTTCACTGACTAAGATGTTATGGGTGATTTCCTTAGCGGTAGATTGGAGGGACAGCAGGGGATGGGCGATCGCCTCGACAATTCGATAAGTCCAGGCTGTAGAAATAGCCAGGGTGAACAAAACTAAAACCACACTCCCCACCCACACCCACTCATTTAATGCCATGAGCGCAAGATGAGTGCCATCGGCCTTAGACCCTTGAATCTGGTTCTGAACCGCCAGAAAATCCTCCAGCGCTTGGGTGATTTCTAGGGAAAGATTATGACTTTCCGCCGCTGCAAACGCCCTCATGGCTTGGTCTCTTTTTTGAGTTTGGGTTAAAGTCATCAAATATCGATTCAAACTATCGATTTGATTTCCTAACTCTTTGATTTTATCTAAGCGAATTTGCAAATCTGGATTTTCAATCTGGCCATTCAGGGACTCAATGGCCTCTTCAAATAATTGAGATTTTTTTTCGTATTCAACTAAAAAATCACCTTCGGGATTGACTAAAAAGCTGGCACTATAACGCTGCATCTGGGAAAGGCCAGAAACCATACGTTCCGAGTTGTCCAGGATTTGTTGTCCTGCTGCATCGGTATCCAGTATTTGTTGGAGGGTCTGGGTCTGGCAGGAAATCCCGGCGGCAAAGCCAAGGGACAGCAATAACGGCACTGAATATCCCAGTAAAATACGGGTTTTTAGTTTTAACGGGTTGAACATAGGTCCGTCGGTGCAACCAACAAAACATCTTGTGATTATTCATTCATTAAACCCGTGAATCCAGAATTCAGAAGAAAGAATATGCGATTAAAACTCACACCAGAGGGGGATTTGCCGGACACTCATTGGGGGGAATTGGGGGACAAGAGGCCCCTGATGGGTGGGACACCCAGGCAGGGTGCTCGGGTCGAGTCTCCCCCAAGACGGTTCTGTTCGGACAAGAGTTAGGAAATCATCGAGTCCGACTTCAGAACCGATTAGGGTTCTTCATTGACTTCTAATTCTCCTTGGGTGAGAATTTTAGGCAGATCGAGCAAGCTCATCATTTTCTCGCGATAGGGTGCTGTACCCCGGAGGTATTCATCATTGGCAGAGTGAATGGCGGCAGGTACGGGAGCAATTTTGGACGGATGTAGATACATGACGTCACAGACTTCCTGGATGGCAATCCCCGCAACGAGTTCATCGATATGAACGACCATCACCTTACTGCCATCAATGGCACGGATCATGGGGAGGTTTAAGGTTTCGCGAATATCGATTAAGGTGACAATTTCACCTCGGAGATTCATGTTGCCGATGATCCGGCTGGGACAGCAGGGAATCGGGGTGATTTCTCGAATGTCGGTAAATTCCCGCACCACGTTCAGATCCAGACCGAAGTATTCATCGTTTAGTCCAATCACGGCGATCGGCATCAATCCGGTAAAGTCTTCGCCTTCGCTGAGTTTCATTAAATTGTCGGCCCGCTCTTGAAAGATGGCCATTTCGGACGGGGTGGCATGGGGGCAGAATCGCCGGTCTTTCTGAACCGGGGTCTCCGTGGCGGGTATCCCTGAACCGTTGAGTGCAGTGGGGAGGTTTTCAGCGGAATCGGTGTATGCAATTAATTGTTCGGGATCGAGCAGCATCACCAATTCGGAAAGGTTCTTGGCAACCCCGGTGATGTAATGGTGGTAGGGGGTGTCGTTTTGTCGTCCATAGGCAATTTGGGGGGCGATCGCCTCCAAGGGGATCTCTTGCACTTCATGAACTTGGTTGACAATCAGCCCGACTTTGACGGTTTGCCACTCGATGACGATGATGCTATCCGTAATCTGGTAATCTTGCGATCGCTGAAAGAAACGTAAGTTTAAATCCATGACGGGTAAAATTTCTCCCCGCAGATTCAACAGTCCCACAATGTCCCGAGGGGCTTCATCAATGGGAGTTAATGTCGGTAAGAAAAATATTTCTTGCACCGCATTGGTTGTCACCCCATACCGTGACCCATTTAAGCTAAATGTTAAATAAGAGTGATGGTCGCTCACGTTCATGTTCTCCCGCTTTAGTCCTGAGTTTGAATCGCCTTAATCAGATAATCTTTTAATTCGCTTAAATTCATTTTATCTAAATGTTCCAACGAGTAATCTGTCGGTAAATTTCCTAAAATATCTAAGGCTGTTCTCCGCATTTTATTGGCTCTTTTCAAGTCCGATTCTCGTTCATAAATGGCCGCCAATTCCAAGTAAGCGCCTATAGAAAGGGGCACCAGATACAGAATCCGCTTTAACCAATATTTGGCCCGGTCCAGGTCGCCTTTTTCTTCAGCAATATGAGCCATGATATAATAAGGCTCGACCGCCAGACCATCAATGGAGATAGCTTGTTGACAATACCGTTCGGCTTGGTGATAGTTTCCTAAGTTGGCATAAATTTTAGCAATCAGATAATAGGCTTGAAAATGTCGAGGCTGCAATCTAACAATATGCTGCGAAGTCAGGAGTGATTCGTCTAAGCGGTCTGCTTTAAAAAGCGTTTCAGCCTTCTGCAACAGCAGAGTGACGTCAGAGTTTTTAAAAGTCAGGTCTGAGGAAGAGGTGCTGGAAGGATAAAGCGGCGATTGATTTTTATGTCGGTTGACTTTGTTGTTGAGGGTCTCTAATTTCACCGAGGTGGAGATTAAGGAGGGGGAGGGTCTGGAGGACGGGAGGTTATACCCTTGAGAGGAGTGAGAAACAGGGATTTTAACGGAAGAGTGATCTCGACGCTGATATACCACGGACTGGGAAAACACTTTCGGGTTAAGCTGGTCCAAGTTCTGCCCGTGCAGTTCCGCATGAGCCGTAATCAAGTATCCGCCCGATCGCAGAGTGTTGGCAAATTTTTCGACTATTTCACCAATCACTGGGAAGTCAAAATAGACAAAGACATTGCGACAGATAATTAAATCGAAATTAGCCAGGTCACTGGTAGAGTCTGGAAAGCGATCGCGGGCTAAATTACCCACCCGAAAGGTGACTAACTTGCGATATTTTTCTTCTAATTTCCACTGGTTCTTGCGTTGTTGGAAATATTGGGGCAGGCGCGTGGGTTCTACCATGCGAAATGACCAAGGGCTATATAGTCCTTGTTTGGCTTGCTCAATAGACTCGTGATTAATATCCGTTCCTAAGATAAAAAGATTCCAATTTTCCCAGTCGGGAATCAGTTGGGTCAGCAGAATTGCCAGAGAGTAGGGTTCTTCACCAGTGGAACATCCCGCACTCCAAATCCGCAGGGAGGGTTTGGAGTTTGAATCTGAACTCCTAACTTGGCGTTGATAAGCAATCACTTCCGGTAGCAGGACATTTTCTAGAAGCCAAAATTGACCGCTATCTCGAAAAAAATAACTTTCACCTGTGGTTAAAAGGGTGATCAAGGTTCTCCATTCTCCTTGAGCAGCGATTGCTGAAAAGGAATTATTGGAGTTGATCCCTTCCTGGAGTAATTTATAATAATCCTCGGGGGAGGATAATTTAAGCGCACGGATCCGAGAACCCAGTTTACGACATAAAGCCTCTCGGTCTTGAGTCCTGATTCGCAAACCCGTATAGTTAGAAATTAGTTGGACAAAAAGTTGTATTAAAGCTTCACTCATTTATTTATATAAACCTTGAGACGCAAGCTATGGGTGTAGAACGCTGTCTGAAGAAAGGCGAATCCCAGGAATGGGAGGAACCCTGGCCGTTTAGGGGGTAGCATTCCTCCAAACTGGTTCAGGGGGGAGGGGTGCGATCGCAATGGAATGCCGGGGTGGGTTGGGCTTGGGTTCGGTTCAAATGAACCCATTCTTATTTTGCCCTGAATCGGGTTAGATGAGCAGAGAGAAGGAAGGTATCCACTGAGCAGGTATCGGGTTAGAGCAGTCCTAAATCAGTTGGGTCATGGATCTAGGACCCGAAAACCTTGGAGTGCGAGCCTCCAAGAACAGCTCCTTGGGTTACAAATTATTTAGGATTGCTAGAGTAAGCAGCTTATTCCATTGTTATAACCGTTTTCTGGGGATTCGTGCCAATCGGAAATGAAGCCAGGAAGCGATCGCCCGTGCAGATGCTGGAGTCTGGGTGCGGTGAGCACCCTTGTCGATCCGCAACAACCCTGAAGGGGAGAGCGAGTTCACAAAGGAGCGATCGCCCGGGGAGTCCCTCATGCCAGCGCCGGAAAACCCATGTCAGAGAGGGGGTTGGGGCGATCGGAGCATTTCAGGTATTTTTCAACCATTTGCAGCACCTTTTCCGCCTCGGGGGGCTTACTGAGAAAATCGGAAGCCCCATTTAATTTAGCCCGGGTGCGGTCAATAATGCCATCCTGACTGGTGAGGATGACAATCGGAGTCTCGCGAAAGAGGTGGCTTTGCCGTAAAAAATTGCAAAGATTATAGCCATTCGTCTGGGGCATCACCAGATCTAAAAAGATAAAATCCGGCTTTTTCTCCGAGAGGATGGCCACCCCTTGCATGGGGTCCTGAATGGCGATCGTCTCGTAACCGGCAGGTTGGAGGATACGCGCGAGGACCTCTGAAACCAGGGGACTATCATCAATGCAAGCAATCAAGGGTTTTTTGGGGGCTACTGCCGCCCGAACAATGCGCCACTGTTCCAGAGGTGAAGGCCAATCTGACACGGCTTGGAGAGAGATTTTACCCTGTTCCACGAAATGATGTAAAGTTCGGGTCACGCCCACGATGGATTGTTTGCGCTCGATCGCCAGATCCCAAATCGTATTTTCCCCGTTGAAGAGAGTGTTGAGGGTCAAAAATGACTGGGAACTGACTTGTTGTTTGAGCTGGGTGGGATGACTTAAGACCGGGGACAAGTCTGGGCTGATGTAGTGTAACCCTAGTTGTTCCCACTGTTCCCAGAGCTGTTCGGCCTTCTGAAACACTTGGGCCACATCCAACGCGGATAGGGCGATGTTGCCGGGGATCTGGAAAGACTCCAGGGCCTGGGGATGCCAATGGGTGCTAATTTTGGCATAGCTGGCCAGGTTGAATAAGGCTTCTAAACTACTCGTGCGAATCAGCGCTTTGGCATGAGTGGGACTGAGCAGATGTTGGTCCATTCCCGGTTTCAGAAGTTGAAATTCCCAGGGTTCTCCCTGGGCGACATCTTTGGGATCGACCACGAACTTGGGGCAGTGTTGTCGCAAGGCCCTGGACCACCGCCGGACCCGGTGAACACTTTCAGTAATGTAGAGTAACCGGCCCATGACGAGGTAAAATCGCCACTGGCGTTCCCCGGCGCACCGAGGGGATAGTGGAGCCTTACCTTGAGGAACGGTGGGCAAAGCCGTCTCACTCATCCGGGTCAAGGGGTCTTTCCCTGAACACTGATGCGGTTTCCCTGGGGGGCGATCGCCAAGGGGCTTAGCCCCTGGATCAGGGGGTTGATAAGATCCAGTGCATTCTTGAGCGACAACGAGCCATGTCCCGGTCACTTTTTGCTGCATTAGCGCGGCTAACTCCCCAGCAATTTTTGCACAGCCTAAAGACTCCAATATCATAAGTAGCCGCTCTTGAGTCGATTTTCCATCACTAAGTTAGCCCGTTTTGAACCGTTTGGACATCCGTATATTTCCCGATCCCCTCCCTCTGAAGACAGGGCGCTGCCCCCAAATTGTCCCCGGTGATTGTCCGCCGGATAATGGCTAGGGGGTTTCGGGGGAGGTCACCTCACGAACTGGGGGGGAATTTATTGTCCGAGTTTCTTGGCAATTTCGGGGCTGTATAGCCGCAAATAATTCCAGTAGTTCTCAAAAACGTGCTTGACGTAACCGTTTGTTTCGGGGAAAGGAATCTTGTCGGCGAACTCATCCGGATCGTCGAATCCAAATTGCTCGATCCAGGAAGCTACATTACTGGGTCCAGCATTGTAACTCGCCACGGCTAACATCGAGTTATCTTTATACTGACCATGAGTAAAATCTAGATACCAAGTCCCAATTTTAATATTATCTTCGGGATCTTCTAGGTTGAAATTTTTGATACCCATACTTTGGGCCGCCCAGGACCCGGTTTCTGGCATGACCTGCATCAACCCAACGGCACCCACGGAAGACCGAATTTTTGGCATAAATCGGGACTCTTGGCGCATTAAGGCCGTCACCAATAAGGGATTCATTTGTTGTTCTTGAGAAGCCTTTTGGATCAGGTCAACATAAGGGAAGGGATAAAGTGCTTCCCAATAATGAGGTTGTACCTTGATTTGTTTGTATTGCTCTTGGTCTTCAGGTTTGTCTCGCCAGCGCAGACTGGACAACATAAAAATGCCATCGAGGTTATCTCCAACCCCAAGGCGAATCAATCCATCAGTAAACTGCTCAGGGACTGAGGGTTCCCGGCGATTGGTAAATTCGACCTGCCAGAGGGTCCAGGCATCTTGATCTTGGCCGAGGAGGTACAGTTCTTTGAGGACATCAGAGCCGACTGGGATCTCGATGCGTTCGGTTTGACCGATGATCGCCGGCGTCAGAGCACGGACATTCGTAAAGTCACCCACATCCCATCCTAACAACACGGCAGATCGCCACGCATAGTAGGATTCGGTATAGTTAAACAAAATGTCTTCGTAGGTTTGGCGAGCTTCCTTGCTCAACCCCAGGCGCTGCGCCCACTTTCCAGCCCAGAAACCGGCTTCTGGAGCCAGTTCGCTATCAGGGTTTTCCTGACGCAGTTCCAAAGCCCACTTGCGCGCTTCATCAAAATTGTTAATGGCCACACTTTGTTGGGCCAAACTCCATCGCAGTTCAGCGGCTCCTTCGGAATTGCTATACTCACTCAGAACCTTGTCCCGGGCTTCTTTAGCTGCACTGCGGCTGCCCAACTCATCCAGGATTTTTGATCGGGCGAACAAGGCTTCTCCGGCTTTGTTGGGGAAGCGGTTAATCAATTCGTCGATATAAGTCAGGGCTTCTTTGGGTTCGACTAGGGTAATCAGTTGCTCTAACCCCATGCTGGCTTCTTCGCTGTCGGGAAAGTCTACGAAGAGTCGTTTGTAGGCTAAGATAGCCCCGCTGTTATCTCCGGAGAGCTGACGTCCTCTGCCGAGACGATAGGCGCTCTGGGGGTTCCATGTGGCGGAAGCGTAGGCTTCCCCGCCTTTGCCATAGTCTTGTTTTTCCCAATAGCCGAAGGCGATGGCTTCCCAATTTTCTGGGGTGAGGCGATCGCGATGTTGATTGGTCAGTTTTTGCAGATGGGATTTGTAATTGTCCAGGTAAAAGCCATGGCTGGCGATCGGCAATAATAAATCCAGACGATTGGGATTTTCTTTTAAGCGGGTTTGAGCAATTTCCATACTCTTGGGGTGAGCCGGGAATTTCTCCAGGGCCTGGTCCCAATATTGGGGGTTGCTTTTTCCTAGTGCATAGAGTGCTTCAACCACCACCGGAGACTCGGGATGATTTTCGAGCAATTCTGTCCAAGTTTCCCGCGCTTGGGCAGAATTATTGCTCAGTTCATAAGCCTGAGCGCGTTTAAACAAAATGTAGGGGGCGAGCAGTCCATAGTCCTTTTCTAAGTCTTGGAGCGATTCCAGGGCCTGTGTTGCCTGCCCTTGTTCGAGTAAATCGTTGGCTAACATATAACGAGCTTGGGAGCGATCGAGACCTTCCCCATTGAGGGCCAACTGTTCTAACTGACTAGCTCGTTGCTCATAAGACATCATCGCTAAAGGTTTGACCGCCGACTGGCGACTGCTGCTTCCCCCGAGGGTCAGAATTTTGGGAGTTTTCTGACTCCATTCGATCCATTTATTCATGGGTACAGCAGCACCGATTAACAAAATCCATAGCCCAATGCCAACAGCTATCGTTACTTTGTTGTTGGATCTTTGCTTTTTTCTAAACATCAAGTTTCCCCGTCCCTGAGCTGCAACAGCCTTATTTTAATTTTTTCCTTGAGAATTTGGCGGGTCGAGTCAACTGAGTTGACCCGACGACGAATCTATCTGGGGGTCTTCCAACTGGCTAAGGTCCGATTCAAGCTCAACTCATGCTTCTCAACCCTCCAAGGCCATCTAAAGCGGACGGGCGATCGCAATCAGCTCTTATTTGCGCCGACACAGAACCCAGCGTAACTCCACTGGCGGGGTCGCCGCAAACGGAAAAATATTCCGCCCGGTTGCCCAACTGATAAACCACCAGGTTGGGGGCCATGCTTCTGAGGGGAGATGAGCTTTCTCATACTCATACACCGACTCTTCCGACAGGATTTCTAGGGGCAGTCCTGCCATCGCCAACTTCAGTTCCTCACGGGTGAGCAGGTAGGACCAGACGACCTCGCCCATTTGACGGACGGTTTCATCCGGTTCATATCCCTCAATGGGCAAGAATACATTAAACAGTAACAATCCACCGCTTTCTAGTCCCGCAGATAATTTGGCCAGCAGGATGCGAACCTGATTAATATTGCGAAAGTGGGAAATCACTTCCGAAACGACGGCTAACTTATAGTAACTCGGCGGTAAATTAAGATTGGGGTCGAGAATATTCCCCTGGAAAATCCGCACTGGCAAGGCTTCACTCTCGGCAGTGGCTAAAAGTTTCTGGGCGAATACAGAGGTCAGTTCCACCGCATCCACCGGATGTCCTTGTCTGGCTAAGGGGAAGCTATTGCGCCCGGTCCCGGCACCGACATCGAGAATCGGTGCCTGTTCCTTGTTCGGGAAGGTTGCAGCTACATCGATGATTTTGGCATCGGCATGGGGTCCAAATAACGGACCGCTGCGATTTTTCACCCACCCATCATATTTTTCTTCAAGGGATGAGGTATGGATATTCGCCGTGATTTTTAACCCACTGGTCAACCCTTCTGTGGGACTGGGTGGACTAAATTTGATGCTCAGACGGGCATGGGGTGAGGCCCGAAATCCCTCCGCCAAATGGGTGGACAAGGAGGTTCTCAAGGACTGAATTTGTTCGTCGGTGAGGGTTTGCCCAAGCCCTTTCATCACTCCCATGACCAGATTCATATGCTCATCAATCATGGCGGGGATGCAAGGCATCATCACTTCACCGATTGCCCCGGTCAAGTTTTTTAATTTGTGTCGCAGGGCCTGCGCTAACAGTTCCGGATCCCGCACGGGTTCAGTTTGGGAGACGGAGAGCGAGGGGGGATTCGTTCGCGTCGATAACGGTTCTGCTCTCTGTTTAGAGGCTTCGGAAACCACTGCTAATACTCCTAGTTTACGGTGCAAAATTAGAGATTCAATTCCAGGTTACTATGTGTAACGACCTCGGACTAGAGTTATGCAAATAACCCCTTTTTCTCTGGAAAAATTCAAGGGTTTGAGAGGTCTTTTCCAGAAGGGTCCTAGGGGCGGGGACCGCAGGAAAGATGTTTTCCAGGGGCGGCTGCCCGGTCCCTGAAGGCGATCGCCGGGGACTTAGGGGACTCTTTTCCACAGCGGGTGTAACCCCTGTAACCCCTCTATGGAAACGCCAATCTCGATCCATACTGGTATTGTTGCGAAGTATTACATTATTCAGGACTAGGAATGGAATTTCAAGGAATAGAAACGCCACGGTTGGACTGGTCTGGAGACGCCTTAGCGATTGGGGTGTTTGAAGAGGGGACGGAAGTCACCGGGGAATTAGGTCAACTCAATGACAAGCTAGGCGGGACGATCGCCGAACTGATCGCTGAGGTGGAGTTTAAAGGTAAGGACAATAGTAGCGCAGTGACTCGGGTCGGTGGCGGCAGTGCCATCCGCAAGATTATTTTAGTGGGGTTAGGGAAATCAGAGTCCCTCACTGTGGATAGTTTGAGACGTGCTGCTGGGACTGCCGCCAAGGTGGCGAGTAAAGAAAAGTGCAAAACCCTCGGCATCGATCTCCCTCTGTGGAATAATGACCCAGATACCACGGCCCAGGCGATCGCTGAAGGGATAGAATTAGCCCTGTTTAAGGATTTGCGCTTTAAGTCGGACCCGGAAGAAAAGGGCTCGCCCCTAGAACGGGTGGAGTTGCTCGGTTTGGCCGATCGCCAAGGGTCCATTACCCGAGGTTTACAAATTTCTAGTGGGGTGAATTTAGCCCGGGAGTTGGTGGCGGCCCCCTCCAATATTGTCACGCCGATGTCAATGGCTGAAATGGCAGAGGAACTGGCGGCTGAATATGGTCTCGACCTGGAAATCCTGGAACAGGAAGATTGTCAAAACCTGGGAATGGGTGCGTTTCTCGGGGTGGCGCAAGCGTCGGAAATGCCCCCGAAATTTATCCATTTGACCTACAAACCCCAAGGGACACCCCGACGGAAATTGGCGATCGTGGGTAAGGGGTTGACTTTTGACTCGGGGGGGCTGAATATTAAGCCCACCGGCAGTGGCATTGAAATGATGAAGACGGATATGAGCGGTTCTGCTGCAACGTTTGGCGCGGCGAAGGCGATCGGGCAATTAAAACCCGATGTCGAGGTGCACTTCATCACAGCGGTGACGGAGAATATGATTAGTGGTCGGGCCATGCACCCGGGAGATATCCTCACCGCCTCTAATGGTAAAACCATTGAGGTGAATAATACCGATGCGGAAGGTCGCTTAACCCTGGCGGATGCCTTGGTGTTTACGGAGAAACTGGGGGTCGATGCGATCGTGGATTTAGCCACCCTCACCGGCGCTTGTGTGGTTGCCCTCGGCAATGATATTGCTGGGTTGTGGAGTACAGATGAAGGGTTAGCGAATCAGTTGCTCACCGCTTCCAAAACCGCTGGCGAAAAGTTCTGGCAGTTACCGATGGAAGAGTCCTATTTTGAGGGATTGAAGTCCCTGCACGCGGATATGAAAAATACCGGGCCCCGTCCCGGTGGCTCTATTACCGCAGCACTCTTCCTCAAGCAATTTGTGGAGAAAACACCCTGGGCCCATTTAGATATTGCAGGGCCGGTTTGGACGGAAAAAGATAAGGGATATAACAGTGCTGGGGCAACGGGTTTCGGAGTCCGCACTCTCGTCAATTGGGTTCTGAATCCGGCTTAATCGGTTCCCGGTTCTTGGGGTTAGAAACTCCCGATTCATGAGCAACAACCAGCGGGGGATCAATCCCCCGCCTAAGATCTCAAGCTCAACACCCCTGGGGGTTAAAACCCCCAGGGGTTGTTGCTGGAGAGGGTCTGAGGATCATCGCCCCGCTTATGAGAAGTATAAAAATTTCTAACCGGCCATTACCCCTCTCAATCAGTTGTCTCTACTCTTCGGGAGTTCGCTCCCAGAAAAGTAGAAACCCTTCCTCCTCAGTCGGAACGAGCCGGTTATAACTCCCTGGATTCCAGAAAATTCATTTATTCCCACCTAAATCGTCAGGAATAGGTCTAAAGTTAGAGAAGGGGTTCATTGAAATCAACAATTCTATCTCTATAGATAGATTACCCTCTCCTTAACAGGGCTGGGAAAGTAGCAAGAGCGGGACAAATCTAAATATGAGCAATAATTAAGTGAGAAATTTGAATGCTCATTCGTCCAAATAATTCCTCTATCTAAAGGTATTAATTTTAGTAAATTAAAGTAAATTCTTTGCAAAGAGAATATAAAGTTTTAAAGAATTTTCTCTGGTGGGGGTTATTTTTTTTACAAAATCATTTAAAGTCGCTATAGTTACGGCCTTCCCTCTGATACAAGCGGAAATAAACAACCTTTTGAATCCACAAGTTTTGACGGCAACTTTAATCACTTTGTTGCTGGATAAAACCTAGGATTTACATGACTTAAAAAAGTGATATACCTTTTTTAGAGAATGAAAAGGATAGCCCCCTATCTCCAGACCTCTCTCTAATAACTAACTTCCGCCGAGGGTTATGGGCACACAGAGCATTCAACTACTCGTGACATCTACTACTAAGAGGTTCCATGAATTCAGGCAAACTATTACAGTTTTTCGCCCTAGCTGGGTTGAGCATCAGTTCGTTTTCCATCGCTCCAGCGAGTCCAGCTCATGCTGATTTAACCACATCGAGCCTACCCGATGGGGAACATCCTTTAGAAACCCGCTTAGACCGTCTCACTCAGGGGATCAATTTAAGTCACTGGTTTGCTCAAAGTGAGACGTACAATCCGTTTCACATGGAAAACTTTATCAGCGATGATGACCTCGATTTGCTGGGGGATTTGGGATTCCAGCACGTTCGCCTCCCGGTAGATCCGGCGCTGCTGATGGACTTGAGCAATCCCGAATCACTCAATGTAGAATATTTGGGCTACTTAGACTCAGCCCTCGATCGCATCCTGGAACGAGATTTAGGGGTGATTGTGGATTTGCAAGCTAACGATGAGTTTAAAGAATATTTGGCCAGGGATGATGAGTTTGTTGATACATTTGTCCAGTTTGCGGGTGCATTAGCACAACATCTCAGTCCCCGGGATCCCGATTTCCTATTTTTAGAAGTGCTCAATGAACCCTCTTTTAACTTCTTTGCACTGGAAGATGTCGATCCAGTCAAACGATGGGATTGGGTTCAGGGGGAGATTTTAGGTGCATTTCGATCCGGTGCCCCTGAGCATACGGCGATCGCCACGGGATATGATTGGAGTGGCATTGACGGATTGCGGAAGCTCACTCCAGTTGCCGATCCCAATGTGGTCTATAATTTCCACTTTTACGAACCGATGACCTTTACCCATCAAGGTGCCGACTGGATCGACGAACACTTTAATTTGGTTTTGGATCTACCCTATCCTTATAATCAAGTCGAATGTGATGCGGTGATCCTGCGAATGACCGATGAAGACTTACGGCACGTCGCCCAGTCCTATTGCGATGAACAGTGGAATGCCGATAAAATCAAAGCCCGGATCGGTCTCGCTGCGGCATGGGCGACAGAACATAATGTTCGTCTGACGGCGAATGAGTTCGGCGTTTATCGAAATTTTGTCCAGGAGGAAGACCGGGTCTCGTGGATTTATGATGTGCGAACGACTTTAGAGGAATACGATATCGGCTGGGCAATGTGGGATTATACAGGGGGATTTGGCCTGTTTGACAAGGTGGATGAACAACGCATCCTCAATCGAAGCATGGTAGAAGCCCTAGGACTCTCAATGGTGGAGGTGGTTTTAGATACAAAAGGCCCAGAGGAAACTGAGGAGATGGAAGAGGTGGCGATTCTGGACCCGATTGTGATTTCTCCGGTGGAGAGTGAGGAGACGGAAGAGAGTGAGGAGACGGAAGAGGTGGCGATTCTGGACCCGATTGTAATTCCTCCGGTGGAAATGGAGAACAGGGAGCCCGTTGTCATTGTTAACCCGGAGGTGATTCTTCCAGTTATGACGGATGAAGGGGCGACTGGGCGTAAGATTCCCGAACCTTCTGCGATCGCCGGATTAGTCCTATTGGGTGTTTCGGGTTTGGGAATGAAACGCCGCTATTGTAACGGATGACCCGTCATAGCAGGACAGGACCGTGATCCATGCTTTTAAATACAAAAAAGGGTGGGCTTTTGCCCACCCCTAGAGGAGTTAGAAGACGTGCAAGGAGCAAATGAAGACCGAGGTGGAGAGAATAGCTCCACCCTGGGTGCTAAACTGCTTACGCGGAGAGGATATATTGAGAGTCGATCGCCGCAATTTTATTGCCGTTGACTAAGGCTTGATAAATCATCACAGCGACTTCGGCGCGGGTGGCATCGCGAGTGGGTTCGAGTTTGTCAGCGCTGGGATAGCTCACAATCAATTCCTTGGCGAGGGCAGTTGCGACTTCCTCCTTGGCATAGTCGGGAATGCTGGTGCGATCGCTAAATTTCGTTAAGCTCTCTGCAGTCCCACCGGATAAACCGAGTCCATTGACGAGGGAAACAATCACCTGTGCGCGCTGGACATTTTCAGTCGGCTTGAAGGTGTTATCGGGGAAGCCGGAAATAAATCCGCTCTTATAGGCGGTTTGGACCGCGACGTAGCCCCAGAAATCTTCGGCAACATCTTTAAAAGTGGCCGCATCCCGTTTGACTGGGGGATTTAAGGCTTTGGTAAGTAAGGCGGCATACTGCGCCCGGGTCATTTTGTCATCGGGCTTGAAGGTGCCATCAGGATAGCCCCCGACTGCCCCGGCGTTGTATAAGCCAAGAATGAACGGTTCGGCCCAGTGACCGGCAATATCGCTCAAAGGCTGGGATTTGACATCGGAAGCCACGATGTGAGCTGAAGTGATGGCGGTGGCGAGTCCTTTGACGACTAAGCCTTGGTAAATAATCGCTGCGACTTCCGCCCGGGTGATTTCCCGCATCGGATTGAGTTCCTTGACGTTGGGATAGTTAACCACCATCCCTTTTTCCGTAGCGATCGCCACGGCATTGGTGGCGTAGCTGGGGATTTGAGCGCGATCGGTATAATATCCGAGGGTCGCTGCATCCCCGTTACTGAGTTTCAACCCACTGACTAAAGAAACCAGCGCTTGTACCCGAGTCAAATTATCATTGGGACGGAATGTCACATCCGGGAATCCGGCGATAAAGCCCATGCGGTTGGCTTTGACGATCGCCTCTTTGCCCCAGAAATCACTGGCGACATCGGTGAAGTTCGTCGTCGTACTACTCAAGGTTTCATTAAACGCTTTCGCCACGATCGCCGCATATTGAGCGCGAGTCAGCTTCTCTTCTGGCTTAAATGTGCCATCGGGGAACCCAGCAATTAAACCTTTCCCGACCATTGCGGTAATAAAAGGTGCGGCCCAGTGACCGGCAATATCCTTTAAACTCGTGGTGGGTTGGTCATCCTCTGGATCAACACTGCTGGCGACAAACTCGATATCACCTTTGACGGTGGTCACACTCAGAGTATTGCCGATACTGAGGATTTTTTGGGTACTGGCATTTTGAACGTCATACTGACCGTTCGTTTTAATTGTGTTACCTGCCGGGTCTTCGCTCGTCCCGAGGTCCACTTTGGCGTTATTGGTAACGGTGATGCCATCTTGCTCGTTCTTTTCGATGATATTGTTGCGAAGAACGGGACTGGCGTCACCATTAATGACAACCCCGGTGCGATTTTCCAGGATGTGGTTCTCTTTGAGCAAAGGCGCGGACTGATTGCCGATGGTTAAGCCAAAGCCAGTTTTTTGAAACAGGTTGCCTCGCACTTCCCCTTTGGCATTGTCAACGAATGACATCCCGTTGCCCGTATTTTCGGAGAAGACGTTGGTAATGATGGTGGGTTTGGCAATACCGCTGGCGAAGACGCCTTCGCGACTGGACTTAGATAAGGTGCTATTGGCGATCGTGGCCGAGACGCCGTGGATCCATACCCCGACCCCAGAAGTACCAGGGTTCGTGACTGTGACGCCGCGCAGTTGGGCCCCTTCTTCCAGATACATCGTGATATTCTGGCTGGGCCAATTGCCCATAGTCTTTGTACCACCCCCTTGGATGATGATGGTTTTCCCTTTAGTGGCTTCGTCACCAACAATGGTCACTCCTGCTTTAACCACGAGGGGGAATTTTTCCCCTGATGTTGCGGTATAGGAGCCATTGGCTAACTTGATTGTGGTGCCGGAGGTTGATTTAACCAAGGCTGCGGCGAGGGTTTTCAAAGGAGCCAGTTGGCTACCGGCAGCAGAATCGTTTCCGTTGGTGGGATCGACGTAAAATGTAGCCATAATTGATGAGAATTCCTGAGTATTTGCTGGTAGAAACCGGGTCACACCAAGGGACATGGGGGCGGTGTCCTGGGCATTAGATAGGGTTTGGATAGTGCACCCAGGGGTTTGGTAATTGCACCGATCGCCGGAAAGGGTGGTAGGTGATGAAGCCCAAGCCCGTTACATCGTCCTTGGTCGTCCGATTATGTTTACACTGTACGAAGCGCATTCTGGAGGATAGGGAGGAGGACGGTCACAAGTGGAATTGGCACAACTGTAGCGATCTCCTCGTGCAAGGGTTAATCAGCTTTTTGGGTGAGGGGGTATGACACTCCCCTGATTGTCCCTTTGAACAAGCTATTCTATAGGGTAACTTTCTGGACTTTGGCCCCCCGGTCTGTGACGAATTCACCCTACTGCAATGGGTTGAACCCCCAGAAAATCTACGCTCAGTCCTCTTGAATCGGATTAAAACCCTAGGAATTGGCGATGAGGTTCCAAGGAATCGATCGCTCGGATCTCGGTGGGGTCGTTACCCCAGGGGAATATCTTGTCTATTATTAATCATTGGTTAGAAAAAACGCGCACAATATCCGTTCATGATTGAAGTTGAGCATCTGAGCAAAATTTATGGCTCGACACCAGCCATTCAGGATGTCACCTTTACGGTGGAGCCTGGGGAAATTTTAGGATTTCTCGGTCCTAATGGTGCAGGCAAAACCACGACGATGCGGATTTTGGCGGGGTATTTACCCGCCAATAGCGGCACCGCCAAGGTGGCAGGTTATGAGGTCCATGAAGATTCGATGGCAGTGCGGCAACGGATTGGTTATCTGCCGGAGACGCCTCCTTTATATCCCGATATGACGGTGGAGGGATTTTTGCATTTTGTGGCGCGACTGAAACAAGTGCGCCCCGGCGATCGCCCAGAACGGGTAAATTGGGCGCTCAAGCGTTGCAATCTGGAAGAAAAGCGATCGGTTCTGATTCGCAAGCTCTCCAAGGGGTTTCGCCAACGGGTGGGGATTGCTCAGGCGATCGTCCATGACCCCCCGGTGATTATTTTGGATGAACCGACGGTGGGTTTGGATCCCCGGCAAATCATTGAGGTGCGGAATCTGATTAAAAGTTTGGCGGGAGACCATACGATTATTTTATCTACCCATATTTTGCCGGAAGTCAGTATGACCTGTAGCCGCGTGGCGATTATTAATCGGGGTCAAGTGGTGGCAACGGGTTCCCCGGATGAGTTGATGGTGCAACTCACGGGAGGGACTTCCTATGAATTGGAAGGGGAAATGGCAGATGATCGGGCGGAGTTTGAAGATCGGATTTACTTGCTAAAGGGCCTGGAAGAAGTGCCGGGAGTGCGATCGGCAGAATGGGTTTCGGATCAGAAATTGCCCCCTTCTCGGCGCAAGATTCGGGCGATCGCAGAACCTGGGACGGAACCGGGTCCCGAAATTATTACTCAGTTGGTAACCAGCGGATTTCGGGTGCATGAGATGCGACGCACCCAAGCAAGTCTCGAAGATCTATTCCTGCAACTGACGACGGAGGAAACCATCGTGGAGTCAGATCCGGAGTCCGATTTGGTGCTTTCCGGTGGAACGGTGGTGCAGGAAACCGATGAAGCGGCGATCGCTGATGCTGAGGTGATTGAAGAAGCCGACACAGAACAAGAAAAAGAAGGAGAAGAAAACTAAATGGGAACGATTGTTGCCAATATTTTGGCTATTTATCGCAAGGAGCTACAGAGTTATTTCATCTCCCCTTTAGCCTATTTAATTGCTTGTTTTTTTTGGTCCATTTCCGCCTTATTTTTTGTAGCCATGTTACTGGGTGATGAGGGCTTGATTCAACAAGTGGCACTCATGGATGCCCAAGGACAACAAATGGGAATTCCGATTCCGCCCTTCGATGTTCCTTACGAATTTTTACAACAATTTTTGCAAACCATTGGTTCCCTCTCTCTATTCATCTTGCCCATGTTGTCGATGGGACTCTATGCCGAAGAACGTAAGCGCGGAACCCTAGAATTGTTAGCAACTTCTCCCATCACGAATTGGGCGGTAGCAACGGGCAAACTCCTGGGAGTTGTGACGTTTTATACAACCATGATTCTGCCGTTACTGGCCCTCCAACTCCTTGCCCTAAATGCGGCTACTCCTCCCATGCCTCTTGCGGTTCCCTTGTTGGCCCATTTTGGCTTAATTTTGTTAGCAACTGCGGTCCTTTCCGTGGGAATGTTTATTTCTTCTTTGACCGATAGTACAATTTTGGCGGCTATCTTCACCTTTGTGTTAGTGCTGTTTCTCTGGGCGATCGATGTGGTGGCTCAAGCGATTGGCGGACCTGTGGGCGCGGTTTTAGAACATTTATCGATTCTCAAACATTACACCAACTTGATTCGCGGAACTTTGGATACAAGTAGCATCATTTTATTGGGCAGTTATGTAGTTTTAGGAATTTTTCTCACGGCTCAGTCTATTGATGCTTTGCGATTCCAACGGAGTTAAACTCAGTAATTGCTCGTTTCAACGTTGCTCGATTAGGGGCGGATTTTCCCAGCTTTTATGCAAGATTTGGGAAGTTAGCACCGCACTATATCGAGTTGCAATTGCTCGGAAGACGGTGAGAAAACCGCTCCTAAAGACAGAACTGTTTATTGCTTTTCCTTAACCATGAAACCCATTGAAAAAAAGCCCAGAGGCTTGACAAAGTATTTCAAATATGCAGTCTATTTGGGACTGTTTCTAGCGATTGGCGGTGCTATTCCGGGACTTCTGACGGGATGGCAAACTGTGACCAGTGGACTGGTGATTGCGGGTGTCACGGTTCTAGTGTTATGGCTGGTGTGGATGCTGACTCACGCTGAAGGGGGATGGAATCCGCGATCGGCACAAGCGGGGACGAATGCCTTCGTGGCAACGATATCCGTTCTGGTAATTTTAGGACTGATTAATTTCCTAGGGGTTCGCTATACAGAACGCTTTGATTTAACGGAAAATCAACGCTTTACCCTGGCCCCCCAAAGCCAACAATTGGTGCGAAATCTGCCTCAACCTGTGAAAGTTTGGGTCTTTGCCGGGGAACCTGAACGCGGAGATCAGGAATTACTGGAAAATTATCGCCGCCAAGCGCCGAATCTGTTTGATTTTCAATATGTGGATCCTTCACGGCAACCTACGGTGGCGCGGCAATTTGGGGTCCAAAGTTTTGGCGAGGTCTATCTGGCATCGGAGGATGGCACTAGGCAGCAATTTGTGCAAACGGTGAATGCTGCTTCTTCCCTCTCGGAAGCGAGGTTAACGAGTAGTTTAGAGCAGTTTACGAGCGATCGCAGTTACAAGGTATATGTGCTCCAAGGTCATGGGGAACGCGCTTTAGAAGCGGGACGCGGTGCGATTTCTCAAGCGGTTGCCAGTTTGCAGGACAAAAATTTTCTGGTAGAACCGTTGAACCTGGCGCGATTACCTCGGGTCCCCCCCGATGCCTCGGTGGTGGTGATTGCCGGTCCCAGACAATCTTTATTTCCCCGGGAAGTCCAAGCGTTACAAGCTTATTTGCAACAAGGCGGGAGTCTATTTGTGGCGATCGACCCGGATACCAATCCGGGATTGGACCCCCTGCTGAAGGAGTGGGGAATCGAACTGGATAAAACGATCGCGATCGATGGTTCCGGCAGTGGGGGACTGGTGGGATTAGGCCCTGCTGCCCCTTTAATTACCAATTATGGAGATCATCCGATTGTCCGCGACTTTCAAGGGGGTTATTCGTTCTATCCCTTAGCGCGTCCCCTGCTGATCAGTGATGTGGAGGGGGTCGAGAGTACCCCTCTGTTGCTGACTGGGGAGCAAAGTTGGGCGGAGTCCACTCCCGAAGACCCGGATCTGAAGTTCGATCCTCAAAGCGATCGCCCAGGACCTCTCCCCTTGGGGGTTGCCAAGACAAAGGCGATCGCCACAACCACTCCAACTCCGGAAGCAACGACTCCCGAAGCAACGGAGGAAGAAACAACACCGGAAGCAGCAACTCCGGAAGCAACGACTCCTGAAGCAACGGAGGAAGCAACAACACCGGAACCGGCAACCGAGGAACCGGCAACCGAGGAAGAACCGACTGGAAGGGAAGCGCGATTGGTGGTGATTGGCAACTCAGAATTTGCGATCGATGGGAATTTTCAATTGCAATTAAATGGAGATGTTTTCCTCAATTCTGTAAGCTGGTTAAGCAAACAAAATGAGCAAACCCTATCCATTCGTCCTAAAGCAGTTCTGAATCGTCGGATCTCGATGACTCCGCAACAAGCTCAACAGTTAGCTTTGGCTGCGGGATTGTTACCCTTCTTTGGATTTCTGATTGCTGTAATTTTGTGGTGGAAACGACGTTAGATCGAAAGAGCGAACGACAAAAAAGATGAAATTTCAACGGTCTACTTTACTGCTGTTATTCCTGGCGGTCAGTTTCACAGGTGCGGTTTACTTTTATGAGGTAAATGTCGTGCCATCCCAGGAAGCGGCCCAGGAAAATCAGAAGCAAATTTTTACCTTTCAAGAAGACCAGGTAAAATCTTTTGTGCTGACGACGGAGGAAAGAACATTGCGCTTTCAACGAGGGGCGATCGCAGAAAGTAGAGAACCGGGCGAACCCCTTTGGATTATGGAAGTCATTGAGAGTACACCGACTCCTGTCGAAACTATTCCTCCCCAAACACCAGAAACACCAGAAACACCAGAAACAACAGAAACAACAGAACCTGCTCCTGCGACACCTTCTATTCCCGCGACTTATCCTGCCAATGAAGCGTATGTTGCCTTCTTGTTGAATGAAGTAGTCCGAGGAAAAAGCGATCGCGTTTTGAGCGCCACTCCCCAACAAATTAGAGATTATGGATTAGAAAACCCCCAGGCAACCATTGACATTACCCTCAGAACCGGAGAAACTTATCAACTGGTTGTGGGTAATCGTGACTTTACCGGCAGCAATCTTTACGCCCAAGTCGATCCCCGCCGAGGAACCCTCACTGCTCAATCGGTTTTATTACTCTCAACGAACTTAGAAAATGCAGTCGATCGCCCCTTAGAAGAATGGATTCAAACTCCCGAAGAAAGTATCGAACAAAATCGGAGCGTTCCTGAACCTTTACCTCAAGAAGGAGAGAATCAGCAACCACCCCTTCCCGACCCTTCTCAACAACCCGAACCGATAGAACCCGAATAACATTCCCGCCACCTCCAGTCCCCTCTTGTCCCCTCCCCTTGGCAAGGGGAGGGTTAGGGTGGGGTCCCTCGGCCACCTCCAGTCCTCTCCCCATGCCAAGGGGAGGCGTCAGGTGGGGTCCCTCGGCCACCTCTTGTCCCCTCCCCTTGGCAAGGGGAGGGTTAGGGTGGGGTCCCTCCGCTGAGGATGCATCAATCCTATTTCAGATTCCCCCAATATTCAGAGCGTATTAACTAATGACCAGTCCAACTGCAACCTTACTCGTTTCTTGTCCCGATCGCCGAGGATTAGTCGCAACGATCGCAAATTTTATTTATTCCCATAACGGCAATATTATTCATGCGGATCATCATACAGATTTTGCCGCTGGGTTATTTTTAACCCGGATCGAGTGGCAACTGGATGGGTTTGATTTACCCCGGGAGGCGATCGCCTCTACCTTCAAAGAAACCATCGCAGACCCCCTGGATGCCAATTGGCAACTGCATTTTTCCGACACCATCCCGCGTCTCTCCATTTGGGTGAGTCGGCAAGATCATTGCTTACTCGATTTGCTGTGGCGGCAGAAGGCAAAGGAATTTCATTCATCCATTCCTTTAATTATCAGCAACCATCCGGACCTTGAAGAGATTGCCCAACAGTTTGGAGCCGATTTCTATTGTCTGCCTGTTACAAAAGACAACAAAGTTACTCAGGAAGCCAAGCAACTGGAATTGCTTAAACAGTATAACATTGATGTGGTAGTTTTGGCAAAATATATGCAGGTTCTAACCGCAGATTTTGTCCAAAATTTTCCCACTGTGATTAATATTCACCATTCATTTTTACCGGCTTTTGCTGGAGCAAAACCTTATCATCAAGCCTATAAACGGGGGGTTAAAATTATTGGGGCTACTGCACATTATGTCACAGCAGACCTCGATGCAGGGCCAATTATTGAGCAAGATGTTGTCCGGGTCAGCCATCGAGATGAGGTGACGGATTTAATTAGAAAAGGCAAAGATTTAGAACGGATGGTGTTAGCTAGGGCGGTTCGTTTGCATTTACAAAATCGAGTGCTTGTCTATGGCGATCGCACCGTCGTCTTTGGCTAAAGCTAGTCCGTTGGCACAGCAGAGATTAGAAACCGGGTTTCTTAACACAATTTCTGTTAACTTGCCACAAATTAAGGCAAGAAACCCGGTTTCTGTTCCTGTAGTTTAATAGTTCCCTAAAATTTATGCTAGGGTCAAACCTGAGTGAAAATTGTTCGTTTTGCTTCTTTATTCTATGCTGCTATTAATTTTATGTTTCAACGTATAATGCTGAAGCGCTTTCACCCACAACCATCCTAAAAAACAGCCGATAAAATAATAGAGAAAATCTGACCCAATAAAGGTTGTCCCTAATACCAATCGTCCCGGCAGGGTGGCGCGAATGACTTGTAAAAACGGGGGATGCCAAAGTTGGAGAAATTCTAAAATACAAGTCGCAATTAAGACGCCTATTGCCGCCGATTTTGCGGAAACTTTTGGCCAAATCACAACCACGAGCAGAATCCAAAAAATTTCGTAGGGAATCCCGCCAAATGAATCATTCAGCCAGGATTGACCCGGACCGCGATAAAATTTGGTAAACAAACCGAAGGGGACAAGAATTGCTATACTGATGAGCAAAGCAAGGCGGTATTGAAAAAAGCGATGATTGGGGGAAAAGGGAGAAGTCATAGGGGCTCAATGGTCTAATCTATTGATACCTGACTCTAATATAGCGAGTCTCAATTATTCGGGCAAGGCTGAAGGAGTAAGAGCATTGGAGATTTCTTCCTCCATTTTTCTGATTTTTTTAATTAAAACAACTTAAACCGATGACTTATTTCAGTGGATTAAAAGAATTTATCGCCTCCTGGGACGATCGCTTTGTGGATGAAAACCCCGCCGAAACCTTTCGGGAAAGTCCCCTCGGCAATATCAACACTGATGGCACTGCCGCTTGTGCAGATTCCCCGATTTTGTCTAAATATCATCGCAAGTTTAAAAAATCCATAGAGCCCGGTGTCCGAGATTTAACTATTGCTTTAATTCTTAAATTTAATTGTATTACTTATTCCAGTTGTCAAGGGCATTTGGCAACTTCAAAATCACAGATGCGGCCTCGATATGTAGGGATTCTTCCCCGGGACTTGACTGAGTATCATTCCTTATTTGAGCAATTAAAAACTGTGGCAGATTTGACCAATACTCGGTTAGCCCAAAATCCGGTGCAAGTTGTCCTAACGCCGGATACCCTAGAATCGGAAAATTGCGTTATGCCTTGTTTTAATCTGTTTTTTATCTCCCAATCTGCCGATGAAGCCACCTATTTTCAAGAAGTGGAAGGGGTGTATCAAACCTTTTTAAAATTAGTGAGCGATCGCGTATAATACTAAACCGATGAATTTGGGATAATAACGATGACAGAAATTCCTCGGCCCTTGAATGATGATGAACTGAAGGACTGGCAGTTACGACTCAATGAAGCGAACCGCCACAATATTTTTTGCCACTGTCGTAATTGTGGGGAAGAATGGGTTGATTCCTTTGCGGATGTCCCTTGTAAATCCTGTGGCAGTGACGATGTAGAGCATCTTGCCTGTTGGCAGTTTCCTGATGGCTAATTGAAGGGAGTATCCGGTTATTTTAGTAATTCATGCGGCTCAAGGGTTAATAAAATATGCCCTGGGGTAGAAGTTAAACCCCTGAAAATCAGCTAGGCTTTACAAAAGCAGAAAAAGTTGGTTTGGGTTTTATAACGGTAAAACCTAACTCCTAAACTAGCGGAGATTGATTTGTACTGAAAAAATCTCCCAAGCTTTGTTGATATTAAAGGGATAATTATGACTAAAAATAAACAAGAAAAACTGAGAAATTTGGCCGAAGAAGAGGGCAGTGTAGAAGATTTGCCCCAAGGTGAGACTGAATCTTTGGGAACGGGAATAGCGAATCCCCCTGGCGCGAATATTGGCGGTCGGAACATGGAAAATAAGATGAAGCAATACACTCATACCAGTCCAGAATTAACGGGTGGGGATGTGGATGCGGCATGGTCCGAAGCTCAGAATGTTGGGGATGAAGCAGTCGGGGGAACGGCACCAACTCCGGACCAAAATATTGTAGATCAAATCGGTAGGGCAGCGGGAGTGGAACAAGACGATCGCCAAGAGTTAGGCGTTCGCGATGAGTTGTCAGAACGAGATGAGGAACGCTGGGAATTAGACCCTGAATCCTCAGAAGAGTATGAAGTCCGGCGCGATAGTGTAGTGGGCGATCGCCTCGGTCAACTGTAGGAAGTGAGCAAAATTTTACATTAAGGAGCGATGGTTTGAGCGCTCCTTTTTTATGGCATTGTAGTTAGAAACCGGGTTTTTTATTTCAATTTTTTGCCTTGTCAGCAAAATTGGGCAGTAGGGTGGGCATTGCCCACCTGCACAGAAAGGTGGGCAGTGCCCACCCTACTTTTAACTACAAGAGTAAAATAGGTTTTTTACAACCGGATTTGGTATCAGCAAAATTGGGCAGAAACCCGGTTTCTTGTCCTTTTGCCGGGGAATTCGGAATCTAAAATCCTCCTACCTCCCTAACCCCGAGCAAATTTCCCTCTCTAGTCGGATTGGCATTCCCGGCCATTTTTTTTAGACTCTAAACACTTCAGAGATTGCATCAACAGATTAAATTTCCCTAAATCTGCTATGACCCAGAGTAAACTGACGATCGCCTTTCCTCTAAAAAAGCCTCTATTTTCCGAATACCTTGCCGAGAATTCCCTAATTCTTCCTAATGGGAAACGCTCTAAACCGGCGATTCGCACCAGCTTACAAGCTTCTACCCTCGATGGTGTGTTTGCCACGTTTTTCTCCTGCGCTACCGGGGGGGTCTTGCTGAGTAATTTTTTGCTGGATCTCGGCGCAAGTAACGTGGAAATTGGGTTACTGGCAGCAATCCCGATGTTGGTGAATTTTCTGCAACCTGTGGGGGCCTATTTGGGCGATCGCACCACGAGTCGTCATTGGTACACCCTCTCGATTTTCAGCATTTCCCGCCTGCTGTGGCTGTTTTTACTTCTGGGAATTGGCTGGTTTCTCGTGGATCCCAGGCAAGCTCACCATCTGATTGTGGGAACCTTGGCGATCGTCGCCCTCACCCATATTTTAGGGGCCCTCGGGAGTCCCTCCTGGGTGAGTTGGATGGCGGCATTAGTCCCCGATCGCCTACGCGGGCGTTACTTTGGCTTTCGCAACAGTGCCGCGAATCTCACCAATTTGCTGGCGATGCCAATATTGGGGGTGATGGTGTCCCAATGGGATGGAGGGACCATTGAAGGCTATGGGATTATCTTGTGTGTGGCGATCGCCGCTGGCATCATTAGTTTATGCTTCCAGTTTTTGATGGCAGATGTTAACCCCCAAATTTGGGGCAGTGATAGCCAAAGTCTCCCCACACCTGAACCCACTCCCCCCTCCGGGGCGATCGCCCTGCCCAGTTTTTTAAAAGATAAAAATTTCCGGATATTTCTGCTGTATTTTGGCGGTTGGATGTTTGCCGTCAACCTCAGCGCCCCATTTTTCAACCTCTATTTACTCAAAGATTTAGATATCGATGTCAGTTGGGTGACCCTCTACAATAGCCTTGGTGCCGGTGCCAACTTGCTGATGCTCCCAATTTGGGGAAAATTAGCCGATCGCCTGGGAAATCGTCCCCTCTTACTCTTCGTCGGTATCCTCGTCGCGATCACCCCGGTGCTCTGGTTGGTAACGGGAACCCAGGGGATACTCTTATGGATAGGATTGCCCCTGTTACACCTAATTAGTGGCGCAACTTGGGCAGCCGTGGATCTGTGTGGCAGTAATATCCAAATGGAAATCGCCCCGGCGAAACAGCCTTCGAGTTATTTTGCGATCGCCGCTGCCGTTAGCGGTTTAGCCGGTGCCCTCGGCACCACCCTCGGCGGATTGCTCGCCACTCAATCTGCCTTTGGCGGATTCGTTGGCTTATTTGCCTTCTCTGCGCTCTTGCGACTGTTAGCCCTGCTTCCCTTGCTATTCCTCCAGGAACCGCGCAGCCAAAGCCTCCGCCAGATACTTGACAACCTTGCAAGTTTTTGGTTAAAACCCCGGTTAAATTCTGATTCATAAGGGCATAATAAAAAAGTAGCGGCTATTACATTCAGGACGGCCCAGCTTTACCCGAGAGCAGGATTTATGTCAAAACTTTATCGGCTTCTGTGCCAGTGGGCGATCGTCCTGCTGCTGGTTCTCAGTCTCACCGCCTGCGGCAGTTCCCTGGAGGAAGATGTCACCACTCTCACCCTCAGTGGGTGGCAAAGTAGTCCCGTAGAAAAACAGCTTCTCGAACAGCTACTCCGAGATTTTGAAGCCACCCACCCCCATATTAAAGTCCGGTATGAAGTCATCACGGATCAGTATTCTGATGTCATCAAAACCCGATTAATTGGGGATGCGGCCCCGGATATCTTTTATTTAGATACCCTAGAAGCACCCTTACTGATGCATCGGGGCGTATTAGAACCCCTCGATCGCTATATCACCCCAGAATTTGACCTCAAAGATTTTCAACCGGCGATGCTGAATGCCTTTAAATATAAGGGCAAAATCTACGGTTTACCCAAAGATTTCTCCACCCTAGCGCTCTATTACAATACCGAATTTTTCCAGGAAGCAGGGTTAAGTGAACCGCCCAAAACTTGGGGGCAATTACAGGAGTATTCTGAAGCATTAACCCGGCGACGGAATCGCGATCGGCGCATCCAACGCTATGGCTATGGCATGGTTCCCGAATTAACCCGTCAAGCCTTTATGATTCGTGCCTTTGGCGGGCAATTTGTCGATCGCAAAGGCTTCGCGGCATTTGCTCAACCCAAAGCCTTAAAAGGACTCGCCCCCGTTATCGAACAATATCAACAAGCTCGCACCGCAGGCATCCCCTCCGATACCGGCGCAAGTAACGTCAGCGAAATGTTTGGACAGGGAAAAGCCGCAATGGTCCTTGATGGGAATTGGGCGATTCCTTACCTACAAGAAACCTTTCCTCGGATTTCTTTTGCCATTGCCCCCGTCCCGACCATTAATGGCAAAAAAGGGACAATGGCCTTTACTGTTGCCTACGTCATGAATAAACAATCTACCCACAAAGAGGAAGCCTGGGAATTGATTTCTTATCTAACGGGAAAAGAAGGCATGAAAGCTTGGGCGAGTGGGGGATTAATCTTACCCACCCGCAAATCAGTCCTGGCAGAACTGGGATATCCGAATAATCCCCTCTATGCGCCCTTTGTCGCCGGTGCCGACTATGCTACCCTCTGGCAAGCGGGAGAAAATTTGTCCCTCGTTACCCAAAATTTTAACAACCAGTTTCTCAGTGCTTTATTAGGGGAACAATCTTTATCAGAGGCGATGAAAAAAGCCCAAGGGACTGCCAACCAGGAAATTAAAGCGAGTTTGTATTAATTCACGGGAATTAAGGCCGTCCGGTCCTCAGCCAAAGACCTCCCTAAACTATGACTAGCATCCCCCTCAAATCTATGCCAGCCTCTTCTTTGAATTCCGAGGCTTCTCGGTCTAAAAAAACTCGGAGTTTTCGCTTTTCCCCTTCCCTATCCGGTTATCTGTTTATCACCCCGGCTTTAATGATTTTAGGGGTGTTTTTGGGGTTGCCGATTTTGTATGCGATTTTCCTCTCGTTTCACAAAGTTGAGATTTTAGGGGAAATGAGCTATCGGTTTGTCCACCTGCGGAATTTTACCCGATTGGTGGACGATGGACGGGTTTGGATTGCCTTGAAAAATACGGCAGAATATGTGGCGATCGTTGTTCCCATCCAGACGTTCATTGCCTTAATGTTAGCCTTGGTTCTGAATGCCCAAATTCGCGGAAAAAATCTGTTTCGGGTGGTGTTTTTCCTGCCAACGATTACCTCATCGGCGGTGTTAACCCTGATTTTTATGTGGATTTACAATGCCGATGGGCTACTGAATCATTTTTTAGAGGGGTTTGGTTTACCGACTTACAATTGGTTGGGAGACCCAAATATTGCCCTGAAATCAATTATGATTATGAATATTTGGGCGAGTGCTCCCTTTTTCATGGTGATTTATTTGGCAGCCCTCCAGGATATTCCCGAGTCCCTCTATGAAGCGGCCAAAATTGATGGGGCGAATGGTTGCGATCGCTTTGTGAATATTACGTTGCCTTTACTCAAACCTGTGACCTTTTTTATCATTGTCATGGGCATTATTGGCACGTTTCAACTTTTTGACCAATCCTATATTTTCTCCGGAGGGTCCGGCGGTCCCAATAATTCTACCTTGACGGTGGTGTTGTTGATTTATCAGTATGCGTTTAAGAGTTTAGAAATGGGATATGCGGCTGCCTTAGCCCTCTTATTAGCAACGGCGATCGTCTTAGCTACCCTGGTACAACGGTATCTGTTTAAAGAAGATATGCCTCAGTAATCGTCATCATAGGAGACTCACGGAGAATGAAGCGAATTTCTGGATTAAAAGCGCTGCTGTACGGATTCTTAATTCTGTATGCGATCGTCACCTTTATTCCCTTTGCCTGGGCAATGTCGGCATCCTTTAAACCCTTAGCAGAAATTGTGGAAGGAGGGATGAATTTTATTCCCAAAAATTTCACCCTGGAGAACTATCAATCCATCTTTACCCGAGAACGCCTATTCGGGCGATGGCTGTTCAATAGTGCCTTTGTAGCAGTTTGCGTTACGGGGTTTAATATTGTCTTTAATTCGATGGCAGGCTATGCCCTAGCCCGAATTCCCTTTCGAGGCAATAGGCTGGTTTTTGGGATGATTTTAGCGGTATTAATGATTCCCGGACAAATCACGTTGATTCCCACATTTCTAATTTTAAAATCCTTGGGTTGGTTGAATACTTATCAAGGGTTAATTGTCCCCAGTATGGTCAATGCGACGTTTATTTTTATGATGCGTCAGTTCTTTGTGAATTTCCCGAAGGAACTGGAGGAAGCGGCAGCATTAGATGGATTGAATCGATGGCAAACCTTTTGGAAGGTGGTAATGCCCTTAGCAAAACCGGCCCTAGCTGCTCAAGCTATTTTTATTTTTATGGGAAGCTGGAATAATTTTTTCATGCCCTTAATTGTGGTATCCAGTCAGGATATGTTTACGTTACCGTTGGGGTTAAATACGTTTAAGGGTCAATATATCAGTTATTGGAACTATATCATGGCCGCTTCAATGGTATTTACGTTACCCGCATTGGCGATTTATGCCTTTTTTAATCGTTATTTTGTGCAAGGGGTAACATTTACAGGGAATAAAGGGTGAGAATGCTCCACTGGACTACATCTGGCAGTAATTTGGAGAATTTGGCTTAAATTTCCGCCCATTGGCGCAGTAAGTTGGCATGGGTTTTGCACAGTAAATCGAATTCTACGGTTTTGCCATATTGCTCAAAGATTGACTTTCTAACCGTATCAAGTTCAAAGAGAATTTCCCGTTGTTGAACATCGCGAACCAGACTTTGAACCCAAGTCACCGCAGCGAAACGAATCCCCTGGGTTACTTCCGTAACTTGATGGAGAAAAGTAGAAGGATAAACAATCATTGATCCTGCCGGGAGTTTAAAAGATTGTTCACCAAGACTGGTATCGATGACTAATTCACCGCCTTCATAGGTATCTGGCTCGCTGAGAAATAGGGTTAGGGAGACATCCGATCGCACCAATTCTCCATCGCCCATAATGGCATTATCGGTATGCCAACCATAAGACATTCCCGGTTCATAACGACTAAACAAAATTGGCCGAATTTTTTGGGGACGCACGGAGGCTTTAAAGAGGGGATTTTGCAAGAGCGCATTATGCACAATTCCCCTGACTTTTTTGGCGTCCTCTGTATCGGCTTTCAATTGATAGTTATCTTTAACAGTTTTCGCATACCTACCCGCCGTAAGTTTACCTTCAACAAATTCACCCTCTTTTAGAATGCGCTGAATCTCGTCTAACTGTTCTGGGGTGAGAACTTGCTCAATACATAAAATCATGGAATTAAGGCCAAATTTAGCTAAAAAAGATTGATGATTTCATCTGGCTCAAAGAGTTGAGAGCATAGATAGGGATACCCTAGCCCTGATATTTAATTCAAGACTAGGAAAATCCCCGACTCAATCAAATCGTTATTATCAGATGATGCTTAAGATGGTTCAATCGTTGCTCCGAAACGAAACAACAGTGGCAATGCACTAAGATTCACCACCTTCACCACCTTGGTTCTCTTGGTTCTCTTGGCCCTCTTCGCCACCTTCGCCATCTTCGCCACCTTCGCCATCTTCAGTTGCACCTGGATTGGGAGTAGTCGAAGCTGGGTTTGTGGGAGCGCCGCCCTCTTCTCCAGCATCTTCAGTGGTAGGAGCTGGGGGCGTTTGTTCTGCTTCGGGCTGACCGGCACAGGCCGCCACGGTTGTCGCTAGACCAAGACTCAGAAATAGTGCAACAGCTTTAGATTTCATAGTTAATTTGTGATCGTGATTAGTGGGGGTCAGAAGTGATTATAAGCTAATTATAGGAAACAAATAGTAAAAATCTGGGAAGGAAAAGAAACCGGGTTTCTGCGATAACTTTGGCTGAAAACCGAGATTGAATTAAGAAAGCCGGTTTCTAGGCCCCGCCGCAGTTTCAGCGCGATCGCACTGGTCTTTACCCTATTTCATCTAGGGCTATTTGTCGCTATGCCGCGCGATCGGGGGCTTGGGGATCCATGCGAGCCAATCGGAGCAGATCGTCAACCCGTTGGCTCATTTGCCCTGACGCACTGGCGATCGCACCAGAACTGCGTTCATCATCTTCAATTAACAACATTGTTATATCAAAAAGGAAAGGATAACCTCTTTAAGCTTGGGGGTGATATTTTATTAATTTATTCCTGGGTTTAACTATTATTTATAAAATCCAATAATCCTCGCTTTATTTTTTGCGAACACCTGACTAAAACCGTTGCTAAAAAAAAGAACATAACGACTGAAATCGTTACTAAGAACATGAAAAAATAACGGCAGCAAGTCGTTACTAAGAAAAAAGAAAGGAAGGGTCAGAAGTTAAAATGACTTTTTGGTGGGATGGATGGGAATGATGACTGCGAATTCTGTTTCTTGACCGGGTTCGGAATGGACTTCTAATTTTCCTCCGTGTTTATCCACAACGATTTGATAGGAAATGCTTAAACCGAGACCTTTCCCAGCACCTACATCTTTAGTGGTGAAAAAGGGGTTGAAAATATTAGAGACTGTCTCTTTGGGAATGCCGATCCCATTATCGAAAATCCGAATTACTGCATGGGAAGGGGTGCGGGTTTCGGTACAGATGCGAATCCGGGGGGGTGGGGAGTTGGAGTCGGGTTGATTCCTGGGGTAATTTTGTAGCTGGGTGCGTTTTCCCACGGCATCGATCGCATTGTTGATCAGGTGAAAAAATACTTGATTGATATCACTAGGATAGCATTCCACCCGAGGTAATTTTCCATAGTTAATCTCGGTTTCAATCCCTTCTAAACGCCCTTTTAAAATAGAGAGCGTACTATCCAACCCTTCATGGAGATCCACATCCTTCAGTTCAGCTTCATCCAGATGAGAAAAAGTTCGTAAGGATTCCACGATTTCTCGAATCCGCTTGGCCCCTCGTTTCATGGATTCTACCAGGGAAGGAAAATCGACCATTAAAAATTCTAAATCCAATTCCTCCGCTGCATCTTTAATCTCGGGCAAAGGATTGGGATAGTGTTGTTGAAAAAGTTGAATAAATTCAACCAATTCTCCCATATATTTCGCAGCATGATTCAAATTGCCATCAATAAAAGTTACAGGATTGTTAATTTCGTGAGCAATTCCCGCCACCATTTGACCAATTGACGACATTTTTTCGCTTTGAATTAACTGAGCCTGGGTTTGTTGTAAATCCCGTAAGGTTTGGCTGAGTTGTTGATTGGATTGGCTTAATTGTTGCTGGGAATGATACAGTCTAAGTCCCGCCCTGACCCTGGCTAAGAGTTCGGCTGGATTGACGGGTTTGGAAAGAAAATCATCCGCCCCAGCATCGAGTCCTTGAATACGGTCCTCTAAATCGACTTTCGAGGTGAGTAAAATAAAAAAGGTTTGGGCTAATTCGGGGTTGGATTTGACGATGCGACAGACTTCTACACCATCAAAATAAGGCATCACCCAATCGCAAATAATTAACGCAGGATGAACTTCCAGGGCAAGTTTTACCCCTTCTTCCCCATCTTTGGCAACGGTGACTTCATGGCCTTCTAATTTTAAGTCTCGTTTGAGGAGTAAGCGCGTGGCAGAATCATCATCTATGACTAGAATTTTATCCATAAGATTGAGGAAAATTAATCATAATTTTTAGGCCCGTCTATGGGTCAGAATATCATACCTTAAAGTTCGAGACAATCCCAGTTTAAAGGGGCACAGAAGTAGCGGGGGCGTCACGGGTCATGGCAGGGTTTAAGGCTTCTTTTTCGGCAATTTTGCCTGGACAGATTCTGAGAACTGGTCGTTGAGGCTGGGGGTGAGGTTATTCAGGGGAAACCGAGGTAAGATGACGGTTAAAGTTGTGCCGCCCGGTCGTTTTTCATCGCTCACTTCACTCTGTACGGAAATTTCTCCGCCATGAATTTCTACACACTTTTTGACAATGGCTAGTCCCATGCCGGTGCCGGAAATTGTACCGACGTTCCGACAGCGTTGGAATGGCTCAAACAGATGGGGCAAGTCTTCCGGGGGAATGCCAATGCCCCGATCTTTGACGTGAAAGATGGCGAGATTTTGGCGATCGCACAGTTCCAGTTGAACTGCCATCCCTGCTGGGGAATATTTAAGGGCATTTGAGAGTAAATTAGTCAGGATATGCCGCAGTAATTTTTCATCCATACAGGCGGCGAGAGTCGGTTGGGAAAGGATTAACTCAAGCCCATGTAAACCATTATCAATAAACTGCATATCCTCGACTAATTGCTGACAAAACTGAACCAAGTCTAAGGGCTTGCGGTTGCATTGCAGGTTTCCTGATTCGGCATGACCGATTAACAGGACATCATCAATCATTTGGGTCATCGTGACGGAAACACTTTGAATCCGTTGGATGGCTTGGAGCTTTTTATCACCTTTGGAGTCGGGAAAGTCTTCCTGGTAATATTCCAGTAAGTCAGCGGAGGAAAGAATAGTGGTGAGGGGAGTGCGAAATTCATGGGAAACCATTGATACGAAGTGAGTTTTGAGCTGATTGAGTTCTTTTTCTTTCGCGAGAGCTTTTAGGGTTTCCTCTTCGGCTTGCTTGCGTTCGGTGACATCTCGCCCAACCGCTTGAAACTCAACGAGTTCATCTCCGGAAAAAACAGCGCGTTCGGTCCAGTGATGCCATCGCACTTCTCCATTGGGTAAAACTTCGCATTCTTCTCGATTGATCACGGGCTGGTTAACAACATCGCGCTCAAAGTGGGGCCGAAAGGGAACCACAGAGCCTTCCATCAGTTCGTCTCGGGTCATGGTTAGATACCGAGAGTAGGCATCATTGATGAAGGTAACGGTCCCGTCTGGAGCAAAGCGACAGATAAATTCAGTTTGGTCTTCTATAATCGCCCGATAGCGGGCTTCACTGGCTCTCAGGGCGAGTAAGGCAGCGGAGCGATCGCGATGCAGGCAAATCGCTGCGGCTGCCGCCCGCAAAATCGGCAGCAGGGAATCCAGATCGGCGATCGCACAATTCTCAAAGCCGATAAATCCTACTAATTCATCCTTGAGGGTGAGGGGTAACATCAACAAGGAATCCAGGTGCGCTTGTTCCAATATCTCCCGTTCTCCTTCGGGAAAATCGCTCACTTTCCCCGCCACAATTTCGCCCTTGTGGAAGCTTTCCATCCAGCGCCAGGGTAAGGGATTGGGCGGGATTAGACCCTCAGATTCTGGGGACTTCTGTTGACTCAGGTTTCCCGTGGGTTCCTTTGCACACCACTCGCATAACACCAGGGGCTCGATTCCCGCCTGATCCTGATAGAGTTCGCTCATATAAGCACGACTCGCTTGCGCCGCTTGTCCGAGAGGGGCGAGCAACTGGATATAGGAGGAATTGGCTTCTTCCGGGGTGGAATCTACAGCACTTAATAACTGTTGTTGAACTTCTACTAGGGCCGATAACTGTTGATTGGCTTGGCTTAATTGCTGGGTTAATTGGCGCAGTCGCAATCCTGCACGAACTCGGGCCAGTAATTCATCACTTTCTATCGGTTTGGAGAGAAATTCATCAGCCCCAGAATCCAGACCTTGAATGCGATCATCGACTTGTCCCCGCACGGTGAGGAGGATAAAAAAGGTGGTGGCTAAGATCGGGTGAGCTTTGATGCGGCGACAGACTTCCACGCCATCCACGAGGGGCATCATCCAGTCGCAGACGATTAAATCCGGATGCAGTTCTTCCGCCAGTCGCAGTCCTTCGGCTCCATTTTTAGCCAAGGTTACCTCATATCCCTGCATTTGGAGGTTCCGTTTCAGGAGTAAGCGAGTTACCCCATCATCATCTATAACGAGTATTTTTGACATGAGTAGGTGGCGGTAGAATTGGACAAAAGACACAGGACAAAGGACAAACGACAAAGGACAAACGACAACAAAGCCTGAACCCTTCTTCACTGTACATTTTTTCCGATGTTTATTCAAATTTCAATTGATTTTCGGCCCTCATTTTGGGTGGGATAGAGCCTCTTTATCCAGGCGATCGCCTGGGGCTGACAAGGGATTAGACGGGCCAATCCCTGACCCATTTCTCAATTGGGTTTAAAATCGTTTTCAGTTGTCCCACCAGTTTATCGGCCTCCTCAAAATTCTTCTCTTTGGGTTGCTTTTCTAGGTTAGCAGCTAGTTTCCGTATGGCGATCGCCGCAATGGTGGCGCTTCCCCCTTGAATTTGCTGTGCCTTACACCCGAGGGTGACGGCATCGCCTGGGATGAGAGCTTAACTGGCATCTTTCCGATCCGGTTTGCTATCCTCAATCCATGCGGTGAGCAGTTCCACCGCAAACTGGCGATCGCTTCGGGCAATCTCTAATAGATGTTTTTCCTCACTCCAATGTTCCCCACTCCATGACACCGATTCTGGGGATGGGTCGGGTGCGGGTCCCTCGGTGGCCGTCGGGTTCACGGGGGAGGCGATCCCATGCTCCGGGCTACGGTGGCTCCACTGTCGGCTCCCCGTGGTCAATCTTTTCCAAAAATCGGTTTCGTGAGATCATCATCCATTGGCCCAGCGATCACTGTTATCCGACCCAATCCTCACTTATTCTCCGGTTGAGGCGGTGACTATAAGTAATCTCCTGGCAAATTTTTGTAAAATCCCCCTCTTAGCCTCGGCGATTGACTATAAATCCGGCCTAATTATTCTAAATTCATCCCACTTTTAAGCCAAAATAAGTTAAAATTAAATCCCCCGAACTATTATTCACCACCTCATGAACATCTCCCGGTTCTATCGCAATGCAAGTTCCCATTTCTATGGGATAATCGGTGCCATTGACGCGAATTAATCCCGATCCTTGGGAAACAAAAAATACCTCACACATATCCGCATGAGCATGGGCAGCAGCCACTTGACCGGGGGCAAATTTTGCCTGGGAAAAATTGGTGAGGTGGGGCAGATCTCCCGCCTTTAGCATCACTTTTTTTTGAATCTCCCGATTATGAGAAACCGATTCCGGGGGCAGATGGGTTAAGGATGTAATTTTCACCGAATTTTTTCTCCAATTTAACGCAACTGTTGAGCGGCTGCTTTGATGGGTTCCAGCAACTCTAAGGACAAATTAAATTGATTGAGGTGGCTGGAGTGTTTCCCATCAATACTCGGTCCATGATAGTCACTGCCTCCGGTCATCAATAGCCCATATTCTGCACAAAATTCTTCTAATTTCTGGACTTGGTGAGGGGTATGATGAGGATGATAGACTTCAACACCCATTAAACCCGCTTCGACCATTTCTTTTAAAACCGTTTCCACAGGTCCACCGCGAAATAAATAGGGATGCGCCCAGACGGGAACTGCACCACAACTCCGCAACAGATTAATCCCATCTTGAATAGAAAATTTTTCATAATGAACGTAGGCGGGTTTGTCTTCTCCAATCCATCGTTCAAAGGCTTCTTGACAGGTTTTAATATAACCGGCTTTGAGTAAAGCTGCGGCGATATGGGGACGTCCGGGGGCCATTCCACCTGTTGAGGGAGGTAATTCCACGGGATAGCCGAGGGCGGCTAATTTGTCGAGGGTTTGTTGTGCCCGGTCAATTCGGCCTTGCAGTCGTTCGTTTAAAGGCTGTTGTAATTTTTCCCGGTCGGGATAAAAGCCTAAAATATGCAGCGATCGCCCGTTATGTACGGTACTCAGTTCTAGCCCAGGCACGATTTCGAGCGCTACAGATTCCGCAGCGGCGATCGCTTCGGGCCATCCGGACATGGTATCATGGTCGGTAATCGCTAACGCCCGGACCCCTGCGGCCAATGCCTGTTCCACCAGTTCAGTCGGGGTCAAAGTACCATCAGAATAGGTCGTGTGACAGTGAAGTTCTAGCATAATTTAATTCTACCTAAAATCGCCCGGTGATTGCTTCTTCAGTTCTTCAAAATTATAGCCGATTCCCTGACTCCGGGAAGGGAGAAACCCCAGTGGGATTACCGGACCGTTAAACGGGTCAGGTCGCTTTAAGTCAGAATTAAGTCCCGAGGGGCCGAGGTTATCCGTTGTTAAAAATCTGATGTTCAGATAAAATCAGGTTTAAAGCGGCTTCACTGTCTACAGGTTTAGAGAAAAAGTACCCTTGAGCGTAATCACAATCCAGGGTTCTTAGGAGTTCGACCTGTTGGGCGGTTTCGACCCCTTCGGCGATCGCATCCAAACCGAGGGTGTGAGCTAACGCAATGGTGGTCTGGACGATTTCACAACTTTCATCTAATCCGCGCATCCGGCTGACAAAGCTGCGGTCAATTTTGAGGGTATTGAGGGGCAATTCGTGCAACCGCGCCAAGGAAGAGTAACCTGTTCCAAAATCATCAATGGACAGATTAATTCCCAAGGCTTGAATCCGGTCCAAAAGTGCTAAGGCGGACCCGGTATTTTTGAGAATCACACTTTCGGTAATTTCCAACTTTAAGTAACGGCCACAAATCCCGCTGGAGCGCAGGGTCTGCTCGATCCGTTCAATGGTACCGACTTGACCAAAGTTGACTCCCGAAACATTCACGCTCATGGTCAACTCTGCGGCGGCTGGATATCGCTGTTGCCACCACCCCAACTGACGGCAGGCTTCGGTCATCACCCAGCGGTCGATCGCCCCAATCTGTCCGGTTTCCTCGGCGACGGGGATAAATTCCCCGGGAGAGACGAGACCCCGAGTCGGGTGATGCCAGCGCACAAGGGCTTCAAATCCCACAATGTGGCCCGTCGCGAGGGAAACGATGGGCTGATAGTACACTTGAAAGGGTTGGCTTTCTGGGGGGTTGGGATGGACGGTATGTGCGATCGCCCGTTGCAGATCGGTTTCCAACTGTAACCGAGCGATCGCCCCTTCATGCATATCCTGGGCAAAGGAGACAGACTGGCCCTGACCTTGCTGTTTGGCGTAATGAAGGGCAGTATCGGCGTCGCGCAGGAGTTCCCCTGATCGCTCATACCCGCCGTTATCGAGGGCAATGCCGATACTCACGGAGGAAAAAATTTCCTGTTCGTCTAGGGAAAAGGGAAACCGCATGGCGGATTGGATGCGATCGGCAAGCTGGGTAACCTCGGCGAGGGCGGTGATATCATCTAGCAAAATGGCGAACTCGTCCCCCCCAATGCGAGCGAGGGTCGCCCCGGGATTTAAACAGGACTGGAGGCGATGGGCGGTGGCAATCAGCAGGCGATCGGCCACCCAATGACCTAGGCTATATTTGACTATTCGGAAGCGGTCGATATCCAGTAACAGGACGGCGACTTTGGGCGATGACACTTTCCCCGGGGATGCCGATGCGGTGGCGCGGGACTGGTTGTGAGCATCCTGCATGGCGATTCCCAGGCATCGGACGAATGAACAGCGGTTCGCCAATCCCGTCAAGGGATCGACGAAGGCATAACGCCGCAGGAGATCTTTGATATGCTTGCGATCGGTGATATCCCGCGCCACCCACAGAACCTGCTCGCTATTGAGGGGAGAGACTTTGCCGGAAAATGTTACCGGACGATCGCCCAGGATGATTTCATACTCTAACTCAAAGGTCTTTTGTTCCCGGATTGTTCTTTGGATGTAGTCTAAAAAGCGATCGGCTAAGAATGACTCAAAAACCTCATGGAGTGTTTTGCCCAAGAGTTGGGAGGCGGCACTTTGTAGCAAAGGAGAATCGGTCGGCAGAATTTTTAGATAGCATCCTCGGGCATCAAACAACAAAACTACCTCATTAATGGCATTTAAGAGGGTGTTCATTTCGGTTTTCAACGCTTCCAGGGTGACCTCACTCTGCCAGCGATCGGTGATGTCTTGCACCATTGAGAGAATTCCGGTAAATCGGTTGGGGTCGTTAAACAAGGGGGTATTATACCACTCACAGACAATCTTCTGCCCCGACTTTGTGAGGTTTTCGTTAATGCTATGGGCGTTGAGGTCCCCTTGGGTGAGACGCTGCAACAGTTGGGCAACCTGCGATCGCGTTTGGGGGGGGACGATCAGATCCGAGGTCTGGCCCAGCACTTCCTGGCTACTATACCCAAACAGTCGTTCGGCCCCGGCATTCCACCCCAGAAAGCGACCTTCGGCATCCAAGAGAATATGTGCGATGGGCAGTCGCTGGATATGGAGTTGCAAGAATTGGAGTTCGGGATTTTCGGATTTGCTGCTTGTCGGGAACAATGGCTGGAGTTGAGGCGCTTCTTCGGTCCTAGGGCGCAAACTCCGAAACGACTGTTTTGCTATTTCCTGTGCTATAGTTAAAGTATAGTCCGCTTCTCCCCCATCCAGGGAGTCATGAAGGAGCTCAGAGTTGTCCCGGGGGACGGATGGAGCGGCCTGTTGCCCTGCGGCGGTTAAGCGTGATTTTCGGTGGCGGGTGATCGCCCAATAAAGCAATGCAAAACTTGCCAACCCCACAGTACAGACCCACCCTAACCCCCCGACAGGGGTCAGGGCGATCGCCTCCGGTATCAGCCTGACTTGGAACAGTTCTGAGCAGACTAGGCAAGGACAGGTCCAGACGATCACTTGATCTGGACCAGAGAAGTTTAATTGCCATTCATCGGCGCTATCTCGTTTCATAAGCTTTCGCTGCTTCTTTAAAAATGCGTCCAAATTTTGTGAGCGAGCAAAATAATAGATATGCAGTAAGGTTCCTGATCTGAGAAACCCCTCTATTTTCAGAGAAAATGCCGTCAACTTGTTCAGATTAAAAGGAAACTTTAAATTGGATTTTTGCCTTCTATCCAGATTCAGCCATTAGTCGGGGCTATTCCCTTGCCGGGGGTTCCCCTCCGCGAGCGGATAGAGTAGAAAAACTGGGGGTTTTTATTAAATGTTTTCCGTCAATTATGCACCTCCTTGATAGAATTTTACTTGCTTTTTTGCCCATTCTCGCCATTCCGGGTGGGGAGAGACTACCCCTGATTTTTAGAAGTTAGTTGCGACAAGCGCTGGAATGACTTTTAAATTTTAGCAGATTTTTGACTTAATTTAAGATGTGTAACACCCTCCATCTGAGAATCCAGGAAACCCTTTGATAGGAAACAATCAATTGATTAATAGCGATTGAGTTGAATATCCAGGCGATCGGCGGTTTAGAGCAGATGGATCTTCCTTTAAATCAAACGTTGAGGAGAATCCATCTCCTCTAGGGACTGAACCCAGAGGTGAGGGTCACCCTTTCCCCGGATGGCGATCGCCTCTCTTGTTCTAACTTCCCCCTGCACTAATTCGGAAGCAAAATTAGGGTATCTCTCGTATTCGATTCGACCCCAGAACGACTGCTCACCAGAGGATGATAGTCCAGATTGCCCCACAGCGGTATCAAATCACTATAATGACGATGGAAAGCATGACCGGATTGCCCCGTAGAGGTGACAGCAACAGAAGCATCCAAATCGCTCAAATTCACAATCATCCGCATGGATGGAATCCAAGTGGCCTCAAAGGATTTTCGAGCATTCCAGGCTGTTGCATTCACAATGGCATTCCCACCGGATATCGGTACGCCACCCCGATTAAAAATTGCCTCAAGGGGAGCAATTCCCGACTGACCTAAACTTTGATTTCTAAAAGTCACCTGATGCAAATCTCCCCATTCCCAACCCTGGGGATTTTTGCCTAAGCGCTTTTCGAGTTCGGCCACCGCTTCGCCAAAGGCTTTTTGAAAGATGAAATCGCGATTTTCTACTGCCGGAGTCAGAACATTATCCCACCAAAAACTATCGGGATTCTCAACTAAATCGCCAATGACTTTTATCCATCGCTGACCGCCATTAGGCCAAAAATCTACTAGAAAATTGTCATGAAATGTTGCGGATAATAAGTTATTCCAAAATGTTTCAAAAAGAGCTGCACCAAAGCTGTGCTTATCCATCTGCAAATCCCAATCTTTTAATAAATCTCGACTCCTTTCTAGGTGGGAATCCTCGAAGGTCAGATTCAGTAAAATAGGGACTAACCTTTGAGCATTAAGATTATAATTATCTCCTTGAATTTCTCGGAAGGATTCAAAATCAAACCCCGTTTTCTTGGTGTTCAACAGTTCCAAAATCCGTTGGGCGCGAAATCCATAATCCCAATCTTTGGTAATCACATAAGGATAACTCTCATCAACGACTGCATTATTCGCCGTGACAATATAACCGGAAGGAGGATTGAAGGTAAAGGGGAGTTCCTCAAAGGGAATATAGCCCTTCCACTCCTGTTCATCGGTCCAACCGGGTACGGGATAGCGACCATCACTCTGGGTTCTCATGGGAATTTTCCCGGGCATTTGATAGCCAATATTCCCGTCTATATCGGCATAGAGGAGGTTTTGGGCCGCGATATCAAAATCCTGGGCCGCCTTGCGGAAATCCTGCCAATTTTGGGCTTGATTCAGTTGGAGAATAGCGGTAAATAGACGGGCCGGTTCTAAACCCGTCCAGCGCAAAGCGATCGCATAAATGCTGGGGTTAATGCTGGCTAAGTCCGGAAGCAGCAAGGGTTTGAGCTTAGGATAAGCTTCTGAGAGAATTGGGCCATGTCGGGTGTAGCGAACGGTTTGTAATTGCGTCTTTCCCCCTGCAATTTGAATGGTTTCGGTGACCTGATCCATGTCCACCCATTTCCCATTCACTTCATACTGATTGGGATTTTCAGGATTAATTTTTTCGATATAAAGGTCCATCGTATCGGCCCCAACATTGGTACATCCCCAGGCGATGCGATCGGTGTGACCAATGATGACTCCGACCATGCCAGCGAAGGAAAACCCGGTGATATCATAGGGACAATCTGGAGTTTTAGAAGTACAATGCAGACCCATTTCATACCAAATTGAAGGCATTTGTACCCCTAAATGAGGGTCATTGGCTAACAAGGGTTGGCCGGTGGGGGTTTTGGCACCGGAAACCACCCAACTGTTAGACCCGATTTCCCCGCCTCGGGGACCTGTGAGGGTAGCCAGGGCGGATAGTTGCTCAGAAACTGAGTTGAAAGTTGGGGAAAGTTGCGAGGCGATCGCCGCCATAGAAACTCCCGTTTCTCTTGATGGAATTTCGCCCAACTGATTCCGGATTAAATCACTGTCCCCTTGGGCAATTTTCCAATCGGGTATAATAACCGGAGCTTGATTAGAATAGGGGGGAAATAGTTCATCCACCTGTTCCGGAGAATAGGTTTGGAGTAAGACACCCCGTTCGATTTCTTCATCCAGATTTGTGCCTAAATCCCAAGCCATCACCTTCGCCCAAGTTAGGGTATGTTCCGGTTGCCAAGGTTCCGGTTGATAGCTGGCATTCATTACTTTTAAAACGCCATATTCTAAACTTAAATCAGTGCCATGATGTTCTTGGAGATAGGCATTGACCCCTTCGGTATAAGCGGTTAAAGGACCTAGGAATTCATCGGGTAAAGTTTGGAGTTCTTGTTGAGCAATCCTGGCCCATCCTAGGGTGCGTAAAAACTGATCGGTTTTCAGTTGGGATTCACCGAAGAGTTCCGAAAGACGACCGGCACCGAGATGTCGCCAAAAATCCATTTGCCAAAAGCGGTCTTGGGCATGAATGTAGCCTTGTGCTAGAAATAAATCATGAGAATTTGATGCATAAATATGGGGAATTCCATAGCCATCCCGTCGCACCTCAACGCGATCGCTCAGTTGGGGTAACAGAATCTGGCCCGATTGTTGTGGCCAAGAATCGGTTACCCAATATAAGGTTAGGGAGGTCACTGTAACGGTGAGAATTACAGCGATCGCCCCGAAGATTTGCAAGACTTTACGAAACTGGGGTATCATCAAATCAACGCTACCATGAGAGTGTAATGCAAATTCGTCAGTCAAAGACCGGGTTGAGGATGAGACCGAGGGGCTTGGGCGGGATAGCCGTACCCATCTAGGACTCCGTTAGGTGTAACAACCTTTCAGATTTTTAACCCCTCTCAACCCCGGGCAGAAAACCGAAATCCGCTGTCAGACACTTCAAGAGGATGGGAGGTTTTTCCTGATCAAGGTAGGGTTCAAACCTAGCCCTGTCAAGGTGGCCAATTTATAAGGCAACCCCTAAAGGGATAAGGACAAACGTTCGTAGTGACTCCTTGAGGAGTCAAAAAACCACCCCTAAAGGGTTTACTACAAACGGTTGAGCGCGTTTTACCACCTTGATCAAGGTAGGGTTCAAACTCGGGCCATCTGTGGGACCTGCTTTATCCCTTACTTGCCAAATTTTTGACCACTGTAATCAGACGAGCCGGTTGAATCGGTTTAGAGATATGCTGGTGAAAGCCAGCATTCAGAGCGCGAGCCCGATCGCTATCCCGGGCATAAGCAGTGAGTGCCAATGCGGGAAGAACCGGCTCAGAATCGGACTCCTGACTTCTCACTTGTTGGATCAAAGAATAGCCATCCAATTCCGGCATTCCAATATCGCTCACCAAAACATCCGGTTTTTCTGACTCGATCGCCGCTAATGCCAGGGTTGCCGATGAAACACCCCGAACGATCGCCCCAGCCATTTCCAGAGTAGCAATCAAAAACTCCAGGGTATCCGCTTCATCCTCCACCACCAGCACGCGCAACCCCGCTAAGGGAACATCATCATCCGTGGGGTCCGAATGGTCCAAAATCAGCTCAGAAACATCCCCCACTGTTTCGTTCCCCTCTGTGCGTTGTAACAGCGGTAAAGTCACCGTAAACGTTGCGCCCTTGCCGATTCCCTCACTGTAAGCCCGAATACTGCCCCCATGCATTTCCAACAAATGACGGACGATCGCCAAACCTAAACCCAACCCCCCGTAAGAGCGCGTCGTCGTACTATCCGCTTGACGGAACCGCTCAAACACAAAGGGCAAAAACTCCGGTGCGATCCCCATTCCCGTGTCCGCCACTTCCAGAATCGCAAAATTGCGCGATCGCCTCAAGAGCACCTCCACCCGTCCCTCACTTGGCGTAAACTTAATCGCATTCGAGAGCAAATTCCACACCACTTGCTGAATCCGATTAATATCCCCAGAAACCACCCCCACGGATTTTTTGACCGTTTGAATCAGTTGGATCTGCTTCGCCTCAGCACTCGGACGCAAAGACTCAATCGCCGAGGCGATCGCCACACTCAAATCCACAGGCTCCAAACTCAGAGCCACTTTCCCCCGCAAAATCCGGGAAACATCGAGTAAATCCTCAATCAACTGGGTTTGCACCCTGGCATTGCGCTCAATCGTCTCCAATGCTCGCTCTGTCGTCGCTTCATCAAACTTGCGCGTGCGGAGTAACTGCGCCCAACCCAACATCGCATTCAACGGCGTTCGCAACTCGTGAGAGACGATCGCCAAAAATTCGTCCTTCATCCGGTTAGCTTCCTGGGACTCACGATACAACCGCGCATTATCAATGGCAAACCCCGCCCGCCGCGCCAACTCCTCCGCCAACATCAGGTCCTCGGGTTTGTACCGACGCCCGACAGAAGCGAGATTAAAGCTAATCGCACCCAAAGTCCGACCCCGAGCCAGCAACGGGACAATAGTGCAGGACACACAGCCCAGTTCCCGCATCAGTCTGAGATGTTCAGGATCCCGAGCTGCTGCCACTCGCATTTCATCCGTCAATTCCGGAATCAGGATCGGCTTACCCGAGGAGACAACCTGGACAATTCCATCGTCATGATTTAAGTCCAGAGGATAATACTGTTCCATCTCACCCAACAACGCCTCTTTCGCCCGATCGGTATGAGCCATTGCCAATCCGGCGATTTGTCCGCCATCCTCCACAATATAAATCACGCAGTAATCGGCGATCGTCGGAACCACCAGATTCGCCAAACTCTTGAGGGTGGTGGGGTAATCCAGAGAGGAAGCCAGAACTGAAGAGACTTCCGCCAGGAAATATTGCCGTTGTTCCGCTTGCTGCCGTTCGGTGATATCCCGTCCCACACCGACAATTCCCGTGACTCTCCCCTGGCGATCGCGCAGGGGAGAGAGAGAGGTTTGACAATATTGAGTCCCGGCATCCGTCTGGAAACTCCATTCATAGATAACGCTCTCCCCAGCCAGGGCTTTTTGATTCGCATGGTTATGAATCTCCGCTGCTTGCGAACCAAACAGGTCCGCAGCAGTTTTGCCCAGAAAGTTTTCCGGCAGGATCTGGGTGCGCTCAAACCATCGGCCAAAAATCGCCGTATGCCGACCCTGACGATCCAACGTGAATACGATGTCATCCATCGAGTTGACCAAGGTGCGGAAGCGGTCCTCACTCTCGCGCAGCGCTTCTTCCGCTTGCTTGCGATCGCTAATATCCGCCAAGATGGATAGGTAGCTGACCTGAACCTTGGCATCCCGCAAGGGGGCCGTCCAGATCGCCACATCAATTTCTTTGCCCACTTTAGTCAGACGACGAGCTTCCGCGCCCATTAAGGGATTCCCCGCGAGGGTAGCGGAAATATTTTCTTGTAACTCACCTCGTTTTGCGGAGGGGATACCTGGGAATTGACGCCCGATCGCCTCCGATTCACTCCAGCCCAAAATCCGCTCAGCGCTGCGGTTCCACATTTTTACCTTACCTGTCGGATCCAAGACCATCACCGCCAAGGGGCAAGCTTGAATCAGGGCGGTGAGGGTTTGGTTGGTTTCCTGTAACGCTTCTTGGGTTTGTTTGAGATCAGTGATATCGCGACTGATGCAGATCGCATGGTCCAGGGAGCCATCGATCGCCTGTTCCGGAACCAACCGAGATTGATAGTATCGCGTTCCCTTCGGGGTGGGTAAATAGCCCTCGACAATCCCCTCTTGTGCCGTGGCGAGGACCTCGCTGACGCTTTGTTTCCACAAAGCATCAATTTCTTCGGGGAATCCCAACTCAGAAAAAGTTTTGCCGATAAAGGCTGTCTGAGAGATGCCAGTCACTTGTTCGATCGCCTGATTGACATACTGATAGCGCCCTTCGGAATCCATCCTAGCGATGATATCCGGGGCATTTTCGGCTAGGGCCTTAAATTCCTGTTCCCGACGGTAGAGTTCCTGTTCGATTTGCTTGCGTTCGGTGATGTCCATACAGACCCCGATCAAGCGATCGCCATTTTTGGCCTTATCCGGGAGTCGTTTGCCAATACTAGCAACCCAGGCAACGGTGCCATCGGGTTTCACCACTCGGAATTCCACATTAAAATCTTGACCGCGTTCCATCGTAGCGATCGCGTGAGCATTGAATCGCACCCGATCATCGGGATGAACGATTTTGATTAAGCTATTGTAGGTTCCGCCAAAGCTACCGACTTCCAACCCCAACAAGCGATCGACAATATCAGACTGGGCAATTTTGCCCGTAGCGATATCCCAATCCCACATTCCCATGTGGGCCGCTTCCAAAGCGAGGCGGAGACGTTCTTCACTTTCGCTTAAAGCCGCTTGAGCTTGTTTGCGTTCGCTTAGGTCCAGAACAAAGCTAATCCCCATATTGGTGTAGTCTTGGAGCGGCACTTGGCCCATCAAAACCGGGACGCGACGACCATCTTTGCGAATTAATTCCGTTTCTGTGGGGGTGGCCACTCCTGCCACCAGACCAACCGTCATGTCCTCATCGTCGCTGAGATTAAAGGGGTTGAGATTCTGCCAAATCACCCGACGCGATCGCAAATCATCCGGGGTGTAGCCCACAATATTTAGAAACGCATTGTTGGCTTCGCTAATATTGCCATTGCGATCGCCAAACACCAATCCAATCAAATTCGACTCATAGATGTGCCGAAATCGTTCTTCACTCACCCGGAGGGCTTCCGAGGCATACCGACTTTCCGTCACATCCATGCAGACCCCGAGGGCCCGCTGGGGCTTGTCATCCTGATCCAGCAAGACTTGACCCTTACATAACACCCAACGGATGCCCAGATGGCCTCTAGGAATTCTAAATTCGATTTCATAATCGGCACGATTGGCGATCGCCTCTTGAACCGCCTGCTCGAAACTGGGGCGGTCTTCGGGATAAATCCCTTGCACAAAAGCTTCATAAGTCCCATCAAAGCTGCCCTGGTCGCTGCCAAAAATCCGCGCCACCATCGCCGATCGCTTCACCTTGCCCGTTTTGAGGTTCCACTCCCAGGTCCCCATTTGAGCCGCATCTAAAGCTAATTTACTCCGCTGTTGGGACTCACGCAGGCTATCTTCCGCCTTCCGTTGCTGGGTAATATCTTCAATAAACGCAATAAATCCTTTCACCTGTTGGTGGTGACCCCAGTCAGGAACGTAGGTGGCGCGAATATAACGAGACCCTCCCTCTTGATAGGGAATTTTGGTTTCATAAGTCACTGACTGTCCGGATAATGCCACCTTGACATAAGGCCGAATCACTTGATAGGCACCCTCTCCCAGAATCTCCTTGAGGTGCTTCCCGGACAGGGAATCCCGCGAATGTCCGAACCAGTCTTCGTAGCGTTGATTGTTGAAACGATAGAGTTCTAAGGCATCTACATAAGAAATTGCCACAGGTAATGAATCCGTCATCACCTGCAAAAATTCTTGTTTTTTTTGTAATTCCTGTACAGCGGCACGTTTAGACTCTTTGAGGGAATGAATCAGAACCGTGACTAAACTTAATACCGCGACCCATATCAGATCGCCCCATTCGATGCTCCAGGTAAAGGGGGAGTTTTTAAAAAAATGGTCAATCGTCGCCACGGAGAGCAGGGTGGCAAATAACCCGGGACCGATTCCGCCATATCCAGCCGTCACTGCCACCGCTGCAAAAAACAGGATGGAGGGAGTCAGTTGAATCAGTGGGAATAGCAGTTGAGTCAGCACCAGTGCGATCGCCACCGAGCCTGCGGCAACACCATAATTCAGCAGATGGGAGCGCTTGTATTTCCTGAACATATTCCGCCCTCTGAGTTAGCTAGCCCGCGCTCTGGGCAGGAGCCTTACCTGCGCGTCCATATTTGCAGCAACGTCTTTTAGTTTAGCGTGGGGAGCGATCATGCCTCGACTATGAGTTTAAGGTATTTCTGCCCCGGGAGAGATTCCCCATTCGGTCATCCCTAATCATCCAGTAGTCTTCTTCGCTGTTTATAGGACCTGACCGATTCCCTTCATTGAGGTTCCTAATCAAGGGTGGAAGAGTTGGGCAATCTCTAGTATTTTCTCGCTGATGTATCCTCGGTTTTTCCATTGGTTTGTTAGTCGGAATTTCCGCCATCTGAATTGATTTTAATTTTATCATTTTTTAAGCAGATTTTCCGGCCACTCACCTCGGGAGTTCCTGCCCGAGGAGCGTTGAGGCCGTTCACTCCTATAGGCCCGTTCAAATCATTCTGCTGGTCAATCCAAGACAATCACATTTCCATTTTGGCGAAAGAGAGTAGCCGAGAATTGTCCAATTCATAGAAACTCACTCTCATGCTTCAAAGGATAGATTTCCGGTCAGCCGGTGGCGAGCAACGGAAGGATTAATCATCATCCAAGGCGAGTGAATCATCGCGGAGGCCATTGTCAATACCTAGGCCGAACTCCGGTGCATCCCGGGACAGATTGCTCCGATTCAAACTCCTCCTCTTCTATTTTAGATCCCCGACCCTTTTTAAGGAAGAGAGGTCTGACACCGGGTTTCCAATGGAAGGCGATCGCCTGATGCAACTCAGGAATTACCCCAGGCGATGGCAACTGCCAATCCTCAAATCAACCCCTTCATCCCCAGAAGGACAGAGCATCCTGTAACGACCTGTCCCTCCCGTCAAAATTGGGAATTTTTTGTCAAAATCTTGATCGAGGTGATGGGTAAGACCTCGCGGGAATCAAAAGAATCAGCGCTCAACCACCATCCCAGTGGATTCCCGTCAAAAATTGCTCAAAAAATTGCTCAAAAATAAAGGAAGCGATTCGATGGCGTCGTTTCGCTTCCCGCAGAGGTCCGGATTAGAATCAATCCGCTGCTATCCCTACACCGCTGCCAACGGTTGCGCTTCCAATGCTGGACGCTGGCTGTGGCGAATCTCCTCGATCGCCTTTTGATAGTCCGGAGCACCAAAGACGGCAGAACCGGCCACAATCGCATTCGCACCGGCTTCAATGACTTGCCAGGAATTGTTCCCTTTGAGGCCGCCATCCACTTCAATCCAGGGGTCTAAACCGCGCTCATCGCACATCTGGCGCAGCTTCCGGATTTTGGGGACCACACCGGGGATAAAACTTTGACCGCCGAAACCGGGGTTAACGCTCATGATTAACACCAAATCGCACAGATCCAGAACGTATTCAATCAACTCCAACGGCGTGGAAGGATTGAGTACCACCCCAGCTTGTTTGCCAAGTTCTTTAATCTGACCGAGGGTCCGGTGGAGGTGAGGGGAGGCATTGTGTTCCGCATGAACCGAAATAATATCGGCCCCGGCTTTGGCAAAATCCTCAACATACCGTTCTGGTTCAACAATCATCAAATGCACATCCAATGGTTTGGATGTCACAGGACGAAGGGCTTTGACCACAAGAGGGCCAATCGTAATATTAGGGACAAACCGACCATCCATGACATCAACATGGATCCAATCTGCCCCGGCGCGATCGATGGCCTGTACTTCCTCTCCCAGACGACTAAAATCTGCTGATAGGATGGAGGGAGCAACGACAATAGGTTTGTTTGATTGCGTTTGGGTCATGGCTAACAAATATTTCATCCGTCCGTCAAGTCGTATTCAGTTTAACAAAATATGAAGAAACTCCCTAATAATTGGTTGGTGTGTGGAGCCCGAACCGTGAAGCGCTTAAAACTTAGAACGGGGTTAAGCGGACTCGTCGGCGGTGTGAGTATGGCTTTTATTGGAATTCCAGCCGTCGCCCTTCCCACTTCAATTGGTGAAATCGGCATTGATGCCCGTCGGCTGCATGATGCGCCCTATAACTTAACGGGGAGAAAAATTGCGATCGGTCAAGTAGACATTGGCCGCCCGCGAAAATTTGGCCTCGACAAACAAGCGAACCTCCATCGAGAAATCCCCGTCCAGCAGGTTTTCATGCAGGATGCACCCGCTAAAACCAGTCCCACAGATGATCCCCAAATGAAACCGGCTGAACAACACGCCGAACACGTGGCTGCGGTGATGATTAGTTCGGATAAGGCATTTCCTGGGGTTGCCCCCAATGCCACCCTCTATGCGGCTGGGATTGGCTTGTTGCGGCGCAGTGGACAACCGGAAGAATGTTTAGCGGCTCAAAATCTGGCTGAACAAAATAGCGGAGATGTGAGGGCGATTAACTACAGTTTTGGGGAATCCCTAGCCCAGGATCCGCGTCCCAATGCGGTTTTAGATGGGAACGCCCTGCTGACTCAATGTTTGGATTGGTCAGCCCGGGTCCATAATGTGGTTCATGTGGTGGCGGGAAATCAAGGACGCGGGGGCATTCCCATTCCCACGGATAACTATAACGGGATCAATGTCGCGTTTACAACGCTTTATGAGGGCAAGTTTGCCAAAGTAGACTTGGCGAATATTGGCAGTGCCTTTAGTGGCATTACCAGTCGGTTGGTGGGGTTAGAAGGAAATGTGGATAACCGCCGCGCTATCAACTTAGTGGCTCCAGGCAGTAACTTGGATTTATTGAGCTTAGATGGTGAAGTGACTCGGACCAGTGGCACCAGTTTTGCGGCCCCTCATGTGACGGCAACGGTGGCCCTGTTGCAAGAATATGGCGATCGCCAACTTCATCAACAAGCCAACACTCCCCAGTGGACCCTCGATGCTCGCCGCCATGAGGTGATGAAAGCCGTCTTAATGAACTCGGCGGAAAAAATCCAAGACCCTGGCAATGGTCAGCATTTGAAAATGACTCGCACGGTTTTTGCCAACCAGAACCGCACCTGGTTAGATTCGGACGCTTATAGCAGTCAAGAAATTCCCCTGGATGGAGACTTGGGAACGGGCCATCTCAATGCTTACCGAGCCTACCAACAGTTTAGTGCCGGTCAATGGGCTCCGGGAAATGCCCTACCGGGAATCGGTTGGGATTATCGAACGGTTGAGGCGAATAGTTATCATGAGTATGTCCTAGACCAACCCTTAGAGGCGGGCCGGTTCGTGTCCATTTCTCTAACCTGGAATCGTTGGGTTGATCTGGTTGATGGGAACAATAATGAGAAATATGATATTGGGGAAGGGTTTCGCGATCGCGGTTTGAATAACCTAGAACTCTATCTGATGCCTGCGGATGAAACGGATGTTCGCAAGAGTGTCTGGTCCTCAGTTAGCAAGGTAGACAGTACCGAACATATTTATCACCCGATTCCCCAAACAGGCCGTTATAAAATCCGGGTGTATTTTCGCGATCAAGTCAATGAATCCACCCAACCTTACAGTTTGGCTTGGTGGACTACCCCAACTCCTTAAAACCGCTTAAACTGATGCCTATCACGTTGATGGCTAAAACTCTCCGGTTATGACCAAGTTTCCGCCTAATTCCCCGAATGGCCCCAAACGCCAGTCGTCTAAAATTCTGGACGAGAGCGATCGCCGCGTTCGCTCTCGTTTTGCTGCATCCAGTTGGGCCCAAGAGGACTTGAACAGTCCTCCCCCGGCCCTGACTCCGGAAGACTTGGAAAACAAAGACCTTGCCCATTTAGGACTCTTTTTCTACTTCCTCCCCATCCTCGGCTTTTTCCCTGCCTTATGGACCTTGTATCGTCACCAAGGTAGCCGCGAACAAAAAGCCGCCTCTCGTCTAGCCATTACCCTAGCCTTTGGGTGGCTACTCGGATATATTTTCTTGGAAACCGGCGCAAGAAGTTCGGAATTACTAACCATTCCCCTGTTATTAATGAGTAGTCTGTTAACCTCGGGCTATTTTGTGGTAAATATTTGGCTGATGGTTCGTCTGTGGCAACGTCGGCCACTGCGATTACCGGGGGTATCACAGGTTGCTGAGGAAATAGTTGGCAAGCATTTATCCTAGACCTGTCGGGGGAGGGTCGTTTCGGTGCGATCGCCAAGCCTCAAGCTAACTTGAGGTTGAGCCGCCGACAACGGCGAATGACGGGCTAGATAGTGACCCCCCCAATCCCAGGGAACAGGAAATAGCCAATCAACCCATCAACGGTACAGGGTGTTAAACACCTGCACAGCCGTTTGCCTAATTGAGCGTGAGGATGCTCGTCCGATTTGATCGATATATTGTTGAGTGTGTGAGGAAGCCCGTGCCAAATCAGAACGTATCCAAGCAACGCCCGATGGCGGAACCTACCGCTAAACCCCGGAGTAACAAGCTCAATAAAGATAATCGGGGACGTTGGCTTTGGCTGTGTTTTGGCTTAAGTGGTGTGGCAATGCTCTCGGCAACAGCAGGAGCCTTGCTTGCCGTGTCTTTGTCAAGTACCCCCTTAATGCAAAGCCGCCTCAGTGCTGAAGATGCAGCTATATTTTCTAACAGCGATCTGGCGCGGACCAATCTTAAATTGCCTGAGCTCACTCGCTCAGTTAACATTTTAATCATCGGTACTAGCGTTTTAACTTCTGACCTTAAAGACGAGAAGGTTCCCGAATTAGGATACCATGCCCCAGTTAATTCCCTGGATGGTCTCTCGGATGTCATGCTATTGGTCCGCTTTGACCCTGAAGCCAATAAGTTGACGGTTCTTTCTATCCCGAGAGATACCCGCACTTTAGTGGAAGGATATGGCGTCCGCAAAATTAATGATGCTAACTATTTTGGGGGTCCTGCTCTGAGCGCTAAGGCGGTTAATGAACTCCTCGGTGGCGTTCGCATTGACCGTTATATTCGCATCAATGTTCAAGGGGTCGAAAAATTAGTGGATGCCCTCGGCGGAGTCAAGATGTATGTCCCGGTGGATATGAAATACCAGGATGATAGCCAACGTCTGTACATCAACCTCAAGCAGGGAGAGCAGTATCTCGGGGGCAAAGAGGCGCTACAATTTCTCCGGTTTCGCTACGATCAGTTAGGGGATATCGGTCGGATCCAGCGTCAGCAAATGATGATGCGATCGCTGATGGATCAAACCCTGAATATTAATACCATCACCCGATTACCAAAAATCCTCTCGGTGGTTCAAGAATTTATTGATACGAACTTAACGATTGAGGAAATTGCTGCGCTTGCGGGTTTTGCGGCCCAAACGGAATCTTCTAATGTGCAAATGTTAATGGTGCCAGGAGATTTCAGCGCTCCCGAGGAATATGAAGCCAGTTACTGGTTACCCAACTATGAACGCCTGGATGCGATGATCGCCGAACATTTGGATCGCGACCTTCATGGTAGGCATTATGATTCCGTTGATCCGGCTTATGTCCGGGTCGCTATTCAAGATAGTACGGATGACTGGGATGCGGTTGATCGCTTGCGAAATAGCCTCTCGGAAAAAGGGTATTGGAATGTTTTTGTTTCCAGTCCCTGGAACCAACCGTTAGCGGTGACGCGGATTGTTGCCCAAAATGGTGACATGGAAAGCGCCCAAGCCATTCAACAGGCCCTGGGCCTGGGTGAGGTCCGGGTGGAAAGTACCGGCAGTTTGCGATCGGATATCACCATTCAGATCGGCCGGGATTGGCTGGCGAAACAAAATCTCCAGAATCCCGCCCCCTCGGTTCAGGAGTCTTCCCCAGGGGACTCTTATTATTCCGAGGACTCAGTTGAACCTGCTGCTGCGGATGAGTACCCTAGCGAACCTCCTGTGACGGAGGAGTATAGAGAGTGGACCCCGACGGACCCCTCCGCCGACTCCTACGCTGACCCATCCGCCGACCCCTACGCCGACCCATCCACCGACCCCTACGCCGACCCATCCGCCGACCCCTACGCCGCCCCAACTATTCCACCAGAAGACCGCTATTGGCAATCCCCAAGTTACTAGGGCTTCGGTTCAGCATGAAAGGAAGGGGACCCGTACAGTATCGGTTAAAACCCGGGTTTCTATACTGCTCTTGTGTAGGAGAGGAAACTCAGGATTTGGGGGGAGGGGGAGAATCAACTCTCCAGGGTTTAACCTTCTCCCTCACCCCATCCCCCAGTTTTAGCGAAAATTCTCAGGGTTGAGCTGATGGCTGGATTCGTTGCTGCTGTTTTCTCGAAGTTGCAGACCCGTCCCCCCATCCATTGGGTCTAGGAAAGGCCGTAAATCGATACTTCCGGGCCGGACTTGAGTTTGGGTGTTGCTGCCGGGAATGGGCATCCCGAAAACATCCTCTAGGGTCTGCAACAGGTTCCCCCCTTGGCCGTTATCTACGAGGGCATTCACGGCTTCGGTTTGACGACCGCTATCGGCAACGGTCAAGTTTTCAAAGACGCGATCGCGAATCAGTTGGGGGTTCTCTCCCGGGGGGACTGTCAGGACAATCTGACAGGTCGGATTCTTCTCGGTGGTCACACAAATGGTGTCATACCCATTTTCTGAGCCGATCGCCAGTTCTTGCATCCCGTCTTCCCGGTAAAACTCTAAGCGACGGGCAATTTCGTTACAGCGTCGATCTTCGGTCCACCCTCCGCCCAAGGTACTGGGTTTTGCCCATTCATAAACCTGTCCCGGTTGACTTTGAGGGGCGTACATCACGGTGTACTCTCCATCGACGACTTGACAGGTAAACCTTGCATTGCTGGCTGTGGGGGTATCGCCCGGATTAGTATCCCCCGTTTCTGTGGGTGAATTGGGCGGAACTCGCACGTTATTCGGGGTCGGCAACTCCTGGGCTAAAACTGCACCACTTGTACCCAGCAGCAAGGTTAATCCCAGGGATGCACTGACCCCTCGGATTGCTGCAAGGGGAAGCGATCGCGGTGATTTATATTTAAGTTGAAACATTGCCAAGTTCTCCCATCTTTGTTATACGTCAATCATTAATCCTTCCTCATTATGACATCGCCCTTCTTGAAGTCCCTCTATCCCGCTTGGGCGATCGGTCTCGGTGTTAATCAACAACCCCTGACGCGATTCCCGAGTTAATATAGATGACAGACAAGAGTGCAAATTCACAAAAGAAAAGTCCTGTTTTTCCTGTAGACGTCTTCTCAGGCTAAAAAGATTCTGAATGGGGGATGGAAATTCTCCGGGGTGCGCTCTATTTTATGGTGGTGAGATAAAATCAATCGGCGACAATGCCTAGGCCGTCAGTACAGCGTTGAGAGTCCCATTTTCTGGGCAAAATTGGTGTTTTTTTGCCGAGAAAATGGGGTAAAACTCTGCTTTTTTCCTAGGGCGATCGCCAGACCCTGAACCCAAATCAAATCCTATTCTTAGATTTTGTTAAACCGGGTCTGAACAAGCCCCCCCATGTGCTATCTTTTTGCGAGTATTTTATACGCTTATACAGATTAATCACCCTCTTGGGGATGACAAAATGCAGGGGCGCGGCCAATCCTCACAAAAAATAATTGCTTTTCAGATGAGATTGAGTCGTGACCCGACCCTCCATCGAACAGTCGCGAACGGGATTTCTCAAACCCAGTCGTTGGACCCCAGGCATCTGATGATTCTGACTAGGGCATCCATTGGGAACAAAGTCTATTTAAAAGTCTATCCAAGGCATTCGCCCAGTTCTAACTCAAGAGATTTGAGGGGGTTGGGGGATCTCTATGGGGAAAAGATGCCGACCACCGGACGCTTCCCACTAAAATAGAAAACGAAACCTCTGAAGCAACTGACTCATGACCCCAAGTTCAGACCTGGAGACCGTGACCCAGCAAGACCCCCCCCAACTTTATAACCCCGGGAACCTTCAACCCACTGAGGATGACCCTCTCAACCACTTCCCAGATGAGGTGGAGATGTCCATCTTCGATCACCTGGAAGAACTGCGGATGCGAATCTTCTATTCCCTGATTGGGGTAGTATCCGGGATGGTGGGGTGCTTCATTTTTGTCAAACCGATTGTCCACTTATTAGAGGTCCCAGCACAAGGGGCTAAATTTCTGCAACTGGCACCGGGAGAATTTTTCTTTGTCTCAGTCAAGGTGGCGGGTTATAGCGGATTGGTCGTGGCGAGTCCATTTGTGCTCTACCAAATTATCCAGTTTGTCCTCCCGGGACTGTCCCTACGGGAACGTCGGATTATTGGTCCGATTGTTTTGGGATCAACCCTGCTGTTTGGTGTGGGTTTAGTCTTTGCCTATATCGCTTTGATTCCTGCGGCCCTAAATTTCTTCGTCAGTTATGGGGCCGGGGTGGTGGAGCAAATGTGGTCGATTGATCGATATTTTGAGTTTGTGCTGTTGCTATTATTTAGCACGGGATTAGCGTTTCAAATCCCGGTGATCCAGGCGCTGCTGGGTCTGCTGGGAGTTGTCTCTTCTACAAAAATGCTGGCGGGTTGGCGTTATGTGGTGCTGGGGGCTGCCATTTTAGGGGCGATTTTAACCCCCTCTACTGATCCCCTGACTCAAAGTTTATTTGCCGGTGCAGTTCTGACTCTATATTTTGGGGGAGTGGGATTGGTGAAGGCAATGGGAAAATAAGCGGTTTTGGTTCAGTGGTAGCGCGATCGCCGGTGGGCAGAGGGGTCCTTCAGGCGATCGCGCTTGTGCTATCTGTCATACAATTTTAGAGTTGAGCGGTTACGGTGACAGACCTTTGATATGTCTGGATTCTAGCCATCAGCGCGATCGGGGATCGAGTGCAAGAGCAACATAAATGTCCCCAGTCTAGGCTCCATCTGTTGTAAAATTTTAGAGTAGAGAGTTTAAAGTCGAGAGTTTTAAACTCTGAGTCGGTCAGGATTCGCCCTGATAGAGGGGCTGGGATAAAGTACCACAGCAAAATTAGCGCCCCTTGCATTGACCTCATCGTAGCTACAATTTTAAATTTGAGATTTTAAATTTGAGATTTTAAATGGGTTAACCCTTTCTCAATCAGGATTTTGGGCATTCGCCGGATGGCACAAATAAAGTGAACGATCGCTGTAATCGGTCCAAGTGCTTGCCAAATAAGGCGGTTGTGAGTTATGACAGTATCCAACGGATGTTAACCCTGAAAGCCCTTGGTGCGATTTATGATTTCGGGAGGTTGAGAAAGGCAAGTGTGATTTCCATCAATTTTTTTGATGATCAATTTAAGACTTTGTAATGCTGAATACGTTGTGAAATATCCGTTCGCTCATATAATACTCCCATCCGGATGGAAACCCACTCAGCACGGACGCTAACCATCTCCTTCGGTTTTAATTCAGGTGGTGATCGACGATTGATTGCCGATTGATTGCCGACCGCTAAAAATAGAGCTGCGTATCGTTTTATACCAAAGCTTTCACCTATCATGATGAAAATTCTTGCGTTCGATTTGCCTGATTCTCAATGTCCCGATTTCCAGCCAATTGTTCTCAAGTATTCCAGTTTTCTGGATACGGCTGCGGTGGGCATTTTTCAGATTACTCCGACGGGCAGCTATTTAAGGGCTAATCGAACTTTAGCTCGCATCTATGGGTATGAGTCGGGGACAGAACTGATGGCTGCGGTTAAAAATATGGGGAATCAACTGTATGTGGAACAGAGACGGTATGAGCAATTAATGCAAGTGTTACGCACTCAGCGAGATGTGGAAAATTTTGAATCTCGGATCTATCGTCAAGATGGGAGTATTGCCTGGGTGCGAGATACGATTCGGATTATGCGCGATCGCAAAGGTCAGGTGATTGGGTATCAGGGGATCGTTGAACCGATGGAAGAACCCCGAAGCGATCGCTTAAGTTCTCTGCCGGATTCAGAACCGGAAACCTTACAAACTCCCCTCACGCCTAACTTTGTGTCGATGCTATCTCATGAATTACGCGGTTCTTTAACAGTGATTGCGGCGGCGAACGATTTGCTCAAACTCCACAGTCAAAAAATGACACCCGAGCAACGGCTCAAGTATTTTCAAAAAATTGATGAAACCGTTAAACACACTTCTAATATCATCGAAGGATTCTTGACATTAGGGAAGGCTGAGTGTGGCGGGTTACATATTCAATCGGTTCCGGTCTATTTTGCCAGTTTATGCGAAGATGTCTGGCAGGATGTGGAAAAATTAACCGATGTGACTCATCGCATGATTTTGACAACCACCGGAGATTCTGAACCTCTGATGACTGATCCCACCTTACTCCGACAAATTATTTTGAACTTGCTGGTGAATGCGGTGAAGTATTCTCCCCAAGGCAGTTCTATTTATTGTGATTTTACCTTTAATGAAGGGGAAATCATTTTCCGCATCAAGGACAGGGGAATCGGGATTCCCCCGGAAGATCGGGCGAATTTGTTTACTCTGTTTCATCGGGCGAAAAATGTGGCAGCGAATGCCGGGAGTGGTTTGGGATTGGCAATTGTTAAGCGATCGGTGGATTTACTCGGGGGGAAAATTTGGTTGGAAAGTACCGTGGGAGAGGGGACAACTTTTACCGTAACCCTCCCAAAACTACCCGCGCTTTCTAGTCAAATTAATGATTACCATTCTATCAGCGCTTGAGGTGATTCGCTCTTTTAACCTCGTTCTTTTTGTCCGATGAATGTGACGTCACACCTGAGTTTCTTAACTCAAAAGCAAATGATCCGGCTAAATTCATAGGTAAGGCGCTGATCCCTGGGGACTAGAGGTTCCCCTTCTCTAGTTTTTCGAGGAATATTGCAAGTTGTCAATTGGTTAAAGAGTCAGGAATGAGTCTGGCGATCGCCCCAGTGAAGCATCAGGAAAGCGCTCAAGAGAATTGGCAATTTAGAAATTTTCGAGCATCCATTCTGAAGCGCGATCGCCCAAATCAATGGGAATGCTCACTGCCTTGCCTAAGCGGGGACGTTCGCGGGTGGTTGCAAGGTAAAGCTGCACCTGTTCGATGCCACCCCAGGCATTGAGATAACTGGCAACCACATCCAAATGAGCCAGATATTCCGACTCATTCATGGGGAAAGAGGCTTGTTCGAGGTATTTCCACATAATCAGGATGAAAATCTTCCCCTGAGTGCGCCGCACTTGGATATCGTAAGAGCGGCCCCACTTGGAAAGCAAGAGCTGGTGTAAGTCCTGTCCAGTCATAGAGAGAGTCCGTAAAAACTGAATCTTTACAGTTTGTTACAAAAATTGACAGCGAAATGCAAAAATGCGATCGAAGTGTCAAAGAATGTAATAATCTGTTGAGAAAGGCTGGAGATTCAGCATTTCCCTGGGGATTGTCCCTGCCTTTCCCCGGTAGTGACAGACTCGATATGAGGAATTGTTTAAACTAGGGTTCACCAATTTTAGCCCTTAGATGAGAGGCTAAGACATACAACTTAACACAGACGTAGCAAGATAGGTCATGGCTCAAGCTTCTGGAAATCCTGACGTCCCCAGCATGGGGCGTCGCCAATTTATGAACTTACTGACTTTCGGTGCAGTCACGGGGACGGCACTGGGAGCCTTGTATCCGGTGGTCAAGTATTTTATCCCGCCGTCGAGTGGCGCTGCTGGTGGTGGCGTTACCGCTAAAGATGCCCTGGGCAATGACGTCAGCGTTAGCCAGTTTTTAGGCAGTCACAATGCGGGCGATCGCGTGTTGGCCCAAGGTCTCAAAGGTGACCCCACCTACCTGGTGGTGGATCAAGACAAGACCCTGACCGAATACGGAATCAACGCCGTTTGTACTCACCTCGGCTGCGTCGTCCCCTGGAACGCCAGCGAAAACAAATTTATGTGTCCCTGCCACGGTTCCCAGTACAACAGTGAGGGTAAAGTGGTTCGCGGCCCTGCGCCTCTGTCTCTGGCTTTGGCTCATGCCACCGAAGTCGATGATAAAGTCGTCTTTACGCCTTGGACCGAAACTGACTTCCGTACCGGGGAAAACCCCTGGTGGTCATAAGCGCTTTGGCCGACCAAAAGCCGCTGAATGCAATATATTTCAATTTCTCATTGTTTGACTGTTTAGCTTACCTCTTCTCTTTCCCGATGAAACATACTTCCTTGTCGCGGATCCTGCGGCAGAGTGGACGCACTTTAGCCAAAGGCGTGCTGTTGGCGGTGGCAACTCTGGCCCTTTTCCTTGCTTCTGACATCGCCGTACCTCAGTCAGCAGCAGCCTATCCCTTTTGGGCGCAACAAACGGCTCCAGAAACCCCCCGGGAAGCAACGGGTCGGATCGTTTGTGCCAACTGCCATCTGGCTGAAAAACACACCCAGGTGGAATTGCCTCAAGCCGTGCTGCCGGATACGGTGTTTGAAGCGGTGGTGAAAATTCCTTATGATACCAGTGTGCAACAAGTGCTGGGCAGTGGCGATCGCGGACCATTGAATGTCGGCGCTGTGATCATGTTGCCCGAAGGGTTCAAAATTGCACCGGCCGATCGCATTCCTGAAGAAATGCAGGAAAAAATCGGGGGTCTTTACTTCCAACCATATAGCGAAGGTCAGGATAATGTGTTGATTGTTGGCCCCTTACCCGGCGAACAATATCAAGAAATTGTCTTCCCAGTTCTATCTCCGAATCCCGAAACCGATAAAAAGATCCATTATGGTAAATACCCCGTTCATGTCGGTGGTAACCGGGGACGTGGACAGGTTTATCCAACTGGGGATAAGAGCAATAATACAGTCTTCAATGCTTCGGCTGCTGGCACCATTTCCCAAATTGCCAAAGTTGAAGGCGGCGGTTATGAAGTCACCATTCAAACTGCTGATGGATCGACCGTGGTTGATAGCATTCCTGCCGGTCCTGAGTTAATCGTCTCGGAAGGTGACGAAGTGACTGCGGCGCAAGTTCTGACCAATAACCCCAATGTCGGTGGTTTCGGTCAGGTGGATGGAGAAATTGTCCTACAAAGTTCCGGTCGGATTAAAGGATTGCTGGCTTTCTTTGCGATCGTTACTCTGTCTCAAATTATGCTCGTCCTGAAGAAAAAGCAGGTCGAAAAAGTACAAGCAGCCGAAATGAACTTCTAAGTTCTGTTGCGAGTTACTTAAAAAAAAGGGGGCAAATGCCCCCTTTTTTTTAGAGGGAAGCGCAGAGAATTAGAGTTAAAGGAGTAGTAGCGCGTCTAAGCTAAAATAGTGGGTAAAATATCTTTGAGGAGTCTCATGAGTAACCCGAACATCAAACAT
>NZ_JAMXFD010000020.1:0-48749 GCF_025370875.1 Laspinema palackyanum D2c
AAGGATAAGCCGGTGGCGATGTCGATTATTCAAGGTCGCTTGATTGGTTTGGCTCACTTTACGGTGGGGTATATCCTGACTTATGCGGCGTTCTTGATTGCTTCGACGGCAAGTAAGTTCGGTTAACCTGCCACAGAAAAACAATAATTTGAATAGACTCTACCTATCCTCATGAGGTTAGGGGGAGTTTAAATAAAAATCCCCTGCTATGAAAGCGGGGGATTTTTATTGCCCGACGTTGAAAAACCGGGTTTCTCGACGAAATTTCTGGTAGTTAGCCATTGATTCCGATGAGAAACCCGGTTTTTTGTCCGGTTGATTTAAAACTGAACAGAGGGCCTAAAAAGAGGGTTTGGGAATAGCCGGTCGTTGTTGTCCTGACCACTCTTTTTTCGACCTATTGCGGTTAATTCAGGGAATGACGCCTGGAATTAGCGATCGCTTTCAACGTAGATGAACAGCAGACCCATCACGACGGCGGGCATTAACCAGCAAACGACGGGAATCAAAATCCAAGGCAAGTAAGCAGCTGCATAAGCACCTGTCATATCTAATTTCTCCTATTTCAAGTTTTGGGTTGACGAGAGGACGATTAACGACGGTTAGTCACTTATTTTCCTCTAAAAAGGTGGGAATTTTCAAAAATCAGAATCTGCCGATGCAGATGAACTAATTTTAGGTGACTGGAGGTCACGGTTCAAAACCAGCAAATTAAAGCCCTAGCAAGGGACTAAAGGTCTAGTTAGTTGACTAAACCCCGGAAAATGGCATCGACGCCACCCAGGTTTTCCAAGAGGAAATAGGCGAAGAATGCGCCACCCATTGCACCAATGAAGAACCCAGCGGTTAGCTGACTCCAACCCTCAGCAGTTTTGAGGGTGATAGGGGCTTGGGGATTTTGGCTGGGGTAATCATCATCGCCGGTGACTTGGAACGAGGCAATCCCGTAGACAGACATACAGGCGGTGGCGATTAAAACTAGAGACAGGGCCGAGACTAATCCACCTAAGTTGGCAGTTGGGGCATAGTCGCGCAGGGGACCGAATTTAACCCAAGGACCCACAAGCCAATAGCCGTGGGCCATCCCAATTTCGATTCCACGCAGGATGGGGGAGAGTCCTTTACGGTAGGCAGGCAGGTTACCAATGAATGCTTTGGTGAAGGCAGAGTCGCTAATCGGGGTAGAGAGGTGACCCACAAAGGGGTCTCCACCGTAAGGCTTCACCATTTCAATATCTCTTGCATCGGCCATATTTGTTTTTCCTCTTGGTGTGACAATCAGTAAAAGAACTTAAGGTCATATTCTAAGCAAGGAGGGGTAGCCTAGTCTCAGAATTAGTGGGTAGCTTTAAAAAACTTCATGAAAATCGCCTACATCCCCTGGGGCTGGTAACCACTGATTTTAATTTACCCCGGTTCGGTGACCTTTGCGATCGCGATCCCAGCCTTTATTCTCTGATTAGAGCAGGTTCTGGGTTTAACTTCGGTTTCTGTTAAATTTTGTTAAGAAATTTAACAATTCCAGGGAATAGGCAGGGTATTTCTACCCCTTCAGAGATTTTGCCACAGCTCAAGGGCGATCGCCCCGGGTCAAAAGGCAGATTTCAGGCGAATCAGGACCCAGGGTCACTCATCCACCGGCATGATTTCGGACTGTTTCCCCGAACAACGGTTGGGGGATTTTTAGAGTGTTCTGGGGAAGGGGATACAGCAACGGGAAAACCAACCGGGTTTTTTTAGCCTCTTTTTGCTGACTCCTTTCCTGTGGAGAATTGTCCAATTTAGGGAGACTGGTAGGAGGTTTGATTATAGAAATTCAAATATTGATAAAATTTATAAATTAGACTCCAATTGAAAAGCGATCGCCTGACTCTTTCTAAGTTCACAGAAGCGATCGCCTTCACTTGGGCTAGGGGTTATTCTGGAAAATCGGGAATAATCCATTTCGGAGGCTGCGTCCGTTTTTTTCTAATGGCTTCTTCTGCGATTTCTATCATTTTATCTAAGGATGTTTCCTCGATAAACTGGGATGTTTGTTCTGCATATTCACGGTTGGGGCATTTATCTCCCAATACACAGCCATTCACGCAGGCTACAGCACAGTTAATAGTCTCTGTCACGACAAACCTCTTCTTTATCTTCCTCTGAATTGACATTGACCCCGGACGACTGTACCGGCTTGATGAAAGCAAATCCCAGTCGTCTACTAAGAATCTAAGTTCTGAATAATTATTGTAGCATCACGGGTGAGGGGCATTGATATCCGTGGGACTGTGAACGTTAGAAAAGACTGGACTGCCAGGGATTAGCGAAAAGCGCAGTCGCCTGGGTCCCCTCCCAGAAGCCCCCCGCAATCAATCATCTGGGGTACTGAGACTTGTAATCGGGAATTCCCCGAAAACCGGGCGGTTGCGATAGACTATCAGCACGACTAATCTATCCGCAGAAGTGGCCCCCGAATGTTCGGATTCTCCAGGGGTTGCTGGGGTTGAGTGGGTGCGATCGCCCTTGGGTGAAACCCGCCTTCTCCAGTTCCTGTGGCGGAGGCGATCGCACCGGAGTTAAACCGGCTATTGATTCCCTCAAATGATGGGGATTTTTTAGCGGGTTTAACCCTGAAAATGCTGCTCCAATTCCTCCGGATTATCAAGCGTTCTAACTGTGAATTCTAACCCATATAACCGCTATTTTTTTGAGATTATGGCTATCAATTTCATGTTTGCGGCCTTAAATAAAGCTGTTAAAATTGGCTCTTTATCCTTAATGATTGCTGGACTTGGGGGCTGTACCAATTTGGTTAAGTCAGGAGTTGGTGTCACCGATATTGAGCAGATCGAAAGCAACTGGCAGAATAAAGATACGGTGTATTTAAAAGGAACCGTTGAAAATCGGGCCCCGTTTCTGCAATCGGGAGCTTATCAACTGCAAGATGCCACGGGAGCAATTTGGGTCATGACCGATTCAACCCTGCCAAATGTGGGCGATCGCCTGGTGATGAAAGGTCAGGTAACCTATCAAAGTATTCCGATTGCGGGACAAGAGTTAGGAGAAGTTTACATTAAAGAAATGGAACTACTTGAACGAGAGAGTTCTGGCAAGAATAATCTTTAAATTTTTCGCGTTAAAAGAAACCGGGTGAATTAAATCATCCCGGTTTCTTTTTTTTGAAATTAACGTAAAGTCACGACCTCTTCGGCAGTGGAAGGATGAATACCAATGGTGGCATCAAAGTCTTTTTTCGTGGCTCCCATATTGACAGCAATGGCTAAACCTTGAACGATTTCTGCCGCATCTTTTCCGACGATATGGACTCCTAAAATGCGGTCGGTGGTTTTGTCCACAATTAATTTAATCATCACCTTTTCATCGGCATCGGTGAGACTATAAAACATGGGACGGAATTTGGCGCGATAGATGGTTACATTGTCGCCCACTTTGTCGCGGGCTTCCTCTTCAGTTAAGCCGACTGTGGAAGCTTCCGGCTGAGAAAAGACAGCGGTGGGGATGCCGGTATGGTTAATATGGCGAGGGAGATGACCAAAGACGGTATCGGCAAAAGCACGACCTTCAGCGATCGCCACCGGGGTTAAATTCATGCGATCGGTACAATCTCCCACGGCATAGATATGGGGTTGATTCGTGCAACTATCGGGACTGACGGCGATCGCACCGAGAAGCACTTCAACCCCAGCATTCTCTAAGTTTAACCGGCTTAAATTCGGTTTGCGCCCGGTTGCACAGAGTAACGCATCAACGGTGATTGGCTCATGTTCTTCCCCTGCAAACATCAATTTTAAGCCGTCATCGGTCTTCTCAATTTTCTCCAGGGTTGTCTGAGTTTTGAATTGAATCCCATGTTTGGTCATGCCTTCTTGAATGTTCTGGGCAATATCTTGATCAAAGCCATGTAAAATATAGTCGCGCCGAATAATTTCGGTGACTTCAGCCCCCAACCCATTCATAATCGAAGCAAACTCGACACCGATATAACCGCCACCCCAAACGGCGAACCGTTTGGGAAATGTGCTGAGGTGGAACATTTCATTGGAGGTGATGCTATGTTCGATGCCCTCAATATTCGGTTTCTCCGGCTTTCCTCCCACGGCAATCAAGATTTTGTCTGCTGTGATTTTGCGATCGCCTACTTCAATGGTATGGGGATCAACAAAAGTAGCCATCCCATTGATTAACTCAACCCCAGCTTTTTCCAGATTATTAATATGGATCTGATTCAGGCGCATCACTTCTTTCTGAACCACTTCCACCAGTTTATTCCAATCAAAATTGGGTTCCGCTTTTTCCCAACCGTAACCTACGGCATTTTGATACAGTTTAGAAAATTGGGACGCATACACCATTAATTTTTTGGGAACGCAACCCCGGATGACACAGGTACCTCCGACTAAATCCCCTTCGGCGATCGCCACTTTAGCCCCATAAGAGGCAGCCCGTTTCGATGCCGCTAATCCGCCAGAACCTGCACCTATCACGAATAGGTCATAATCAAAGTTCGTCATTTAAGTCACTCCGTTTGTCTTCTTTTAATACCAGGGTAATCGGTTTTGTAAAGCGATGGGGAGGATGGGGGAGATGGGGAGGTTGGGGAGGTTGGGGGAGATGGGGAGGTTGGGGAGGTTGGGGAAGATGTTCTTCTTGTTTGTAGTAACGACTTCAGTCGTTCTCCTCAATGGTTCGTAGTAACGACTTCAGTCGTTGCCGCGTTACTTGGCTTGAGCCAAGTAACCCACCGATATCAGATTCTCCCTCCAGTTCCCAAACAGGCAGGCGCTAGATCCTCGGATTGCTCGTGTTATGGCTTAAGCCATAACACGAGAGCAACGACTGAAGTCGTTACTACAAACAAGAAGAACATTTCCCCCATCTCCCCCATCCCCAAGCTTTCAGTATAAATACTAACAAAGCCCTCCGTATTGTTACGGAGATAATGATTGATGACAAATACGGATGTTCTAAAACACGGGAACCGTTAAGCTATAGCATATTACTAAAGTCAGCCTTTCTATGAGTTTAAGGGAGAGGAGAAAAACCCTAGTTTCCCCTGTAGTGATTGGCGGCTAATTTACCGATATTTTATCATAAAAAATCTGTTGCCTTCCCTGTGTTGAAACGAGGGTTTAGGCGGGGATTGTTTTAAACTTGCTGTGAGGAACTCCGAAAAACAGTATTTAAAAATCAGCCAGATGGCTGATGCGATCGCCCTAGGTAGGGGGGTCATAATATAACTATACTCTCTGAGCCGATTGACATGGATTAAGTGATTTTAGATACCAATCTTCCTTCCCGCGATGACCTATGGAGCATTGTTAAAAAATCATGATAAATTCTGGGGCTGATGGGCTTGAATGTTACACTGGTAACACCCTTAATCGGAACGGTTTGATAAACTAGGGATGCGATTAAGGTTGAGAATTAGCAGAGGGATTCATAAAATTCAGAATAACTAAAACAATTAAATGCTTTATTTCAATAAAATTCAAGCCTTTTATTATTAAAGTCCAACTTGGGATATGGGCGTTAAAAGTTAAAAATAAAGTTTAGTTAGTTTGCAGCCTAAATATAGAGAAGTAAAGAGGGAGTTATGATGGAAAATACAACCATTCAGCAGCAGAAACAAGAGAAGGTTTGTAGTGCAGCCGCGCAGCTTGTTGGGTCGCCAACTAAGGCATTACAAAAAATTGTAACCAATAATCTATCTGGGCGACTGACGATTCGAGATACGTCGGATCCTTCTGTATTTTGGCGGGTCCATTTTGGCAATGGCAAGGTGCATTTTGCCAGTAGCCTGACGGGATATCAAGAGCGCCTCAGTTATTACCTTTCTCGGTTATGCCCGGAGCTGAAAGAGCTTTCCCTAGAAGGGTTCCAGTCAGATTATCAGGTGATTTGCCATTACTGGAAAGCCGGAAAACTTTCCTTACAACAGGCTAGAGAAGTCTTACTTAAACTCACCCAAGAAGCATTGGTGCAGGTCCTTAATTTACCCCAAGCGGGACTGCAATTTGAAAAGACGGTGGGACTGGACCCAATTTTGCTCTCTCTGCCGTTGAAGCAGACGATTTTACCGATGCGGGACGCGATTGGAAAGTGGGCAAAAATTAGGGCAGAAATTGCCTCGCCGTTTCAGAGAGTTTTTATTAGGAATTTAGAGCAAATCCCTAAACTCCTTTGGCCGACGTTTAAAAATGTTGAAGGGATTAAACGGCTGATTGAAGTTTTAAATCGGGGTGGGTGTCTGTATGAAGTGGCCCAAGGGTTGAAAATCGATGTCCTGTCTTTGGCTTTGTTACTGCAACCGTTGGTGCAAGCGGAAGCGGTTGGGGTGAAGCCCTATCAGTTGGAAAAGGTAGAAGATGGGCCGATTATTGCTTGTATTGATGATAGTAAAACAACTCAGCGGCACGTTCGGGCGATTTTGCAGGCGGCGGGATACCGTTGTTTGATGTTAACGGAACCGGCGAAAGCATTAACGACTTTGGCACGGCATAAACCGGCGTTGGTGCTGATGGATATTAATATGCCAGAAATTAATGGTTATGAACTCTGCCGGATGTTGCGCCAGTCGAGTTTGTTGCAGGAAATCCCGATTGTGATGTTGACGGGACGGGATGGGATCATCGATAAGATGCGATCGCGGATGGTGGGGGCGAATGATTATATCACCAAACCCTTTGATGCCCAACAACTCTTGAAGGCGATCGAAATGCAGTTACTCGGCACTGCGGATTCTGAAAGGGAAACAATTCTGCAAACTGGGTGATTTCACCTCATTTCCCCGGGGAATGAACTATCGTAATCTATAGCAAGCGGATTGGAACTAGCCATTCAAAGTGCGATAGGATAACCGGGAAAATGCTGAGAACGTATGCAGGGTTGCAATTAAGTCCCAAGGTACAAGTTGTGGTCCCGATGGAGCAAGTCGTAGAAGAAATTGCCCGATCGCGACGGCAAATTTGTCCGATCCCCGGGGTTCCCGAGGCGATTTTAGGGGTGGTGAATATCGCCGGTAAGTTGCTCTGGGTGATTGATTTGGCTGATTTTCTGACGGAGATTTTGGGACTGACGCCCCGATCGCCCTCGCGAGGGGATGAGTTAACTTTGGTCGTAATTCGCAAGGACCCACCCCCGGAACAGCACCCGGAGGAGGAAGAATCCACCATCACTCCCTTCGCTTGTGTCGTCTGCGATCGCCTTTTCACCCTCACCCTCAACTCCACCCACTTTACCCCCATTCCCGATCCCTGGAGACCCCTACTCCGTCCCCTGTTTTCCGGTTTAATCTGGATCTCACCCCCCACGGATGCTGCATCGCGTCGGTTTCCCGTGGGATTGCTCCAAGTGAGCGCCCTATTTGATGCCCTCAGTCGGCACAGTACCCTCACTGCCGGAGAATTGCGATGATCTCATCCAATCACGAACCCTCTGTGCCGGAAAATCTGCGCCTCGACTCTTTTGCGATCGCCAACCTAGATCCAGAAGCGCGCCACTGCTTCCTCCATGAAGAAGCACCGGAATGTTTACTCGCCTTAGAGCAAGGAATCCAGTGCTTAAACAGCAACGCCGCCACTCAGGAGAACCTCGGCACTGCCTTCCCTGACTTGATTCGCGCCGCCCATACCCTCAAAGGCGGTGCCGGAATTGTCGGGTTACAGCAACTCTCCCACCTGTCACACTATATTGAAGAGTTATTAATCGCCCTCAATGATGGACGAGTCCCTCACTTACCTTCCGCCTACGAACTCCTATCTCTGAGTCTCGACCCCATCGGGGATTTACTCGTAGGCGCTTGGAATGGCAATGACTCCCAAACCTCCGATCGCCGACTCCAGAATCTGATCGTCACCCTCGATCGCTTTGTCCAAGATTTACCCCCTCCGCTTCAGGAGAATTTAGAAGAAGAAGGCGCAGGGGAGGAGTTCCCTCACGCCACTGATTCGCCGGTGAACTCCTTTGTTAAAACTGCCTTGGAGGTTGATTTAGAAGACTGTCTACAACGCCTCACACGATCGCTGGCTGAATTTACTGACAATCCCACCTCCGCAGAACCCTCACTCCGCCAGAGTCTCACTATTTTTTTAGAAGAATGCACCCTCCTGGGAGAAACCTTGGGGTTAAAGGGGTTAACCATTATCAGTCGGGAAATTTCTGCATCCCTCTCCCAGGAACAAGCTCTACCGGAAGAGTTAGCACAACTTGCGATCGCCCGAATTCGCACCCTCCGAACAGAAACTCTCACCCCATCCTCCCCATCCCCGCCATCTCCCGAATCCGAGGCAACCCGTTCCTCTATCCCGGAACGGTTTTTAAAATACCTGATTGTCAATCCCAATCCCGATCTCGCACCAGCAAATCTGACCCTGCGAGTCCCCGTCAGGCGCTTAGATCGCATGAGTGATACCCTGGGGAATTTAATCGTGGAATCCGATCGCCTCACCCTAGAACAAGAAAAACTCCAAACCGCGATCGCCACCCTCTCCCAATCCCCAAACCTAACGGCGATCGCCTCCGACATCCAACAAACCCTCGATCGCCTCAAAACCTCCCTCAACCAACTCAACCGGGACCTCACCGACTCCCGACTAATTCCCTTTGGGGCGATCGCAGAACGATTTATCACCCCCTTGGAAACCTTGCAACGACAGTATGGGAAGCAAGTCGAATTAGTCATCCAGGGAAAAGATAGACGGGTCGATCAACCGATTTTAGAACAATTACAAACCCCCTTAACCCACCTATTTCGCAATGCCTTCGATCATGGGATCGAGTTACCCACGGAACGCAAAGCACTGGGTAAGTCACCCACGGCTAAAATCACCTTCTCTGCCACCGTTGAAGGGTCGCAACTGGTGATTACCGTGGAAGATGATGGACGAGGGATTGATCCGCAGAAGGTTTATAAGCGGGCATTAGCAATGGGACTGATTGATCCCGAAAAAGGGTTTTCTAAAACCCTTTCTCCGGAGAATTCCAACCCGAGTGAGATTTTACAATTTCTGTTCACGCCGGGATTTTCTACTGCCTCGAAAGTGACGGATTTATCGGGACGTGGGGTGGGGTTAGATATCGTCCAACATCAAGTGGCACGACTACGGGGAACTTTGCAAGTCGAGACAGTATTGGGACAGGGTACTAAGTTTACCATTGCTGTTCCTTTGACTTTGAGCCGGTTGTCTGTTTACTTGTGCCAATGTCAAGACTACACTGTTGCAATTCCCGCAGATAAGGCGATCGCTGTGGTGAAGTTATCCCAGGCAGAAATCGCAGGGGGTGAAATAGGCGATCGCCATGAAGAAATTCCCGGACAAACGGAACCCTTGCCCATTTTTAGATTATGGGATTTGCTGCCCTATCGAACACAGGTTCGGGAAGCAGTTTCAAAAGTGAATTCGCCCTCGGTTTGTCTGATTTTGTGGGTGAAGGGTCAACAGGTGGCGATCGCGGTGAATGCGGTGCTCGAAGAACGTCCTGTCATGCTCAAACCCTTGGATCTCACGGTCCCCGTTCCTCCCTACGTTGCCGGTTGTACCGTTCTAGGCAGCGGTGAAGTGGTGCCAGTCCTCGCCCCCCATCACTTTCACCCGTTACTGTTTCCCCGTTCCCCTCTTAAACCCGTCACCCATGTCTCACCGGATACAGTGTTGAGTTCCGATGCTGCTCCTCATCTATTAATTGTGGATGATTCCCTCATCATGCGCCGGATGTTGCAGGATCTATTCGAGGGTGCCGGATTTGTCTCTACAGTCTGTACCAATGGACGGGAGGCATTAACTCAACTAGCGCGATCGCCCCAGGGACAATTCCACCTGATCCTTTCCGATGTGGAAATGCCCCATTTAGACGGATTAGGATTACTCCAGACGGTGCGATCGGACCCCCAATGGCATCAGGTTCCGATGGTGATGCTCTCCTCCCGCGCCAATCCCGAGGATATTCAGAAAGGGATGGAATTAGGCGCAACTACCTATTTGAGTAAACCTTTCGATCCGGCAAGGTTGCTTGCCGCTATTCGCGAGATCCTTGTCGCGGGTGAGGGACCGCCATCGGGATTGGGGGGATGGGGGAGATTTGGGAGATTTGGGGGAGATTTTGGGGATAAATTTCTTTTTTAACTCCAACTATGCCTATAGATAGAGATTCTAATTTTAAGGTTTATCCCTTAAGATACAGGACAAAAATAATAAATAGTGCTAGATGTATCTTAAGTTAGAGAACCTTAATTTTTTGTGATTAAGGTACTCCTCAAGATATATGACTCTCATTCCTAGCGTGTTTTACTCTAGTGGAAGAAATGAAGGGCTTTTAAAACTCTCATCAAGCTACTGGGGAATGAATTAAGGGGGGATGACAATCTTTAAGAGAACTTTACATAAAAATCCTGGAATTATCTCTAGTCAATGATAAACTTGGGATAAATCAGCTATCCTTCCGACTGATTAAATTCAAGCAGGAGCGATCGCAGATCTAGTCTCGGTCAAATTTGGAGCCGTTTTTAGGGAAACTCACCTGAGACTCACCACACGGCTTTTAGACTCAAGAACGTTTGGCGATCGCCACTGAATTGAGGATCACCGAGTTCGGAAATCCAGTTTATTTACTCAGGGTGAACTGGAGTCATTATAAAGATTCAGAAGATTGGACATTGAACTGTCGTAGAATCTGAAAAATTTCAGATTTAGGAAATCCCAGAACCTTTAAAAAATCCTGGGATGCAATTTCAGGAGATTGATAAACTCCTTTTAAACCCGGCGATTCAGGCAATCGCCAAATGTATTGTGAATTTATGTAGTATTTATCAAGGTAAAGTCATGAGAAATCCTGTTATCGCCATTGGATTGGATGCCGGAGACCCGAATCTGCTGGAAAAATGGATGGCGCAAGGGCATTTAAAGAACTTAAAAAAATTGCGCGATCGCGGAGCCTACGGACGACTCAAAACCTTTGATTATTATCGAGCCGAAACCCCTTGGACCACCTTTTTAACCGGATCTTCTCCCGAAAAAACTGGCTATTGGGCACCCGTAAAACTCAGAGAAGGGAGCTATCATGTAGACCCCATAGAAGCCTATGACTTTGCCGAATATGAACCCTTCTATGCCCTTGGGGATGATTATAAAGTAGCTGTCTTTGATATGCCCCAAGCTCCCCTAAGCGATCGGGTCAATGGAGTCCAAGGATTAGCTTGGGGAGCCCATTCCCCTCAAACCCCCACCCATTCCAAACCGGAAGCATTTCTCGCGGACATCATCGCCAAACATGGAGAACATCCAGCATTACATAAAGATTTTGCTAGTATCTTAGATATTCCCGCCCTCCAGGAACTTCAGAAGAAATTAGAAACCGGGATTGAGCGGCGCGGTCAGATTTGTAAAGATTTACTCCAACAAGATAACTGGGACTTCTTGTTAACCATTTTTGGAGAAACCCACTCTGCCGGACATTTTTTCTGGCACTTAAGTCAACCGGATCATCCCCTGTATCCCGTGATGGGGAATCGCTACCCGGGAGACCCGTTGTTAGCGATTTTTGAAGCCATTGATACAGCCATTGGTGAGATTTTAACCGCTGCGCCGGAGAATGCCAATGTCGTCGTCTTTGCGGCACATGGCATGGACTTTAACAATATGGATCTACCCAGTATGGTATTTTTGCCCGAGTTTCTCTATCGGTGGAATTTCCCCGGAAAAGTGGGATTAGCCGAGGGGAAAATGGGTCAAAATCCAGGGGGACCGCTAGTGGGAGAACGGGCGAAACGGGGCTTTATGGGAACCCTCTGGAGTCTCAAAGGCGATCGCAATCCATTACGAGGATTTTTGCGGCGAACCCTTCCCACAAAAATCTTTAGCCGGATTGAACCCCTGTTTGGTTCCGAACCGGAACAGGATTTGATTTCGCCATTTGAAATGCAGAAAAAAGGCGATCGGCTATTTTTCCAAACCCCCTGTTGGTATCAACCCGCATGGCCCCGGATGAAAGCCTTTGCCCTCCCGAGTTTCTCCGAAGGATATATCCGAATCAACTTGAAAGGACGGGAACCCAATGGAATCGTTGACCCCTCGGAATACGATACCGTTTGTGATGAAATTACCGCACAATTGTATCAACTCAAAGATTCCCGAACCGGGGAAACAATGGTACAAGATGTAGTGCGGACTCGCCAAACTGCCACCGACTCCGACCCCAAACTACCCGATGCCGATTTGGTGATTATCTGGCAGGATAAATGCGCTAGTGATACCGTAGAAAGCCCGACTATTGGCCGGATTGGACCCGTTCCATTTAATCGCACAGGCTCTCATCGGTCCGATGGATTTTTAGCCTTGGCAGGACCCAATATTGAACCCGGTTCTACCTTGCCTTTCGGCCATTCTTTAGATTTAGCCCCCACTTTATTAGCATTATTAGAGGCCCCGATTCCCAACTCTTGCGAAGGAAAACCTCTAATCAATCAACCGGCAGTGGTTCGCTAAACAACTGGCCTTTAAACCTTCTAGGCAATGGCTGCATTGCATCTCCTCGACTCCCCTAGTCCGGGGGTCCAGGAAAGGTTAGAAACCCGGTTTCTTCACAAAAATGTTGGTAATTAGCAGTAGATAAAGTTAAGAAACCGGGTTTCTTGTCCGAGTTAATCTAATCAGGAGTTTTTAGTTTGAAACTTAACGAAACAAATCCGGTAAGCTTGGGCGATTCTTGTTGGGAAAATAAATTATTGAAAATCCCGTTATGTGCTTAATCGGGTTCCATTGTAAAAAACGTAAAAAACATGAGAAATCTGGATCGGTTCAGGATGTATCATAAACTCATCAATCCTGCCCACTTGTTTCCGAAACGGATGAATTGAAAAGACTTTCATTGTTAATTAGGGGTGAAGTATTATGCCATTAGTTTCTGTTGTTGTTCCCGCTTACAATGTTTCAAAAACGATTCGCGATACCCTCGATTCGATTTTAAAACAAACTTTTTCTGATTTTGAACTGATTATTATTAATGATGGCTCTACCGATAATACGTTACAGGTTATCGAAGGAGTCCGAGACCCAAGACTTCAAGTCTTCTCTTATGAAAATGGCGGACTCCCCGAAGCGCGAAATCGGGGAATTGCTCGCGCAACCGGAGAGTTTATTACCTTTATGGATGCAGACGATTTGTGGACGCCGGATAAATTAGCGCGCCAGGTTGCTGCATTACAACAAAATCCGGAAGCAGGACTCGCTTATAGTTGGACCTGCTTTATGGATAGCGAAGGTAAATCCTTTAGTAAAGATTTTCCTTGTTATCTTGAAGGCAATGTTTATCCCCAATTGTTAGTCGGTAATTTCATTACCTCTGGGTCGAATGTGATGATGCGTGCATCGGCGATTGAATCCGTGGGACCGTTTGATCGCACCCTGAAATCCATCGAAGATTGGGAATATTGGTTACGAGTTGCAGCGAAATGGCCGTTTGTAGTCGTCCCCCAGCATCAAATCCTGTATCGACAATCGGCGACATCAATGGCCTCTAAAATTGATGTCATGGAAAAATATAGCGTCATGGTCATCGATCGCGCCTTTGCCAACGCACCCGCAGAACTGCAAGGACTGAAAAAACACAGTTTAGCCAATACCTATCAATATTTAGCCCGAATCTGCGTCACCCATACCCCAGATGCTGAAAAACTGCAAACCGGATGGGAAAAATTGCAAAAAGCGATTCGCTTGCACCCGGCTATTTTACTAGATAAAAAAGTTCAGCGCCTGTTAGGAAAGTGGATGTTACTCCGCCTAGGTTCTCCAGATGTGTCCCAATATTTCCTCGAAAAATTTGGACAAATGAATCCAAAAAACGACCCCCGTCGGAATAATCTCAATCAAGAGAAAACCGAGAAAAATATCCTAGAAGTTGACAATCAAATTCAAAACTTTTTGAATCAAGCAGTTTTGTAATTTCTAGCCACATCAAGCGGGGGTTTAAATCCCTGCCTCGCTCTTACGCAGATGTTGAAAATTAAACCTAAATGTAGAGATGATTCGTGCGATCGCCTCTACATTTAGGTTTTAATGTTAAAGATGGCGTAACTCCTGTAATCCTTGCCCCCATCACCCCACCCCCTCATAAAAGCTGGAGTTTCTTCCAACCCCCCTACAGCAATCCTAGGGCAATCTGAGCCTCTGCGCTGGTCTGACTTGCACCCGACTGAATGCTCGGAAACGCTGCAACTACAGGACATTTAGGAATGTAAGGAAATATTTAGAATGTTAGCTCGCTAGTGCCAAACTAGAAGTAACGATTCGGGAAAATTTCAGGAGGTTGAGGCTATGACGATCGCCGCTGAACTTCGCTCTCTGAGCGTGCGGGATTATCACCGCATGGTAGAAGTAGGAATTTTGGCTGCTTCTGAGCGGGTGGAATTGATTGAAGGGCAACTTTACACAATGGCAGCAAAAGGAACGGCGCACAGTGCGGCAGTTACCCGAATTGATCGGGCTTTGTCGCAACGCTTGCGGGGACGAGCGCTGCTGCGGTTTCAAGACTCCGTGCAGTTGAGTGATTTTTCTGAGCCAGAGCCGGATATTGCGATCGCCCACATTGACCCATTAGACTATGAAGATCATCACCCAACACCCACAGAAATCTATTGGTTAATAGAAGTCGCAGATAGCACCCTGCGGCGAGACCGAGATCTAAAAGTTCCAGTATATGGCAGATCGGGCATTCAAGAGTATTGGATTTTGGATGTGCAGGAACGATGCCTGTATGTGTTTCGAGAACCAAGGCAAGACGGCTATCAATCGGAACAAAAGCTATCTGAGCAAGATGCGATCGCGCCGCTTGCGTTTCCTGATTGCATCATTTTAGTGGGAGAGTTTTTGCGATCGGCTACTCAAGAATAAACAGGCTGACTCTTGATGAAGCGCTCAAAAATACGCGATATGTGCTGGAACTAATGAGATGTTTACCTCATGGGTGTGTCCTTCCAGACTGTCAACCGCTGGGAGTATGGACGCGCCACTCCCTCACCGATGGCGATAAAGCTGATTGAGTTGCAGTTGCGGCAGATATCTGAGCGAGGTGCTGATTTGATGTACGGCTTATTTTAGCGATTAGGTGCAGGATTCGAGGGCGGTTGGCAATCAATTAAGTGTTGTACACCCCAAAGAAATTTGGCATAAATTTAACGTTATTAACAATGATAGGATGGAAAAGATAAAAGAGAATACTCTTAATTCGCGAACTTTATCGGAAATATGAGATGCCCTACTCCCTAAACTCCTATTCGGCGAAGTCCGAGTCAAAGATTCCGAAAAAGTCGTCGAGGAGGTGGTGTGAAACTACCGAATCCTGATCAAGCACTGATTCCGTTTGAAAAATTGGAGGGCTATTCACTTAATCCAAATCACTCTGAAGGTGGGCACAAAGCCCGTGTCTTTCAATCTGCCCTAGGCATTGGGCTAGAAGAATCTGAAGAACTACGGATCGCTCTGTTCCAAGCTCTCAAAGTGGAAGATGCTATCCCAACCAACCGCACTAATTACGGGCAGAAATACCAGATTGACTTTGAAATGACGCGGGAAAGGAAAAGTGCCATCATTAGAAGTATGTGGATGATTAAGCCAAATGAAGACTTCCCACGGCTCATCACCTGTTACATTCCCTAGTCCCCAGGAGAACACCGGATGAAACTTTTAGATGTCGTTGCCCTAACCGAACATTTACCTGACTTAAACCTTCATAAAGGTCAAGTCGGTACGATTATTGAAGTTTACGAACCCGATGTATTTGAGGTCGAATTCGTAGACCTTCAGGGTAAAACCTACGCTTTAGAAACCCTAATGGTCAATCAATTAATGCCGGTTCACTATCAACCGCTTCCTCGGTCAAATGAAGCAGATGTGGACCCGGATGTTTTATCCTCTATTGTAACCGAAGAAACCCTTGTTTCTAGCCTACAAAGAGAGCAATTTAGTGAATATCAAAGGGACATAATAAATGCTTACCGAGAATGGGGTGATGTTATTCAGCTCAAAGCGGTTCATTCAGATATTTCTAATGGAAGCCTTCCTTTGATAGATGGAATAAATATTTTAGAATCGGCTAAAAAAATAGTCAAAGCAGCAGCATTGTCTGCAATCGAGCCTAGATCGTACTATCCAGGTAAGCACTTTACTCAAACTAACAAGTATTTAGAAAAAGTACGGATAGGACAAACTGAGCAAGGAAGCTATATTTTTAATATTATTTCTCCATTAAATAATGAGATGAACATTACTGGAGAAGAATCTAAGAGCGACCCTTATGAAAGAAAAGTCGTAAAAACATTATTTCGAGCATTATCTAGTTTAACGGCAACATCGGAACAGCAAGAAGACTTAACGAACGCTGTTGAGCAAGGAATTAGTGGAAATTTATGTGAAGCTATTGCAGAAATGGGTGGAAGTCAAAAGAGATTAGGGTTTAGTTTCTGCCTACTTAACTCTCCTTCTTTAGAATTGCCAGGTGACATTCCAAAGGAAATTGTATTACCAGCAGAACTCCTTCCAAAGATTGAACAACTCGGTAAAAAGTTGAAAGAGCGAAAAATTACTAAGAGAAAACATCGAACCCTTAGCGATAGTGTGGAAGAAGTAAGTCCAAATTCACTGCAAGAGCCAACTCTTACTCAAATTGAAGGATTTGTAGTGAGGCTTGAATGGTCAGGTGGTGACAAAAAAGCGAAGGTTACAATTGTTGCTACTATAGAAGATGAAGAAAAAGAGGTTACTGTGGAACTTGAAAAGAATGAATATTTACTTGCTATTCAAGCAAACGTGGATCAGATTCCTGTGACTGGTTATGGTGTTTTAATTCCAGAAAAAGATGGCCTAATTTTAAAAGAAACACGCAGCTTTCGCATTCAAAATAGTTGACATAAAAACTAGAATTAAGATAAGGGTTGAAATGTTCAGGAGACTAATGTGTACAATTCCTCAAAATAAATAAATATCAGGTTTTAGTTACTGAATCAGAAGTCGAAAAATCAGGCCACTACTACTTCCAGGACCTGGGCTACACTATCGTAAATAGGGCCCAAATGTCGGTTGCCAAATTAGATGTCGTCTTGCCACCACCATTTCAACCACATTAATCTGTCAAAACGACAAGTAATGTGGCAAGATGACAGATAATGTGGCAAGACGACATTAATCTGTTAACAGAGACAAATAAGTTGGCAACTGACATTTAAACTGCCAGCGGTTATTGCAACTAAGCGCACTGGATTACAAAGACCGATGAATTGAATCCGGCCAGAAGTCAGTGACATCATAGCCGAGTTCTTCCAGAAGACTCCGCAATAAGGGTAAACTTAAGCCAATGACATTGGTATGGCAGCCCTCCAATTTTTCCACGAAGAGTCCGCCTCGGCCATCGATCGCAAAGCAACCGGCACAGCGCAGGGGTTCTTCTGTTGCAACATAGTTTTCGATTTGCCGATCGCTGATGTTGGCAAAGTACACCCGCGTCATTTGGCAGCGCACTACGTGGCGATCGCTGTTTAAATCAAACAAGGCATGACCTGTATAAAGTTCACCCACACCCCCGCGCATTTTTTGCCATCGTTGGACTGCCTCTGCTGGGGTTTCCGGTTTGCCATAGATTTCCCCATCCACTTGCAAGACTGAATCGCACCCTAAGACGACTACCCGGGAGGGGTTGTCGGGTTTTTCTGGGTTCACGGTGCGATCGCCCGGATTCCTAAACTTAGCTACCACTGCCTCTGCCTTGCATTGCGCCAGGGTATTCACCAGAGTCACCGGGTCCGTTGATGTCACCGTTGATTCATCAAAATCACTGCGACAGACAATCGGTTCGATTCCCGCACTTTGCAACAGGTGCAAACGCGCCGGAGAAATTGAAGCTAATACAAATGCAGGAATGCCCATAACCTTATTTTTGCTTATTATTAGTAGAAGACTTAAACCCATTCCCCCTCCCCTCCTAGGGAAAATAAATGGGGGGAGGGAGGTATATCTTCAGCTTGATGATGTTGACGGATTTAGTAAACCGAGAAACTATCCACCACGGTTTGAAACTGCTCTTTCATTTTTTCGGCACGCGCTTCCGAGGTGGAGACATTTAACGTAAAAAGTTTCCCGCGACTAATCGCAACACTGGCAAAATTATGTCGCTCTTGGGTGGGAAGTTTGACTGCATATTCTAACAGATAGTAAGTCTTTGAACCCTTTTCTCGCTGTTCGGCATTAATTAATTCCGCTTCCCGCCCGGATCCCGGGGGTGCGATCGCATTTTTGGAGAGTTTATACCCCACCTCACTCGGCGTCCCCAATTCGGTTAAGGTTTTCCCATCTTTCACCGGAGAAACCACTACGCTCACATTTTCCCGGGTTTCTATCAAATCGTGATAGACCACATCGGGACCATTATTCACCTTGACTGGCACCCATCCATTGGGATACAGGAATTCGTATCCATCGGTACTATCGATATGGCTTTTGAGTCCACTGGCAGCGGAAACCGTACAACTGCTGAGGACCAGACTAACTATGACCACCATAATTGTGGCAATTCGTTTGAGCATGATTGCAATCTCCTTCGTTGATGACCGGGATTGCACCAGCACCAATGGCTGAAGCGCCCCCTTACGCTTGCGCGTGCTCTTATTTTGCCATTGCGGGGGGCAATTTTATCTGATAGGGGGTTTATTTTTTCTCGAAGGGGACAGGACTGGACGCGGATTTCCCCAGTTTTAGCAGTAGTCCCCGCAGCGGGTTTGGGAGTGAAAATTTGGGGTTAAAAATCAGTAAAGATACAGCCCTCAGTTGTAGGGTGGGCACTGCCCACCGTAGGTCCGGTGGGCAGTGCCCACCCTACAACTACAACTTACGGAATTTATAACATTGAACCCTAAATCTGTAGAGGCGATTCGCGAATCGCCTCTACAGATTTAGGCTTAAATCCGGCTATTTTGCTACACCAAACCTCTGATGCCGCAGTTTTTAAGGAATTCCTGGAAACGAGTCAACCCATTTAATTTTGAGGTCGGGAAACGAGTCAACCACCTGAACTTTAAAGTCCGGGAATGACTCGACTACCTGCCACTTGCCACAAGCATCGGGAAATGAATTAACCATTTTTACCCGGAGGTCGGGAAATGAGGCAACCATCTGAATCTTCAAGTCGGGAAAACTCTCGACAACTTGCACTTTGCCATACAAGGAAATGTCATTGTAGGTACAGTTCGCATCCACCTTGTTTTCAGACCGGGCGGGGTTCACCCAGAGGATGAGTCCGAGGGTAAAAAGGCTGCCGAATATCCACAAAAACCAACGTTTTATCATTTGGGGATAAAATTAATCTGGGGAAGGGTTTAGGATGGGATTTTTCTGAAAGACTAGAAATAAACAGAAACAGAACAACTGCACTTGACAATGAGCCAGATCGATCGCACTGAAAAAATAAACCGGGTTGGAGTAATAGGCGGGGGTCAACTGGCCTGGATGATGGCGGATGCGGCGGAGGCACTCGGGATCGACCTCGTGGTTCAGACCCCCAAAAATAGCGATCCCGCAGCGGCCCGAGCTTCTGAGGTGATTTTAGCACCGATTGATGATGCCCAGGCTACGGCGCAACTGGCTGAACGCTGCGATGTGATTACGTTTGAAAATGAGTTTGTGGATTTAACGGCGTTAGGGGAGTTGGAACGACAAGGGGTCCGCTTCCGCCCGAAATTGTCGGTTTTAGCGCCAATTTTGGATAAGTATGAACAGCGGTGTTATTTGCGATCGCTGGGGTTGCCGGTGCCCAAATTTATGGCCTTTGATGGGACCGAACTGCCGCCTACCCAGGACCTGCCTACGGAAAAGGTGGTGATTAAGGCGCGACGGCATGGCTATGATGGTCAGGGAACGGCTATCTGTGGCGATCGCCAAACCCTGCTCTCCACCTGGGAACGTTGGGGTCGCCCGGGGGTACTCCTGGAAGAATTTATCCCCTTTGAGCGGGAATTGGCGGTGATGGCGGCGCGAAATCAGGCCGGGGAAGTGGTGATTTATCCGGTGGTGGAAACCCAGCAGGAAGCGCAAGTTTGCCGGAGAGCGATCGCCCCTGGGGATGTCACTCCAGAGGTGAATGCTCAAGTGGAGGCGATCGCGCATCGTCTATTATCCGCCTTAGAGGTTGTCGGCATCTTCGGCATCGAACTATTTTTAACCCCCCAGGGTCAGGTCCTAGTCAATGAAATTGCTCCTCGGACCCACAACAGCGGCCACCTAACCCTCAATGCCTGCAACACCTCTCAGTTTGAAATGCATCTGAGGGCGGTTTGTGATTTACCCTTGCCGAGTCCCATCCTCAACTGTGCCGGTGCCGTCATGGTGAATTTGCTGGGATATGAGGCGTCTGAGGACGACTATGAGGCAAAACAGCAGCAACTCCGGGCAGTTCCCGGGGCGCATCTGTATTGGTATGGCAAGACTCAATCCCGTCCCGGGCGCAAAATGGGTCATGTAACGGCGATCGTCCAGGGGGTATCTGGAAACGCCTTACAGCAGCAGTGTCAGGAACTCGCCCAGCAGATAGAATCCATCTGGTATCCTGGGTCCTTTTAAATTATTCCCGAGCCCCCCTTGTCATTTCCCTGAAATAGATTACAATGAGATAGCTGAACTGCAACGTTGGTGACTGCCAATAGTGTTTTATGATCTATGCCTTAATTTATAAGGGAATCGTAGAGTTCTAGTGGCCGTAAACCGGACATTGTATCCGGAAACGTAAAGCTATGAGCCGCGATGCCCACCTGGTTTTTCCAGGTCAGAAGCTGAGGTAAGACGGCGTTGCGGTCAGCCCCAATTTTTTAAGCCCTATCCTATCAGTAAAATCCCGCTTTATCAGCATCAAGGATGCGGGATGCCAAGATGAAGGATAAACGGTTACCCTCGTCAAGATGATGACCCGTGACCCGGTACAGTTGACCCAATCGGAAAAAGCACTTAACATCGCCAATAACTAATTTTTTAGACGGGCTCAGGTTTAGCCTGCGGGTGATAACTCTGGGTTAGTCTGAAAATTAGCACCGGAGATTGTTGTCTGCGGTGAATTGACCGGACTGATGCCAAGTAAAGCCTATTTAAGTCTAAAGGTTGAGGTGATATGAGAATCGCCCCTACCTCATAGAGATAGAAGGGGTCAGTCCGGTTAAGCAAGGGAGCAAACAGCCCCTCAAAATGTCCATCTCTTCATCATCCTGAATTAAGAGTCTTAATTGAGTATGATCAGGAGAATCAAACCGTTGAACGCCCCTAATTACATAATGGCTCGCTACACTGGCTTATTTATCGTTGCAGTTCCCCTGGAAAATTTCCGGCCCTTGCTAGGAGAAATTTTAGAGGCTGCGAATTTGAATATTATTTACGAAACTGCCGACTATATTATGGCTCGGGAACAACCGGGAGAAGTGCCATTTACTAAGATAGTGACTGTGGAAGTGTTAATCAATAGAACCGCTGGGGTGGAAGATGAAGTACGCATGAATGTGGTGATGAAAAATGAAGAATTGCCCCTGCATTTAGATAACCGTTGTCGGCAAATGTTTAATCTGCTATCAGAGGCGATCGCCGAAAATCGCTATTGGGACCTTTTAGAAACTGCCGTGAGTTAATCGGGGTATCGGTTCCCAATTAGGGGCAATGGGAGCCGATTTAGAGTAGACCTCTTGCTTTCATTCCGGAGAGATCCCCCCAACCCCCCTTAAGAAGGGGGGCTTTTTGTAATTCTGCCAAAAGGCTAATCAGTGCGGCGCAACAGTAGGGAATTAGTGACGACACTGACGGAACTGAAGGCCATGAATGCACCGGCAGTGGCGGGATTTAATAAGATTCCCCACAGAGGCAGTAACAGACCGGCAGCGACGGGAATGCCGAGGATATTGTAAGCGAAAGCCCAAAATAAGTTTTGCCGAATTTTGCGAAAGGTGGCGCGACTTAGGTGGATAGAACTGACCACATCCAGGAGAGAATCGCGCATTAAAACAATACCTGCGGTTTCTACAGCAACGTCGGTGGCGGCATTTAAAGTGATGCCAATATCCGCTTGCGCTAAGGCAGGGGCATCATTAATACCATCTCCGACCATTGCGACGCATTGACCCTGGGATTGGAGGTGCCCGATCGCCTCTGCTTTACCGGCAGGAGAGACTCCCGCGAGGATATCCGTGGGGTTGAGTCCCAGGGATTGCCCGATCGCCTGGGCCGCTTCTGGCCGATCGCCAGTTACCATCATCACCCGTAATCCCATTTCCCGACAAGCATCCAAGGTGGATTGAGCATCCTCTCGCAGGCGATCGCGCACAGCAATACACCCAATTAATTCTCCCCCTCTCCCCACTAACACCACGGTTTTACCCGCTTCGGCCAGTCCTCGGATCCGGGTACTCCAGTCTGGGGAAATCTCTATCCCCTGTTGCCTAAACCAGTCCTCAGTTCCCAACAGGATAGAATCATTCTCCACCGTTGCGGAAACCCCGCATCCTGGTTCCGTCTGAAAGCAATCGCCACGGAGGAGGGGGAGATTCTGGGTTTTGGACTCGATTAAAATCGCTTTGGCGAGGGGATGATTAGTTCCGCTTTCCACTGTAGCGGCGAGTTGCAGCATTTCGCTGGCATCAACCGAGTCAATGCAGAGACAATCGGTGACTTCCGGTTCCCCGGTGGTGAGAGTGCCGGTTTTATCAAAAATCACGGTATTAATTTGGGCGACCCCTTCGAGAATGTCTCCTCCGCGAATCAGTAATCCCCGTTCTGCACCCATGCTAGTGCCGACGAGGAGGGCGGTGGGGGTGGCGAGTCCCAGGGAACAAGGACAAGCGATGACTAAGACGGCGATCGCCAGTTTTAAACTGAGTAATAAGGGGGAAGTCGGTTCCATCAGGGAATGGAGGTGAGCTCCCTGATGTAAGAGGGGGGTCAACTGCATCGCCGGTTGTAAGACTTGGGGGAAGAGGTGGGTGCCGATGAAGTACCAGAATGCAAAGGTCACCGTGGCGATCGCCATGACGCCGTAGGTAAAGTATCCGGCGACGGTATCGGCGAGGTGTTGAATCGGTGCTTTGCGGGTTTGGGCCTCTTCTACGAGGGCGACAATTTGCGCGAGGGTGGTTTCTCCCCCAATGCGGGTGGCGCGGATGGCGATGACGCCGGACTGATTCAGGGTGCCCCCAACGACGGGATCGCCGGTTTGTTTGAGGACCGGGAGGGATTCGCCGGTCAACATGGACTCATCAATGGTGGTACTGCCGGAGATGATTTCCCCATCTACGGGGATTTTTTCTCCGGGGAGGACTTGGACAAATTCGCCGACTTTGACGCGATCGGCGCTGATTTCCAGGGTGAAGAGGGGGGAATCGGAATCAGTTGTGGGAGAGAGGGGGGTGGTGATTAAGCGGGCGGTGGCGGGTTTGAGGGAGATTAGGGCCTGGAGGGAGGAGGCGGCGCGCTGTCTTGCCAGTTGTTCTAAGGTGCGTCCGAGGAGGATAAATCCGAGTAACATCACGGGTTCATCGAAAAAGCATTCCCATTTGAGTTGGGGAAACAGGAAGGCGATGCAACTGGCGAGATAGGCACTGAGTGCGCCTAATCCCACTAAGGTATTCATGTTGGGACTGTTGCGCCATAAGGCGCGGACCCCTTCAACTAGGATGGGACGGCCTGGAATGGCGATCGCCGCTGTTGCTAAGGCCCAATGGAATCCGATCTGGTTGAGGAGTCCGAGTTGGCCGAGGTGTCCGAGTCCGGAGAGGAGGATTAACAGGGTGGCGACTGCCAGATTCCAGATGGCGGTGCGAATAGATTGGCGGTGGCGATTGGTTTGGACATTCTCCCCTTGGATATCGGGGGTGGTAGAACGCAGTTCTGTGGGGAATCCCGATGAGGTCAACTTTTGGGCCAGTTGTGCCGGGTCAATTTTGTCTGGTTCATACTCCACTGCGGCCACTTCCGTGACCAAATTGACCCGGGCGGAAATCACCCCGGGTTGTTGTGTGAGTTGACGTTCTACTGCTTGGACACAACCGGCACATTTCATGCCGCCCACATCCAGGGCAGTGGTGGCAACAGGTGAGGGTAGATTGGGTCTTTGGGTTTCGGATGAAAGCATGAATATCAAATCATCAAGGTATTATCGCCAAAGTGTAACGCTTTTCCCACCGGAGTGCGCTTTATCCTTCCTCCTCGGGTTCTGCGATCGGGCGCTTCACCGAGGAAAAAATTCGGTATCTTTCATTCTCACTATCGGAGAAGCCGGTGGTCGAGTCTCCATCCCATCTCACTACGTTATATTCCACGTTATCGGCATAAATGGCGAAGGTAATTCGCACAACTTCTAAAAAGTTGATCAGCCACTTGCATTCCGTTTGAGACTGTTCTTCATAGTAGCGGATTAAATTGGCTAAACAGGCTTCTAAGTGAGGGGAACAGGATTTACAGATTAAAACCAGCTTCAACAGGACGATCGCTAAGGTCATGGGATTGCCGTTTGCCAATAACAGAATAAATAGCAAGGAGGGTTCTTTGCCGGTTTCAGTGGTTAAAAATTCAATGGTTTTTTTACAGGTTGCTTCTAGCAATAATGGGGTTAATATTTCATTGTCCTTATTTTGAGCTAGTGCCAATAGTTTATTAGATAATTTATTGTTAATTGTATCTACAAAAGTTTGATGTTCTACAGAAAATATTAAATATTTTTTAAGGGCAATTTTGAACGATTTGTAAGTAACTCCTTGAGTTTGATTGAGAAAAATATTGGCCAAATTGACATAATTGTAAGGACCGCGTTTAGCAACCACCGTTTTAATTAGTCGGAGGACATCATTGCCCAAACCCGTCGGATTTTTGTTCGTGACTTCTGGAGGCACGATTTGAGCTTGGGACCGCGCGGTGTACATGGCGAGGTCAAATTTAAACCGTTCTTTGAGTTGGCGAGAGAGGGCTTTGGCGGCTTCTTTTTGTTCTTTGGACTTGCCAAAGACCGATTGATGAGCTAATAAGTAACTGGAATAGCGATGACTCCACGGACCGTCTTCGCTGCGCGAGGCAAACAGTTCGAGGGCTTTGTAATCGTCGCTATTGGAAAAATTAGCTAACCAGCTTCGGAGTCGGTGCAAACTCATGGAAGCGGTATAGGACCCAATCGTTTTGTCCTGAAACATTTGGATCAGGTCCTGAATGGCGGCATTGTTGCGATTCGATTGCCAATTGTTGACGAGGATGTAACAACAGCGATTGAGAATTTTATGAAATTTGTCTTCATCTTCCGCATAAATAATCCGAAACAGGACATTCCAAGCATCGGTGTTTTTATCGGTATTTACAAACTCAACGAATAAGGTTTTAAACTCGATGGTGACGATTTCCGGAGAAGTCGTGGTCACCAAGTTGAGGAAAAAGTTATAAATAATTTCTTCATTTTTATAAAGGGGTGTGGACTGCCCGTCCAGATTGGGGGAATCTGGCTGCTGCCCATTGGGTAAAGCGCCACTGGTCATAAGTTATGTTGTCTGAGATCTGAATAGGGGTACAAAGAGTGGAATCCTCGGCTGAAGTTGAGTTCAATGAGGAAGGATTGGGGGAAATAATTCCAGTTGGGATTAAACCGACCGATCGCCGTTTCTCCAGTCTGCCAAAATAACTGGACCCAGACAATCGGACTATTCCTTTGGCGTTCGGTGATACTGGACAGGTAGTGGATGGGGTTATGGGTGGCGATCGCCAACACTCTACTCTTAAACACTTGAGGTGTTCGGATCAACGACAAGTTGCCACTGCCCAAGGGGGAAATTCTCAACTTTAGGGGGTGGATTGATCTGAATAAATGGCCCTTTCATCGATTTTCCATGTTATAAGATGGGCGATCGCACCGTAAATTTTTTGGCAACCGGAGAATTATCTCCAATTATAATTGACGGGTCTCGATTCAGTAAGATGCAGCCTTTAACCGAGTCTCCACAGAGAATTCAGGTTATGGGATTATAGCCGAAAAACTCCCCCAAACGTGGATATCCGATGGCGATTGGACTCTTTAGGACAGGGGAGGGGATTTGATGGCCCTAGAGAAACCCGACGCCCATCGCCCAGGTTTGCCCGGACTGACCCGTTGGAAGGGGATGCCCTGTTGTCTAGGGCGGAGATATTCCCACCCGGTTTCCCCTGAACAGCCCCTTTCCTGCCTCCACAGAACGCTACCTAGAAAACATTTGGGATTTTCCTCACCCCCCTTCTGTTCAGTAATGGGTGGGACTGTAAACAATCGCCCCAACTGGCGGGAAACTCAAAATATTGGCTGACCTTTTATGGAACAGATGGGGGGATTTTACCGAGGGTGAGAAGGGATTTGGACCGCCTATCTGAGGAAAAATTTTATTAAAGACTGTCTGTTGGCTTATGGGGTTCCAGGTCGCGCAAATGGCGGCTCAATTGGGCAAGCGACCTGGAGGGTTGTTGTTGTCCTAATCGGGGAGAAATCTGCCCGGACTCGTCAGGGGATGGGGGAATAATTTATCTTCCGGCGCTTTTAATTCGAGCTAAAATTGTTTCCATTTCCGACAATTCCACAGCCCCGGAGAAAGGTTCTTCATTCATGAAAAAGAACGGGGTTCCATTAATGCCTAATTTGCGGGCGAGGATGAGGTCTTCCTCAATGGCCGCTTGGGCATTTTCACTCTGGCGATCGCTGTTAAATTTCTCCAAATCTAAATTTAAGGTTTGGGCGATGGTCCCATATAACGGTTCTCCCAACTGCTGTTGCTGTTGGAATAATGCATCATGATATTCCCAGAATTTCCCCTGTTGTCCAGCGGCCCAAGCGGCTTGTGCTGCGGGCAGGGCTTGGGTATGAATCTGAGTCAATGGCAGATGCTTGTAAGTCAAAGTGACCTCAGACTGATGTTTAGCCATAAACTGATTCACCGTTTCGTGAGCTTTGGCACAAAACGGACATTGAAAGTCGGAAAATTCCACAATCACGATATTTCTCTGGGAAGCACCTTTAACGGGAGAATTCCCGATAATTGCCCCCGGGTTGGTACTCATTTGCTGTAAGAAAGCCTGCCTTGCTTGCTGAACATCATTTTGTTGGGCCTCCTGATAGGCTTGGACGGATTCAATAATGACTTCGGGATTATTCCGAATAATCTCCAAGACTTGTGCTTCGAGGTCGGAATTGGCACTCGTGCCATTGGGGCTGGTACAACCGAACAATCCAAAACCGAATATCAAACAGCAAGCTAAAGTCAGCGAAAAAAAGCGAAACCGGGACATGAATAACCTCTGGGATAAAAATTAGTAGCAGATCACTACTATAGGCGCTTTCCCGGTATTTTGACGAGTTGCCCCTGGGTGCAGAAGATGGGTTTCATTGGTGATATCGATCGCTGCTAGATTAGAGGAGTAAGGCTACCATCATGTCCAGTAATCCCCTGCCCTTTGGCACCCCTGGACTGCGGTGGATTTCGGTAGCCTACAGTACAGTTTGGAGATTAAGGAGTCATCGGTTATTTGATTTGAACGGATTTGGCCAATCTGCTTTGGCTTGCCTTTGAAGCCAGTCCGAAGCACCCATGCCAAATTGAGAGGTCCCCGGTTATCCCTGCACGGCGATCGCCCCAGGGTGGCATTGCGCTGATGACAACCTGTTGTTGTTGGGACCTGACCTATCACTAGACTCTAACCACCCCTCACGAACGTTACTCAATACCCTATGTATGAGCGGATTTTTCCAGTGCCTGATCGCGTCAAATCCCTGAATAAACCCATTAAAGTCGGGGTGTTACATTCCCTAACGGGTACGATGTCGATCGGGGAAGTATCTGTCAAAGATGCCACCTTGTTAGCAATTGAAGAAATTAATGCGGCAGGTGGGGTACTGGGCCGCCCCTTAGAAGCGGTGATTGCCGATGGGGAAAGCAATTTAAAAACCTTTGCAGACAAAGCCAAACAATTACTCACTCAGGAGCAAGTTGAGGTCATTTTTGGCTGCTGGACCTCTGCCTCACGCAAAGCGGTACTCCCGATTTTGGAGGAATTAAATGGATTGTTATTCTATCCGGTGCAATATGAAGGATTAGAACAGTCTCCCAATATTTTCTATACGGGTGCAGCACCTAATCAACAAATCGTTCCGGCGGTGCAATATTTATTGGATCGGGGCTTTCGCCACATTTATTTACTCGGGTCAGATTATATTTTCCCCCGGAGTGCGAATCAAATTATTAAAGCGCAGTTAGTAGCCCAAGATGCGGTTTTAGCGGGGGAAGAATACATTCCCTTGGGTTCCCAGGAGGTGAGTACGGCGATCGCCCATATTCTTTCGGTACAACCGGATGCGGTGCTTAATACCCTCAATGGCGATACCAATGTGGCCTTTTTCCGAGAGTTAAATCAAGCGGGGTTGACCCCGGATGAATTGCTGGTGATGTCCGTGAGTGTTGCCGAGGCGGAGGTTCGGGAAATAGGACCTTCGGCGATCGCCGGACATCTGGTGGCGTGGAATTACTTTCAAAGCATCGATACTCTGGAAAACCAGAAATTCGTGAGGGCCTATAAAGCCAAATATGGCAGCGATCGCGTTACCTCCGACCCGATCGCCTCGGGGTATCTGGGGGTCTATTTATGGAAAAAAGCCGTGGAAAAAGCCCAGTCTACCCAAGTATTGAAGGTGAAGGCAGCGGCCAAAAATATAGAATTGGTCACCCCAAAAGGGTTAGTCAAACTGGATGGCAAAACCCAGCATCTGTGGAACACCGTCCGCATTGGACAAATCAAGCCCGATGGGGCGATCGGGGAAATTTGGAACTCTCAAGAGGCAGTCGCCCCTGACCCCTTTTTATCCCGCTATCCTTGGGCCGCAGGTCTCTCTCAACGGGGATTCCGCTGGGGAATTAATGCCAAACTGATGAGCTTATTTAGCACTTTAGTGGCGATCGCCTGGGTTGCTTTGGTTCTGGAGTGGCGGACTGCAACGGAAATTGAGAGGAATATCGCCGCCTTAATTCAGCGGGTTGAGCAAATGTCTACACCCCCGGAGGAAATGTTGGAATGGGGCTATGCAGTGATGGCGGCAGCGCAACGGAGTCAATATTTATTACTAATGCTGCTGCTGTTGAGCATTGTCTCAATGGGTGTAGCCTTTTTTGTGATTTCCCGAATTACTCGGGCCTTAAATGGAGTGACTAAAACCGCGCAACGATTAGCTTCTGGGGATTTAAGCGCGCGATCGCCTCTGGTTTCTGGAGATGAAATTGGGGTACTCTCTTCCACCCTGAATACAATGGCACAACAGGTAAACTGTTTACTCAAAGGGTTAGAAGTGCGTTCTCGCCAGGTGGAAGAACACAGTTTAGAATTAGAGGCAGCGGTTTATGCCGCACAAGCAGCCAGTCGAGCGAAAAGCACCTTTTTAGCCAATATGAGCCACGAATTGCGAACGCCACTGAATGCGATCGTGGGTTATAGCGAACTGCTGCAAGAAGAGGTGGAGGAGATTCTCGCCGATGAACAGTTAATTAGCGACCTCCAAAAAATTAACATTGCGGGCAAAAATCTCTTGAATATCGTCAGTGATATTTTAGATATTTCTAAAATTGAAGCGGGCAAAATGGACTTGTGTCTGGATACCTTCGATGTCCCCCAGTTGATTCATGAGGTGGTCACTACCGTTGAACCGTTGTTGCTGAGTAATGGCAATGTTATCCGAGTAGATTATCCTGAAAAGATGGGGATGATGACGGCAGATATCACCAAAGTCCGGCAAATCCTCTTAAACCTGCTGAGTAATGCAGCTAAATTTACAGAAAATGGCAAGATTATTTTAGAGGTGAGGATTAAAAATCCGCAAGAGAATCCCGGGGAACAGGTCACCCTAAATTCTACTCCTTTGCCCCCGAGGGAAACGCCCTGGATTGTCTTTCACGTCCGGGATACGGGAATTGGCATGAGTGCTGAACAAATCGCCCAACTGTTTCAACCCTTTGTCCAGGGGGATGATTCGACCACGCGCAAGTATGGCGGGACGGGATTGGGTTTAGCGTTGGTGAAAACATTTTGCGAGATGATGGGAGGGGCGATCGCCGTGGAAAGCGAACTGGGGCGAGGGTCGGTCTTTGAGATTACCCTACCCTTGGTGGTGAATACAGCACTGCAGAAGGTTAAGATGAATCGCGCTGCTTAAGGTTGAGATTGATTGTCGGCAGTTTATCCGATTGCCGGTACAATAATCAGCAAAACCACTAAGATTCCAAAAATTATAATGCCTGAACATAAGATATGGCAATGGGTTGAAACCCTCTCGGGCCACTTAGACCGGGTGAGTTCGGTGGCAGTCTCCCCGGATGGGAAAACCCTCGCCAGCAGCAGTTTAGACCAGACGATCGCCCTGTGGGATCTGAAGTCGGGTCAAAAACTCCATACCCTTTCCGGACATTCTGGATCGGTTCTGGGGGTGAGTTTTTCCCCAGATGGTCAAAGTTTAGTCAGTTGTGGGACGGATAAAAAGATTCAGGTTTGGGATTTGGGTAAGTTTAAGCCGATTCGCCAGTTGGGGCGATGGTTTGGCGGTCATCAGGAACCTGTTTTAGCCCTGGCAATGGCCCCCGATGGCAAAACTCTGGTGAGTACCAGTGGCGATCTCCGTCTGAAAGGCTGGAATATGGCGACAGGTAGAAATGAATGGACGGTTACCTTGAATGGGGAGAAACTTGGGGAGATTCAGTCCCTGGCGATTAGTCCTGATGGCAAAATTTTAGCTGGAGGCAGTACCGATAGTCAGATTGCCCTGTGGAATTTACAGACTGGGGAAAAATTACGGACCCTCACGGGGCATTCTGCGGGGGTGACGGAGGTCGCATTTAGTCCCGATGGACAGGTTTTGGCCTCTAGCAGTTGGGATAAAACCGTGGCCCTGTGGAATTACCAGAAGGGAAAGCAAATCACCTCCCTGGTGGGACATTCCGATGGGGTGAATGCGGTGAGGTTTCATCCCGATGGAGAGAGACTCGCTTCCGGGAGTTGGGATAAAACTTTGGCCCTGTGGAATGGGAAAACGGGAGAACAAATTGCCTCCCTGGTGGGACATTCCGATGCCGTGCGATCGCTGGCCTTTAGTCCCGATGGGCGAGTGCTGGTTTCGGGGAGTTGGGACCAGACGATCGCCCTGTGGCAGGTATAGCCTTTCTCTTAGTGGTGAAGTCCATGAAGGATCCCCCTAAATCCCCCTTACAAAGGGGGACTTTCCCGGTCCCCCCCCCTTTTTTAAGGAGGGCTAGGGGCGATCGAATAGACGGACCTCATCAATGTGAAAATTGCTATAGAATCGATCAATAGTTATGCCCTGATTCCCCCTTGGAGGTTAATCGAGGAAACCCATCATTCCATCGGTGTCATCCCCTTCATTGGAGCAAATGGGCCGGTTTCCCATGAGATGATCGCAGTTCATGAGGATGGTGCTTTCTGTAATCGGACGATTTCCAGACACCTGCATGGAGTGGGCGACGTGAATCATACTCGCCCCAATTGGACGAATCCCCGAGGAGTTTAAGGTATCGGCTACGATAAAATTACTGGCCTCAACGGGACGATTGCCGGACAGGTTGATACTGTCAGAAATCTCAAAGTTGCTCAGTCCGATGGGGCGGTTTCCGGGTAAACCCCCTTGACGATAGAGCTGAATGCCTTCCGGGGTGGCTTTTTCAGGTAATTTATCTTGTATTTTCTTCATACTATCTTGGGGTTCGTTTTCTGGGTTGGTTGTCTCAGTCTCATCAGCGATCGCGCTATCCGCCATCTCGGGATTCTCCTCCAAAAACACTCGGTTAGTTTTCCTTTGCTCCTGAAAATCCGTCTCGTTTCCGCCCTGTTTTAGCACGGTTGAATCGGTAAGTTTCTACCTCATCGATGGCGATAGGGGGCCTTATGTTATGAGTCGGATACTAGCTTTCGCTGTCAGATCTTTTTTAGGGTTCTAACTTAAGCCTTAATTATACGGGTTGAAGGATCTACAGACGAGTTGATCGCACTCTACATTACTGTAAATTTTTGTAAAAGCCTCCAAAAAAATCTTATCGGGATGATAAGCGAGGATAGGTGTTCCTCGGTCATCCTCGGATTCTTGCCGATTCGGCAGGGGGGGATCCGACAAAAGGGCCAAGGGGCGATCGCAACGCATCGCCCCTTGGCCCCCAATTTATTCAATCCGCCAAATGCTCGCCTTACTTGCGATTACTCAGCCATTTGGCAGCAGCAATTCCCATAATCGCCGCGACTAACGGATTACTCAAAAACTTCATCATCCAGGGTTTATCCGCTAAAACATCCCGGAAAATATCAGGATGAGCGTGATAGGCAAATGCGGCTAATTTAGAAACATCATCGGCCGACATTTTCTTGGCATGATGAGTCGAAAGAGAGAGTTGTTTTTCTAAATCGCGATCGCTGAGTCCGCGTTTTTTCAGTTCTTTAAAGAACTCCTGCGCCACATCATCCCGTTCATCGGGCTTAATTTGGGCGATCGCTTTTCGCAGTTCCGGTTCCATCTGGGCCGGAGGAATGCGATCGTGTTGCAGAGACTCGCCAAATAAGCGCTGACGCTCTTCCCGAGTCGAGCGCTGGGCAAAATCATCAAAACTGTGATAATCCTCGGTTTGGGGAGCATTCGGCATCATCTCGCGATCGCCTCTTGCCAAATCGCCCATAATTTCCCGTTTATATTCATCACTCGTCGCCATATCATTCTCCTAATTTATTCCATCGATAGATAAGATAGCTCGTCAAAACTGTTGCGATTTGACTCAACCTCTATCCCGCTTTATACTGAATCTGCTGGGACTGCACATCATAATCCGCCGTCAGAATCAGTTGTTTATCCGGTGCATAGACCAAGACTTTTAAATTCCGATTGGGGAAATTGTGATGAAAGCCTTGAGCCAGCGATCGGGCTAACTCTCGCACTTCATTCGGTCGAACTTCCGGCGTAATCACCACGCCTAACTTATCATTATCTCGCACATAAGCATCTTGAACCAGCCCTTTGGCATTTCGGACCACCCAGTTGCCAAAATTCTCCCCAGTTTGAGTATTACCGCGTTCGAGTTGCGAATAATTGTGCGGACTCGTCACCGATGGGGAGAGGCGGTTCGGTTGCTGCGCCGTTGGGGTTCCCACACTACAAGCGGTGACAAAGCTCAGGACTAATACCAAGACCAAAGCAGTCAACCCTTTCTGAACTCGCTTAAACACACTCACCTGAATTTTCCTCCAAATTTTATAGTAATATCAAATCCGTTGTCAAGGGATGCCAGTTGATTTAAAGGTGAATTGATAGATTTCTTGTAAAATTTCTGGACTGACCCCTGTCAACAAACCTTTAAACAAAAGATTGATGACTCTTCCGATTACTCCTTTTAAACAGGGCGCATCGGAAGCTTCCCTTCACCCTCACGCAAAAGGGTTCAGAGTTGAGGGAAGGACAGGGATGCTCCCCGCCCTTCCCTCTCTTCAAAGATTAAGCTCTAGTCGATCGCTTTTTTGATGTTATCTTTGATGTCTTCTTTGGCGTGTTTGGCTTCGGCCTCAGTTTGCTTCATTTTGCCCTCAGCCTGATCCTTGGGATCGCCGGTCACGTTTCCTAACGCTTCTTGCGCTTTCCCTTCGACATTCTTCATCGTTGCATTAACTCTATCTTCAGCGCTCATATTATTCTCCGTCTTTTTGACTGCGTTTTATCTGTATTGAGATTAGCAAGGATAACGAAGGAAAAGCATCTATCAATGGATATATTCTCGCCCTACTCCTGAAGACTTCTAAGCGGGGATCGCTGATATATTAGCAGATTACTATTCCATTTTAGCTAATTTGGGGGTTATCAGCTTTTATCAAATAAAAAAGAGGCAGAGTATTAATACTCTGCCCCTCTTCAGCTAACGGACTTACAACTCTTCTATTTGAGTTCTCTTGACATCCAGTTCTTCTTTTAAATTTTCCGCCCCATGCTCAATATTGGCTTGGATTTGCTTGGCTTTACCCACCATTTTTTGCTTGGGGTCTCCCGTCAAATCACCCAAGGCTTCTTGGGCTTTTCCTTCGATATTCTTAGCTGTGGCTTTCATGCGATTTTCAATACTCATCTTAATTTCTCCCTTTTATCTTTATTTTAGGGGCTAACTTATTGGGGTCATAGACTTAAATATTTAGCCTTAAATTCATACTAGCAATCCCATCCCCAAAATGCCATCTATCCTCCGACATATCTTTCTTTAAAAAAAACTAAAAAATAAGGGAAGAAGAGAAGCAGTCTCACCCATCCCCTCGATCCAGAAAGCGGTATCGTTCCTGAATGGGACCTACCCATTGGGGCGGAGGACATTTCCAACGGGGTGCAAGTCCTGCACCCGTTCTAAAGCATCAACAGGGATTCCTATTTTGAGTCGATATTTCCCTCAACAACGCTCTACAATAGGAAAGAACTCATCCTCCATCCGACTATGCAACCCTTTCGTCTTGAAGCGCCCTATCAACCGACAGGGGACCAACCCCAAGCGATCGCCAAACTGGTCCAAGGTATCCAAGGGGAAAAACCCTATCAAACCCTCTTAGGTGCCACCGGAACTGGGAAAACCTTTACCATTGCCTCGACGATCGCACAAGTGGGGAAACCCACCCTCGTTCTCGCCCATAATAAAACCCTCGCCGCCCAACTTTGTAACGAATTGCGGCAATTTTTTCCCCATAATGCCGTCGAATACTTTATCAGCTATTACGACTACTATCAACCCGAAGCGTATATCGCCGTCACCGATACCTATATCGAAAAAACCTCCGCCATTAACGAGGAAATCGATATGCTGCGGCATTCGGCCACGCGATCGCTGTTTGAACGCCGGGATGTGATCGTCGTCGCCTCGATTAGCTGCATTTACGGGTTAGGAATGCCCTCAGAATACCTCAACGCCGCCATTCCCTTACAAGTCGGACAAGAACTCGAACCCCGGCAACTCTTGCGCGACCTCGCCGGTATCCAATATCATCGCAATGACGTAGAAATGGGTCGAGGACGCTTCCGAGTCAAAGGGGATGTCCTAGAAATCGGACCCGCTTATGAAGACCGAATTGTTCGCGTCGAGTTCTTCGGGGACGAAATCGAGGCCATTCGCTACATCGATCCCGTCACCGGGGGGATTCTCGCCAGTCTCGATACATTAAGTATCTATCCAGCACGTCACTTTGTCACCCCCGATGACCGCCTAGAAGCAGCTTGTCAGGCGATCGAACTGGAACTCGAAGACCGCCTCCAGGAACTAGAAAAAGCGGGCAAATTAGTCGAAGCACAACGGATAGAACAACGCACTCGCTACGACCTGGAACTGCTGCGAGAAGTGGGATATTGCAACGGCGTGGAAAACTATTCCCGTCACATGGCCGGACGAGAAGCGGGAGACCCCCCGGAATGTTTACTAGATTATTTCCCCAAAGATTGGTTATTGGTGGTGGATGAATCTCACGTCACCGTCCCGCAAATTCGGGGAATGTACAATGGCGATCGCGCCCGAAAACTGGTCTTAATCGAACATGGATTTCGCCTCCCCTCTGCTGCGGACAACCGACCTTTAAAAGCCGAGGAATTTTGGGACAAGATGAATCAATGTATCTTCGTCTCTGCCACCCCTGGGGACTGGGAAATCGAACAATCTGCCGGGGAAGTCATCGAACAGATTATTCGACCCACGGGAGTTGTAGACCCCGAAATCTTTGTCCGTCCCACGGAGGGTCAAGTGGATGATTTGTTAGGTGAGATTAAAGACCGAGTGAAACGCAATGAACGAGTCCTAATCACCACCTTAACCAAACGCATGGCGGAAGACCTCACGGAGTATTTCCAGGACCGAGGAATTCGGGTGCGTTATCTGCACTCGGATATTAATTCCATCCAACGGATTGAGATTCTCCAGGACTTGCGGGAAGGGGAATTTGATGTGTTGATTGGGGTCAACTTGTTACGGGAGGGGTTAGACTTGCCGGAGGTGTCTCTCGTGGCAATTTTAGATGGGGATAAAGAAGGATTTCTGCGATCGCATCGGTCCCTCGTCCAAACCATCGGACGCGCCGCCCGTCATATCCGGGGACAAGCTATCATTTATGCCGATAACATGACCAACAGCATGACCTTGGCGATCGAAGAAACCGATCGCCGACGCGGAATTCAGACCGCCTACAATCAGATGCATGGCATTACCCCCACAACCATTATCAAGAAATCCAGTAATGCCATTTTGGCCTTTTTAGACGTTTCGCGCCGCTTAAATGCTGCGGAAGCCGAGGGGGTGGATTCCCTGACCCTCGCCCTTCAAGAATTGCCCTTAGAAGACATTCCAGAAGCCATTTCTAAACTGGAACTCCAGATGAAAGAGGCAGCCAAAAAGCTGGAATTTGAGGAGGCAGCCAAATTGCGCGATCGCATCAAGAAACTGCGGGATAAACTCGTGGGTCATTCCTAAATCAACCCTTTGGCGGGTGAACAACTCCATCCGCCATCTTATCCCGCCACCCTAAACTATGGTAAAATTATCATCCCCTGTTGTTTATCCCTCGAACCGATGGCAATTACGAGAACTGAAGCCAAACAATTATTAGAACGGCTAATTTTTGATGAAGAACCCCCCAGAGAGTGGGTACAAGATGTCTGGGAAATGAGTCCCACCCTGGGAGAAACCGCCGCTAAATTATGGGACGTTTATGAAGCCATCATTGAATGCTGTCCCGAAGAGAAACTAGAAAATTTACTGCACAGTATCTATCAAGAATCCCTGAAAGACTTGTAAACTTTCCAAAGTGGAATAACCGGAACCCTTGCCAAGAGTAAGTTAATCCGGCTATTCTAGGAAGCAATGCAAATCAACTGGAGAATAGGCAGTCGTGACAGAAGCAACCAATGTACTAGGGGGAAAACTGGAAAATTGCTGCACCTCCCCCATGACGGGATATTATCGAGATGGAAAATGTAACACCGGAGGCGGAGACTACGGTGCTCATGTCGTTTGTGCACAAGTCACCGAAGAGTTTCTCACCTTCAGCAAACAGCGGGGAAATGATTTGACCTCCCCGGTTCCCTTGTTTAATTTTCCCGGCTTAAAACCAGGCGATCGGTGGTGTTTGTGCGCCTCTCGCTGGAAAGAAGCCCTCGATGCCGGAGTCGCACCCCCCGTTGTCCTGTCTGCCACTCACATATCCGCTTTAGAGTATGTCTCGGAAGAGGAACTCAAACAATATGCGATAGAAGAATAGATTAATAACCGACCCGAACGCAGCGGCTAATACAGCCCAAATTCTCGCTGAATTACGCTGAGTTCGGATCGGCAGGGACGGCGACGACTCAGGCATACATACAGGCAGCCGAAAAAACTGCCTCGATTCATCCCTTACCTATTCTGTTACCCTGGATCCCCATGCGTACTTTTATTACCGTTTGGCTGGGTCAGTTGGTCTCCACCTTTGGAAGTCGAATGACCAATTTTGCCTTGATTGTCTGGACCTGGGAAGTGACCGGATCAGCCACGGCCCTAGGGTTGGTGACGGTGTTTACCCAACTGCCGAGTTTAGCCGTCGCCTTATTTGCCGGGGCTCTGATCGATCGCAGCGATCGCAAAGTGGCGATCATTGTAGGCGATTCCATTGCCGCACTGTCCACCTTGGCAATTTTGCTGTTAGCAGCAGTCGGTCAACTGCAACTCTGGCATCTGTTCCTGATTAATGGCATCAATGGCATTTTCGGGGAAATCCAACAATTAGCCTATTCTGCGTCAGTGAGTTTGATGGTCCCGAAACAGCACTATGTCCGGGTCAGCAGCATGAAATCCATGCTGCATTACGGGCCGAGTATTTTAGCCCCCGCCTTTGCCGGTGCCCTGTACCCCATCACCGGATTGGCGGGAATTGCCGCTATTGACTTATTGACCTTTGCCGTCGGGGTGAGTACGGTGCTTTTGGTCAAAATCCCTCAACCCCCCCGAAGTGAGGTGACTTCTGAACAGCCAAAACTTTGGCATGAACTCACGTTTGGCTGTCGTTATATTATGGCCCGGGCATCCTTATTCGGATTTTTCGGATTAGAGTTGCTGTTTTGGTTCGCTCACGATTTCGGCGCAGTGATGCATCGGTCTACTATTTTAGCCCGCACCGATGGGAATGCCGAAGTGCTGGGGATGGTGAGTGCAGCGGCGGGAATTGCCGGAATTATTGGGGCAATTGCGTTGAGTTGGTGGGGTGGACCCAAACACCGGATTCAGGGATTTTTAGGGTCTGCGATCGCCGTGGGTATCAGTAAAACCCTATTTGCCCTCGGTCAATCCCTGTCAATTTGGATCCCGATGCAGTTGTCCTCCTCTCTGAATTTTCCCCTGTTAACCAGTTCCAGTACCGCAATTTGGCTGGAAAAAATCCCCCCAGAAGTCCAGGGACGGGTGTTTGCCGCTCAATCTTTCGGGCTAGGAGTGGTTTCAACTGTGGCAACAGCAATTGCGGGTCCCTTAGCCGACGGCTTCTTTGAACCCGCCATGCAACCTGGGGGGGCATTAACACCTTGGTTTGGGAGCATCTTCGGTACAGGTCCCGGTTCCGGGATGGCGTTGTTATATGCGATCGCCTCCCTGGTTTTGATTCTGGTGGGAATTCTGGGATACCGTTGGCCCCTGGTGCGCCAGATAGAAAAAAGCAAAATCTAGTTGAAAGAATTCTTAACTATTTGCTAAGAATTTTTAACAAAAGATTCATTATTGAGAAATAACACCAGCCCTGGGAAGCCCTGAATTCTTCAGAGTCCAGGGTTAGGAACTCCTGATAAATCAAGCAAAACTTCCATTCAATCCCGACTCAGGGAGGGTTTTCGTTGAAATAACCCGGCCCCATTTCCTCTTTTTACCAAAAAATGTTTGCAATTACCCCTTGACAGTAGCAGACCACTTAGGATAGATTGACTCCACTAATGCAAATTAATATCAATAACTGGAATGAATTGCAAAAACTTTTATTGTATAGATGGGGTCTAAGGAGAGGAAATTGAGAGTTGAATCGTTATTACCTGGAGTCTTGCTATCGGGTACAACTGCCCTGGTACTGGCTGCTCCAGTGCTCGCCCAAGTCGTAGAAGTAACCGGAGTGCGAGTGGAATCTACCCCCACTGGGTTACAAATTGTCTTAGAAACAACCGGCGATCGCGTTCCCCAGGTCTTCACCTCTAGTTTTGGTGAGACCACGATTGTTGACATTACGAATGCTCAACTGCGATTGACTCAGGGGAGTTCATTTCGCCAAGACAATCCGGCCGAGGGCATCCAGTCAATCGCCGTCACGATGTTAGATTCCAACAGCGTTCGCCTCACCGTCACCGGAACTAGCACGATGCCAACGGTACAGGCGATGGACCCGACCAACCCCCTCACCTTTGAGGTGATCACCTCGACGGATGTTGCCGAAGAGGAACCTTTCCCGGATAGTGACCCGGAGGTGGTTCCGGAGCCTGAAACGCCTACCACACCAGAGACTCAAGCGGATCAGGAACTGGATATCATAGAAATTATTGTTACCGCCACCCGAACTGCCGAACGGTTAATCAAAGTGCCGCGATCGGTTACCGTGGTCGATCGCCAAGATATCGAGGAACAGACCACGATTTCTACCGACTTGCGGGAAGTTTTGGCAAAAACCGTCCCGGGTTTGGGACCGCCGACGAGTGGCAGTACCCCCAGATCCGTCATCCAAACCTTACGGGGAAGAAACGTTGCCATTTTAATCGATGGCATTCCCCAAACCTCCAATTACGGACTGGATCGGGAACTGCGCGCCGTTGATCCCAATACCATTGAGCGCGTTGAAGTGGTGCGCGGACCGACGGCGATTTATGGAAGTCAGGCAACTGGGGGATCGATTAATATCATTACCCGACGCCCGACTCAAGATGCGTTTAGCATTGATACCGGAATTAGTTTCACGGGTTCTTTGACCGAGTTCTCCGATAGTATCGGTAACCGGCAATATTTCGGACTCTCGCAAAAAGAGGGAATTATTGACTATAGTGTATCCGTCGTGCGCGAAGATAGTGCGGGAATTTTTGATGGTAGAGGCGATCGCATTCCTGAAACCAGTGGCGGTGGCGTCATTGATGCCCGAGAATATAGCGCTTTGGGTAAATTGGGATTAGATATCACCGATACCCAACGCCTGCAACTCACCGGCAGCTATTTTGTCGGACGACAAGACACGAACTTTATTTCTGACCCGATTGTTCGAGACTTAGAAGGTCAGCAAAAAGCCCGTCCCCTAAGAGTGAACGGCAATTTTGAGGGAACCGACGATGCCGGAGACGAAAATTTTATCGTCAGTTTGCGCTATAACCATGACGATATTCTCGGCAGTCAATTACAAGCTCAAACCTACTACCGAGAATATACCTCAATTGTCGGGGCTGCGGACTTTCGCGGTGGATTTTTTGATAACATTGCCCGTCAGCGTGCTCAAGGAGACAAATGGGGGGGACAACTCCAAGTGGAAACCCCCCTCACTTCATCGGGAAGCGCTCGTCTGCTGTGGGGTGTGGATTATGTCAACGAGGAAAACCAAGCGCCGTTTGAGGAATTTGACCCCGTAGCTTTTGACGAGCGGGGTGTGTTTAGAAAAATCGGTAACCGGACTTTTGTTCCCCGGTATAATGTCAACCAACTCGGCTTATTTGCTCAAGGGAACTGGGATGCAACGGAGTGGTTGAGACTCACTGGAGGGGTCCGTCATGAACGAATTGGCCTGAGTGTGGATGATTACACCACATTTTTTGGAGACCCCATCGAAGGGGGCGATCGCGACTTTAACGACACCGTATTTAATGTGGGCTCGACCGTCAATTTAACCCCAGAATTCGCGCTATTTGCTAATTTTGCTCAAGGCTTTTCCATTCCCTCTTTTGGGGGCGTTCTTCGCAATCCTCCGGAAGAGTTTACCAGTGTTGATAATGACCTGGACATTACTGATCCGGTTAAGGTCAATAACTATGAAATCGGGGTGCGTGGACTTTGGCCCGAAATCCAAGTTTCTCTCGCTGGATTTTACAATACCTCAGATTTAGGGGAAGACTATACCTTTGTGGATGGGATTTCCCAACTCGTCCGTGCACCGGAACGGATTTACGGCGTAGAAGCAACAGCAGATTGGCAGCCCGGGGCTAATTTTACATTAGGGGGAACTCTAAGCTGGACTGAGGGAGAAAGCGATGCGGAAGATTCTGGGGATTATTTAGCCATTTCGAGTTTCCGAATTTCTCCAATTAAAGCAACGGCTTACCTGGCTCATCAAACCACAGAAAATTGGTCCAATCGTTTGCAATTCCTCTATTCAGGTCAACGGGGACGCGCCTTTGATGATGAAGTGGATGACAACGAAATTGATGCCTATTTCCTGGTGGATTATGTGGGTAGCATTCAATTAGGGGCAGGCCGTTTAGAATTTGGGGTGGAGAATTTACTCAATGCGCAGTATTTCCCCGTGCAATCTCAAGTTTTGGGGGGCTTTAATGAAGTCTTTAATGCAGCAGGAACAGGCCGAACATTAAAAATCGGGTACTCATTGAGGTTTTAAGTACAGATGAGGGATGCGATCGCTAAGGTACTTTATTCGGGGTTATTAATCACCGTTTTAATGGCTTGTCGGGGCAATTTTGTCCCTGACAATTCCATTGAGAATAGAGTAGGCATCGCCTCAACTGTAACTACAGGGAGGATTCAGACTCTCACCGATGCCACCGGAACAGCGGTGCAGGTCAAAGAATCCCCCAGTCGCCTCGTCTGCTTACATTTAAGCTGTATCGATATTTTGGCGGAACTAGAGCGCGAACCTGTGGGGATGTATGGAGTTCTCACCACGTTTGCCACCAGTGAACTGTACTTTGGCGATCGCGCCCAAAGCTTTGGCAAAATTAGTGGTCGAGGGGAACCCAACTTAGAACAGTTACTCGCCCTAGAACCCGACTTAACCATCGGACATCAGGCGCAGCTATCCACTCAGCGCCAAACCCTAGAAGCGATTACCCCGTTGTATCTGGTCGAAATCGGCAGTTATCAAGATGCGATCGCCAATCTCAAAACCGTGGGAAAACTCTTGGGGGAGTCAGAAAAAGCAGAAGCCGTTGCTTGGCACTTTTTGGATAAATTTAAGGCATACAAAGCCAAATCCCCGCGAAATAAAAGCGTGATGGTGATGCGAGGGACCCCAAGTGCCTTTCATGTCGCCACGGTAGAATCCCTCGTGGGTTCTACCCTGGCAGAACTCACTCCCTATCCCTGGGAGCTAGGCGATCGCTCTCCCAGCGCCATTAGTTGGGCAACTTACTCCGTGGAGGAAATTCTCTCCATTGACCCAGATTTTATATTCATTATCAACAGTTCCCGCGCCCCGGATTTAATTTCGGGGTTAAAAACCCATCGTCTCTGGCAAACGCTCACCGCTGTCAAGCGGGATCAAGTATATGCTTTGGATGAAGACAAAATTGGCGGGTTTACGAGCGGCACGCGATCGCTGGGTCAGTTAGTCGATGAAATCGTGACGACCATGTATCCTGACGTTTTTCCGGAACCCTTACCATGAGTGCGCCTTACCCGAGTCCTCCCGTCCTGAACCCTTCGCGATTCTGGATAGCAGTCACCGCACTCAGTCTCGCCCTTTTAGCCCTCGCCCTGCTTTCCCTACAACTGGGAAAACCCGCCCTCAACTTATCCCAAATCTGGGAGATTGCATTCAGCACCAACGGCAAACCGATTCCCCGTCTCGTCTTCTGGGAAGTACGCTTGCCGCGCCTAATTCTCGGCAGTCTCACCGGCGCACTTTTAGCCTTAGCCGGAGTCCTCCTCCAGAACGCCCTCCGCAATGTCCTCGCAGGGCCAGAATTGTTGGGAGTCCAATCGGGCGCAGCATCCGTCATGGCCGCAGTGGTTGTCTTACATCTACCCCTGGCCCTGTCTACCTACCCCTTACTCGCTTTAATCGGCGGCTTATTGGGGGGTGCGATCGTCTTGTTCTCCTCCAAACGCACCTCAGACCCGGTGCGGCTGGTCTTAATTGGTGCAGCCATGACCGCCTTATTAAACGCGGTCACCATTGCCTTGATTAGTCTAGGGTCTAGTAGTACCGTTAGCTTATTATTTTTATACTTATTGGGTAGCCTTTCCGGTCGCACTTGGGATGAGGTCGAGATTCTCCTCCCCTGGGCCATCATCGGCATTCCCCTCGCCCTAATCTGCGCCCGTCCCCTGAATATCCTGCAATTGGGGGACGAAATGGCGGAAGGACTGGGGTTAAAAGTGCTACCCGCCCGCTTCGCAATTGGAGTATTGAGCGTGGTTTTGGTCGCACCGGCGATCGCCACCTGTGGCCCGATCGCCTATATCGCCTTACTCGCCCCTCACCTCTCCCGCAATCTCTTAGGCACAACCGATGCCAGACAAGTTTTAGTCTTAGCCATTCCCATCGGCGCAGTCTTGCTCGTGGGTGCGGATTTGTTAGCCCGAGAAGCCTTTGCACCGATGGAAATGCCCGTGGGAGTCTGGACCACCCTCCTCGGTGGACCCGCTTTATTAGTGATGCTACAACAACAGATCCGGAGGAGGGGATAATGACAGTCTTACCGGGAAAGAGAATTAAAACCCCGCGATCGGCCCAACTCACATTTGCTCAGGGCATGACTGCCGTCATCCTTGCCCTTGGGGTCGTCTTTGTCTTGCACGTTTGTGTGGGCAGTGGCACCCTGTCCGCCAGAGAAGCCGTTGCCGCTTTGGTGAATCACCCGATCGCAGCCGTTCATAGCCGGATTGTCTGGGAATTGCGCGTTCCCCGGGCTGCGATCGCCACTCTGGCCGGGTCATTATTTGGACTCTCCGGGGCCATCTTACAAGCGATTATCCGCAACCCCTTAGCCGAACCCAGCCTCACCGGAGTGACCTCCGGTGCCGTGTTGTTCTTAATCCTCTCCCTCACCTTCTTACCACATGGGTTCATTCCGCCCGTCTGGTTCCCCGCAGTCGCCTTGGTGGGGGGATGTATAACCAGCAGTATTGTATATTTCTTAAGTCGGCAACCCAACCGCCCGAGTGACCCTTTACAATTGGTCTTAAATGGGGCCGTTGTCGGGGCGATCGTGCAGTCGTTCAATTCCTTACTTTTATTGTGGGATGATGAATCCCTAGGCACCATTTTATTTTGGCTAATTGGCTCCTTGAACGGACGCACCTGGGTTCATTGGCAGGGAATTTGGGCGATCGCCCTGATTGCCTTACCCGCTGGACTTGCCTGCGCCCGCGTTGCCAATGCCCTCCATCTGGGAGATGACGTTGCCGCAGGAGTGGGAGTCCCCGTCACCCAAGCTAGAGCGGCCTTATTTTTTATCGCCGTTTGGCTCAGTGCCACAGCGGTTTCCGTCGTTGGTGCCGTCGGTTTCATCGGCTTAATTGGCCCGCATTTAGCCCGCCAATGGGTCGGAAACGATGCCCGTCGCTTGTTTCCCCTGAGTACCGCCATCACCGCCCTTTTACTGTTAGGAGCAGATTTATTCGCCCAAGTTCTCACTCTCACCTTTGGCAATCATGAAGCCGCCCTCCCAGTCGGTGCCGTAACCGCACTGTTAGGCGCACCCTTCTTTTTATATTTAGTTTTAAGAAAAAACTCAATGGGTTCAATATAATCATTATGTCAATAAACCCCCCGATTCTCGCCGCCCAAGATTTACAAGTCGGTTACGGTAACCAGACGATTCTCAAGAACCTGTCCATTGAGATTGAACATGGGAAAGTAACGGCATTAGTCGGACCCAACGGTTCGGGAAAATCCACCCTTTTAAAAACCTTAGCCCGATTGTTGTCCCCGACTAGCGGACAAGTTTATTTGAACGGCGTCCCCCTGAAGCGCCTTTCCACCCGAGATATCGCCCGTCAACTGGCAATTCTACCTCAAAATCCCGTCGCCCCTCCCGGATTAACTGTAGCCGAATTAGTCGAACAAGGGCGGTTTCCTCATGTCGGACCCTTGCAAATGTTACGTCGCCAGGACCGGGAGGCGATCGCCGAGGCACTCACCCTCACCGCCATGACTGAATTTGCCCATCGGCGTTTGGACAATCTCTCCGGAGGGGAACGACAACGGGCCTGGATTTCTCTATCTTTAGCCCAAGAAACGCCTCTGTTATTATTAGATGAACCGACCAGCTTTTTAGATATTGGACATCAGCTTGAAGTCCTAGAAATTGTCAGACAACTCAATCACAGTCGGGCAATGACGATTATTTTAGTCCTCCATGACTTGAATCAAGCCGCTCGATATAGCGATCGTATGGTCGTCCTCAAACGGGGACGAATTATAGCCGATAATACCCCCCGTCGCGTCTTAACCCCGGAACTGTTAGCGGAAGCCTTCGGAGTCCGCGCCCGAGTCACCCTCGAACCCGAAACCGGCATTCCCTTATGTTTTCCCTATGCCTATATCGGAAACTCTCCCATGCCTATCGATGCACCTCAATCCTAGCCTCCTATGAGCCATCTTTCTTGTTCAGAATTAACTCGCCAAGCCGGAAATTCCCTAAGCGGCACGGCCTTAAACTATGATAATTATCTGTTAGTTGAATGTCCTCCCCCTTGGAGTTCGTATGATTTAGAAACGCCCAGAATTCCCGATAATCTGCGGGCCGTTGGAGATGAAATTTATGATAATAAACCGATTAAAAATAGAATCCTTTTAATTTACAATCCCCTTTATCACCCACAAAATACTATCCGCGTCTTAGCCTTTCGGAAACCCGCAGGATATTCCCTGGGATATGTGGGTCAAGAATTCTTCGTTTCTGATATCAATGAAGTCGCCTCCCTTGCCCAAACCTGCTTTAACACCCCCCCAAAAGAAGGAGAAGCAAATTCCCTCAAAACGAGAGACATTTTAATCTGTACCCACGGACAAAACGACCGATGTTGTGCGCGATACGGCAATCCTTTATATCGCCAAGCCTTAAAGATAATTGAAGAGTTTTCCTTAACCGATATCCGGATTTGGCAAACCAGTCATATCGGGGGTCATCGCTTTGCACCCACGGCGATCGGCTTTCCCGATGGCCGCTATTATGGTCAAATTGACTCCTCAGCGTTACAAGCTATACTCATGCAGTCCGGTTCCATTCAAGACTTAACCAAAGCCTATCGCGGCTGGGGAATCTTACCCAAACCTGTGCAACTCTTAGAAAAAGAACTGTTAACAAAATGGGGGTGGACAGGATTCAATTTTGCCATGAATGGGCGAATTTTAACTGAAAATCCCAAAAGCTTTTCCTATCGAGTTGAATTGGCAGTAAAAACCGATAAACAGATTGTCATTTATCAAGCCGACATCATAGGAGATGAAAAAACTCGAATAAACTTACCCGAATCTTGTGTGGGTGACTACCAAGAAACCGTAATGAATTATCAAGTCCAGGGAATAGAAATTATTGAAACCCGGGAATTATCCCTCGCCTCCTAAATGGGTAAATTTCCGATAGAAACCCCCAGTGGATTAAAATAGATAGAACTCCTTAAAACCTCTATCTATCCGGTTAAGCTAAATTTAAAATAGTAGATGCACCTGATTTCCCCTAATCTTATCTTAACGGACGCAACGTCGTCGGATCTTCAGGAATTGGAGTAATAAACCGACGGTTAGCGCGAACAAAACAATTCCCATCCTCAATAGAGACAGGAATCCAAGGTTTGCCGCGCTTATCCAGCAACACAATTTGATTGGCCAAATTTCCTGTCACCGCCTGCAATCGTTCCCCCCGTTCAAAAACACTCACAACCGACCACTGGGAAATCTCATGGCGGTTATTCGTCCGTAACGAATCCGGTACATCTACACTATCCAGATAAATCCCTTGAAATTGTTCTGCCATGCGACAATTTAACCCATTCGGATCCGCATCACTCACTTCCCAATTAAACTGACGATTCCCACGCCGTCCCGGAAAAAGATAATCCCCATCCGCATTCGTAGCGGGAACCGCTAAACTCGGACCACAAACCAAAACCACACACGCCACAGCAATGGATAAACCTTTAATCAGTTTCATATTGATTAATCCTCACCTCTATCCTAGTTTTAACATCTTTTTTCCAGCCTGACTACAAAAAGGCCCTCTTAAACTTCTGCTGCCACCAGGACCCGATGATACTCCAACGGGTTGCAACCCATTTCCAGCCCATTTCTCCTGGGGACAAGGAATTGCCTTGTCCCGAAAAGTTTATTAAATCTTTACTTTCCCGCTTCGTTCGATGGAATTAAATCCTCAAATTCCGCAACGGAACTAATAACACTTGCCTGCTGCAACAGTTGATTTAGAGTCACAATATCAGCAATTTGATTCAATCGTACACTCAGTTCCGGTGACACAGAATTGAACCGCGTTGTCAATACTAACAGCAACGCATTCCGGGCATTTTCTAAGATACCCTCTTGGCGACCTTCCTCGCGACCGGCTTCCATTGCGCGACGTTCGATATTACTAAGAATCGGCATTTTTCGTTCCTCCTGATAGTTTTTGAGTTTGGTATCAAAACTTTGTTGCAGGCTCTCGGGTAGGGTCATCATCCAGTCGAGTAATCGAAATAACTTGATGACCTCATTTTCAGTATAACCTCGTTCATAGAGGTTCTGGACTACCTCCCATTTATACTGCTCCCGTTCTTCGGCATTTCCCGTGCTGGCTTGGGTTTTTAAATGGGCCATCACTAAAAATGCTAACGGATTGAGACTGGTTTTAAGGGTCTCCCACTGACTTTCATAGTCCAGCAGTTTGGCGATGGGAAATTCAAAGGTGACGGAACAGCCAGCGAAGTTATAACTGTAGGAGTGGGGCCGCCATGAGGGGCGATCGCATCCTAAAATAGCCAGACTAATCACTTTTTTATGGATGTCAAAAGACCGATAATGGTAGATGTACATCCGTTCAGGAAATTGGCTCTCTTCTTGACTCTGGACTTCGATATGAATCAAGATATAGGCTTCTTCTCCATTCTTTTGCCAAACCTTGAAGAGTTTATCCCCTTCCCGTTCTCCACTGCTACCCGTGGGAGTAATTTGTTGCAATTCCTTGTCCAGGGATTCGTATCCTCGGCTCCAGTCTACTACTTCATGAACTTGCGGGAAAAAGAAGGCTAAGAAGGGTTCGAGATAGTCTTCTATAGCTTCTTTCCAAGGCTGGTCATAATTGGCATTGGGGGTATTCACCCTGATTCCTCCTGATGATGCTGTTGGGGAATTTTTCTAAGTTTATTGTAACATATAAAACCTGTATATCTCGTTACTTGGCTCTGCCAAGTAATGCACTCTTGGAGGCTCTGCCTCCTCCCCGCTACAGGCGGCAGAGCCGCAAAATGCCCGTGTCACGGCAGAGCCATGACACGAGAGAAATTTCTAAACCTAAACTGAGACTTTCCCAAGCGCGATATCCCTAGTCAATGCTGGCAACTGTAGCTTCAATGCTAGAGCAAGACAGGCTCTATCACCCTAGCCCTGTCAAGGTGGTAAATTAATGACGAAAAAGAGTGATGGAATGTAGGGGTTTGGTCTCCAAACCCTCTTAATCTAGGGGTTTGGTCTCCAAACCCTCACGATGGGGGGGGTTGGTCTCCAAACCCTCACGATGGGGGGGGTTGGTCTCCAAACCCTCTT
>NZ_JAMXFD010000020.1:48849-52073 GCF_025370875.1 Laspinema palackyanum D2c
AATCTAGGGGTTTGGTCTCCAAACCCTCTTAATCTAGGGGTTTGGTCTCCAAACCCTCTTAATCTAGGGGTTTGGTCTCCAAACCCTCTTAATCTAGGGGTTTGGTCAGATCGCTCTTTTTGCGGCGATCGCATTGCACCCCTTGAATGTGAGCAGACCAAACCCCTACATCCACCCGGACAGGGTTTGGAAACCAAACCCCTACATCACCGGACAGACAGGGTTTGGTTTCCAAACCCCTACATCACCGGACAGGGTGATCAGACCAAACCCCTACAAATACACCTTGACAGGGCTAGCTCTATCTCCCAGAGAAAGACCTAATGAACGAGTGGAAACTCTTAGTTTAGCAATGTCGCGTGCGAGTTCTTCGTCTGCTGGATAGATAATTAATGCATGATCGAGCAAACCTTCCTCCCTCAACTGAGTGGTAACCGCATCAGGTTCTTGACCGCGTTCCGCCAGTTTGGAGAGAGTTTCTGCCCAGTTTATAGCACTAATCGCTGCTTTTTGAAGCAAAACATCGGCAACGTCATCTGCACCCGGTTCGCCTTGCAGGTAAGCCAGTCAGGCTGAGGCATCCAATACTGCAATCGGATTTTGAGTCATGCTTCCCCCTCTCGATGTACTTCCTCACGCCGTTCTTGAATCAGTTCGTCCCCCAGGCTAACACCTGGGGCAATATCTTTAAAAATTCCTTGGAGTTTTTGGACGGATTTGCGTAAGCTGAACAGGCGCAGACTCCCATCATTTTCGAGAGTTAGGGTGAGGGAATCCCCCGGTTGCAGGTTAAGTTGCTTCCGCACGGTTTCGGGGATAACTAACTCGCCGGTTTCTGCCAAATTCACGGTGTACTGTTCGAGGGGGAGAGACATAGCTCGATAAATTTGGGTAAGTTTTTTAACTGATTGGCTATTTTAGCAAATTTAGAGGCTAGGGGTGAGGTCAAGCTCATTCGCCTAACAACCGTTTAATCTCCGCCTCGGTAAAGGGATTTTCCCCAGTGCGGAGGGTATCAATATAACCCTGGATTTGCCTATTCGCCCCGGCATTGTTACTCAATTCAATAAAGGCTTGAAAATCTTGAATTGCTCCCTCATTATCCCCAGCCAGTGCCTTCGCTAACCCGCGATTTCCTATATATCCTGGTTCCAATGTGACCGCTTTTTCGCAGGCTTCAAGCACCGCCGCTGCCTCACCGCGCAAACTGCCAAGCGCACAGATTTCGTTCCAAGTGTCCGCAGAAATTTCCACCGTGGCATCAATATTCTGGGCTGCGGTATAAGCCTCAACCGCTTCTTTATACTTTTTGTCTTTAACCCCTTGTTTTCCCCGCGCCACCAAAACCGGCACAGCAAGGCGTTTTGCTTCTGCCTCCGGTTCTAGGTCGAGAGTCGGGTCAAGGGTCACGGCTTGTTGGAATTTGGCAACGGCTTCGTTATATTTACCCTGTCGAGCAAAATCTTTACCCGCTTCAACCAAAGCGGGAACAGCAAGGCGTTTTGCTTCGACCTCCGGTTCTATGTCGAGAGTAGCATCAAGTTTTTTGGCTTGTTTAAACTTGGCAACTGCCCCCTCGATATCTTCCTCACGAGCTAAAGCCTTGCCTTGACGGACGAGAAACTGTGCCGACTCGGTGTGATTCCAGGCATATTTTTGACAGGTTTCGCCTGCTTCGCGGGCAACATCGGTTTCTGGTGCTACCAATACGGGATGATATTTTAACTGATTGCAACCCATTTTTAGCCAATTTTTCCATCCCACCGTCCACAAGCGCACGGTGTTGTCCGAACTGCCACTGACAATGGTCTGACCATCTGGGCTGATGGCTACGGCCCAGACCCGACCCTGATGGCCGCGCAGTTCCCCAATCTGTTCCCCCTGGCGGTTCCACAAGCGCGCGGTGTTGTCCAAACTGCCACTGACAATGGTCTGACCATCCGCACTGACGGCCACAGCCCTGATCGAATCCTGATGGCCACGCAGAACCTTGATTTGTTCCCCCTGGCGGTTCCACAAGCGCACCGTGTCGTCCCAACTGCCAGTGACAATAGTTTCACCATCTGCGCTAACGGCCAAGGCCCAGACCAAACCCTGGTCGCCACGCAGAACCTCGATTTGTTCCCCCTGGCGGTTCCACAAGCGCACCGTGTCGTCCGAACCGCCACTGACAATGGTCTGACCATCTGCACTGACTGCCACAGCCCTAATCGAACCCTGATGGCCACGCAGAACCTTGATTTGTTCCCCCTGGCGGTTCCACAAGCGCACGGTGTTGTCATCACTTCCACTGACAATGGTCTGACCATCCGCACTGATGGCCACAGCCATGACCGAATCCTGATGGCCACGTAAAACCTCGATTTGTTCCCCCTGGCGGTTCCACAAGCGCACGGTGTTGTCATCACTTCCACTGACAATGGTCTGACCATCCGCACTGATGGCCACAGCCATGACCGAATCCTGATGGCCACGTAAAACCTCGATTTGTTCCCCCTGGCGGTTCCATAAGCTCACGGTGTTGTCCGAACTGCCACTGACAATGTTCTCTCCTTCCGCGCTAATGGCCACAGACGAGACTAAACCTTGATAGCCGCGCAGTTCCCAGATGGATTCCCACTGGTGCTTCCACAAGCGCACGGTGTTGTCACGACTTCCACTGACAATAGTCTGACCATCCGCACTGACGGCTACGGAAATGACTGAATCCTGATGGCCACGCAGAACCTCGATTTGTTCCCCCTGGCGGTTCCACAAGCGCACGGTGTCGTCACGACTTCCACTGACAATGGTCTGACCATCCGCACTGACGGCTACGGCGAAGACCAAATCCTGATGGCCGCGCAGTTTCCCAATCTGTTTCCCCTGGCGGTTCCACAAGCGCACGGTGTCGTCCCAACTGCCGCTAACAATGGTCTGACCATCCGCGCTGATGGCTACGGAAATGACGGAAATGTCCGAATCCTGATGGCCGCGCAGGACCGTCATTTGTTCCCGGGGGTTCCACAAGCGCACGGTGTTGTCCCAACTGCCGCTAACAATGGTCTGACCATCCGCGCTGATGGCTACGGCGCTGACCGAACCCTGATGGCCGCGCAGTTCCCCAATCTGTTCCCCCTGGTGGTCCCACAAGCGCACGGTGTTGTCCGAACTGCCACTGACAATGGTCTGACCATCCGCGCTGATGGCTACAGCGTTGACCGAACCCTGATGGCCGCGCAGTT
>NZ_JAMXFD010000020.1:52173-111464 GCF_025370875.1 Laspinema palackyanum D2c
CCCCAATCTGTTCCCCCTGGTGGTTCCACAAGCGCACGGTGTTGTCCGAACTGCCACTGACAATGGTCTGACCATCCACGCTGATGGCTACAGCGTTGACCGAACCCTGATGGCCGCGCAGTTCCCCAATCTGTTCCCCCTGGTGGTTCCACAAGCGCACGGTGTTGTCCGAACTGCCACTGACAATGGTCTGACCATCCGCGCTGATGGCTACGGCAAAGACCCAACTCTGATGGCCGTAGCGATTTTGTTCTAGAGTGGTTTGAATGCTAGTGAGCAAGCTCGCTTCCACCACACTCATCACTCGCCGCAATTTGTCTTGACTCTCTCCCGTCGCCTGAATGGCCAGGACTAACCCATCTAACGGTTGGGTACTGGTGAGCAAATTTTGGGCCTGAGCGGCTTTTGCCCGCAAATTGGCAATGGTGGCTTGGCGTTGGGCATTTAGCCAGAGTCCGGTGACTAGGGTTAAGACGGCGAGGACGGCACTAATACTGACAATGCGGGTGGTGCGGCGCTGGCGGATGCTTTTTCTCACAAACTCTCGCGCCAATGCGGACAGGGGAAAGGTATCGCCATGTTTTCGCTCAAATACCTCGACCTCAACTAAATCTGCTCCCCTGAGCAATCCTTCGCGGCGTTTGCCTTTGTCTTCCCAGTCTCGGGCTTTGGCTTGGATTTCGTCTCGTTGCCGCTTCACTTCGGGGTTTTCGTTGACCCACTGTTCTAATTGCTCCCAGTTACTGATTAGGGATTCGTGGGCGACATCCACTACGGTGATTTTATCCTCTGGGTTCCCTCTGGCTTGGAGTTCGCTGGTGACGACTAACCGCGCTGTTTCTAATTTGTCTAGGACGGTTTCCACCTGTTTGGGGGAGGGGGGTAAGTCGGTTAACTGGGTTTTGCGGACTTGTCGGGCGGTGGGTTTGGTGTTTTCTAGGAGTTGGGTGAGTTCGAGAAATATACTCCGGGCTATGGTCTGTTGTTCTGGGGAAAGAGTCTGATAAACTTTATTGGCTCGATTTTGTAGCGCTTTTTGGACGCCGCCCATGTCTTGATAGGTTTGGACGGTCAACCGTTGGCTGCGTCGGTCCCAGAGTTGTTGGAGGATGTCTTGCAATAAGGGCAAACTGCCGGGGGATTTCTGAACATCTGCAACCATCAGGTTTTCCAGGTCTGGGGGGATGTTCCAGTTGACTTTTTTGGCGGGTTTGCCGATCGCCTCTCGTAACTCCGCCTCCTTCATTTCGGTGACGATCGCCTGATGGGTTTCGATGAGTTTCGCCAGTTGGGGATATTCCGCACATTTGCCCAAAAAATCCGCCCGCATGGTGATGATGACGCGCAGGGGTGAGGTTGCCGATCTCCCCCAATCCCCCTTGTCACGAAGTGAGTCAGAGTCAGTCGCCCCTAACAAACAGTCAAAAAACTGCGATCGCTTTGCCGGATCTTGACATTGGGTAAACACTTGCTCGAACTGATCCACGACGAACACGCAAGGGGCATTTGCTGGGGAAATCAGCCGGTGTAAGCCTTTCGCACCTTTGGCGAGTTCCTGGGTGGCTTGTTCTGAGGTGCAGAGGTTCTCGTCCACCAAGACTTGCGCTAAACTGGCGAGGGGGTCGTCTCCGGGTTTGAATGGAGTACAGATTTTCCAGGTTTTGCTCTCGGAAAGGGTGCTGCCTTGCTTTAAGTCCGGGATTAAACCAGCTCTCACAAGGGAGGATTTTCCACTGCCGGAAATGCCCAAAACTGCCAGAAATTGGCTGTCTCGCAGGCGATAAACTAAGGTTTGGGTCAGTTTGTCCCGGCCAAAGAAATATTTGGCATCCCGTTCTTGAAAGGCTTCTAATCCTTTGTAGGGACATTCATCCTGGAGAATTTCCTCTGGCAGTTCGACTCCCGGATCTCTCAGGACGATTTCGCCCCAGTTATGACAAATGGGGGTTTGGTTGCGGGTTTGTAAGGCAGTTTCGATCGCTTTTGATAAGGTGACGTTGCTGATAATCCCCTCTTGCTGCAACCCTTGCAATAGCGCTTCGGTGAGGACGCTATGTTCTCCGGTTGTGGGTTCGTAAGCGGGCTCAAATTCTCGACAAGCGGCGATAAAACAGCGGGAGATGGTTTCCCCATCCCCCGGATCGGCTTCGTCAAAGTTGAGCAGTTCTCCAGCGTGACAGCAGTCTAATATCACAATCTGCTGTTTGACGCGACTTTTTTCTAAAATCTCGCGCAATTCTTTGAGGGGAAATCCCCAGGATTCTTTGCTATCCACGCGACTGGTGGCTAAAAAACCCTTGGTGAGGTTGCCTTTGACTTTTCGCAATCCGTGACCCGCAAAAAACAGCAGGGCGGTTTCGGGAATGCTGACATTGGCATCGAGGGCGAAGAGGTTGGTAATGGCGTTTTCTAATTCGTGGGTGAGTAACTGTTTCTCGGGATGGACGCGCCATGCTTCTTGAGTGGAGGCGGCGGGTAATCCAGTGACCTCGAATCCGAGTTCTATCAGTTTTTGGGCGACTGCATTCGCGTCGTTGGCTGGGGTCCGCAATTCATGCAGAACCAGATAATCATTAATCCCGACTACCAATGCTTGCCGCTTTTTCATTGGCCCACCATCCGCTAGAATTATTGGTATCTGAATTATAATACCCCAAATCTATGGAAACTTCGGTTGACAAAACTTTACTGGCTTTTTTGCTGGCCCTGTACCGGCTGGACGACGAACTGACGATGGCGGAAGTTGTGGATTTGCAAAATAATGTGGGGACTCTCTTGGAACTTCGTCCAGACAAGGAGAAGGCCATTATCGAGGAAGTTAACACAATTTTGGAGAAAAATCCCGGCTTAAATCAACTCTATCAAGAAGCGATGACAAAAGTTGCGTCTCTGGAGGAAGGGCAGTTATATCAATGGTTGCCGCCGAAAAATTTGCTCCAGCAGCAACTCGGCATCCGGGAGATTGACCGAGGTTATCTACCCCAAGGGAAGCCGAATCAACGGACGAGTGAAGTGGTGAATTTGAGTCGGATGGTGATGACGCGCGATCGCCCGGATAAAAGTGTTAAAAAAATTGAGGGTTTGGAGGAGTATTGGGAGTTACCGCAAGCACCGATATTTTAGGACAATCCTGCTGATTGCCTCCAGGAAATTCAATGACAAAGTTGTATGAATGATATCATTTATCCCACAGTTGATTTATTTATCTATGATTTGCGGGATGGATTAGGCGATAATCCTGAGAAAGTGCAAGAAAATTGGGATAATTTTAAACAAAAATTACCGGAAACTCTGCATAACCGGCTCAAGTTTGATTCTGGGTTTGAATCGGAGTATGAAGAACTTTTACCGAAAAAGAACGAATTTTACCAATTCAGCAATCAGGGTTACGAAGGGTTTTATTACCCAGTGCGGATGAGCGATATGTATGGGCTGTTGCTGGATTGTTCGGTGTCGGATGAATTGACTCCGCAACCGGCAAAATGTATTAAACAAATTAAGGGGGAAATAAAGCGTCGTCTGGGCGAAAGTTCGGCGACGTTAGGTCAAAGTTGGTTGATTTATGGGCAGTTACCTCACCCGGGTCAAAATCCGGAAGATGTGGCTCAAATTTGTTATAAGGCGTTGTTTCCTTGGGCGAATTGGCAGGAGAATTTTCGGGGTCAAGGTCACCTGTTGGGGGGGACTGTGTTTGAACTGGATTGTTTTAAGCTATTGCTGCAAGAAACGGACAATCAATCCGAGGATTCTGTGGCATCTAAGTCCCGGGTTTTTGATAGTCATCATGTAATCATTGTTCTGTATCCGACGGCTAATGCAGCTAAAGCAGGGGCGGAGTTATATTCTGATTGGATGCGGTTATTTGCTTATCGCGCTAAAATTCTTTGGGCTTATGGACAGACCCGGGAACTGAAACAAAGGCTGAAGCAACGTTATATCACAATTCAAGATTGTTTGCAACAAATTTACGGGAACCAGTATCAGAATTTACCTTTAAATAAACTGAAAGATATTCTCAATCAAGCTCGTCACATTGTCTCGGATTACACGATTGATGTGGATGATTTTGGGTATCAATTGCGGACGATCGCCATTAATCTGGACAACTACAAAAAACGCCTCGAAATCATTGCTGAAAAATTAACATCTGAGGAGTTTTCGGCGGTTGGTACTCAACTCACAGATATCGCATTTTTAGCGAATTTTAGCAATCTGGTTACGGATAAATATTTACGCCAAGTGGAAAAAGATTATGAAAATTTGAGTCCGGGTTTACAGCGGTTGGAGTTTGCGATCGCCACGATTCGGGGGTTGGTAGAAGTTGATCGCGCAAGGCAAGAACGGCGGTTTCAGAATAATATCACAATCTTCGGGTGGGGTTTAGCAGCAGCGGCGATCGCTGCTTCCCTTTCGGCACAGTTTCCCTATGTGATTGTGCCGGTGGAAGTGCTGACGACGGAAACAACCCAGGAGACAAATGCGATCGCCTCGGTGGAACTCAATCCCAGTCTTTCTGCCTCCTGGGATGCGGCATTTCTCTCATTGCTATGTAGTCTCGCTGCCGGGGTGTTGTTTATGGCGATCGCCTGGTTATGGATTAAACGCAAGGAAAAATAACCTCACCTCATCGGCGGTATCCTCAACCCTTTTAACCCTTTCCCCTTCTGGTCCTCACTTAATCCTTTTCCCTGTACCAACACCCCAAAACCCCCTAATCCTCTAGGGTCGATCGCCTCATGCAAGACTTGCCTGCGATTAATCATGGTTCCCAAATCCATGCCTGGGGTGGTGGAGAGTGCCGCAATGCGATCGCCTAACCCCAATGCCATTAAAAACATCGCCTGCTGGGTAAACCCCAATTTCTCCAATCCACAGGACTCCCCTTGTCGTTCCAATGCGGTAAAATCAACATGAGCGGTTATATCCTGTTCTCCAATTAAAATATAAGGATTATCATGATAGCGGTGTTGATAATAACATTGTAATGTTCCTTGATGTCGCATTGGTGTATAATATCCGTGAGCCGGATATCCATAATCAATGGTTAGCACATATCCCTGATTGAGTTTTTCGCTCACTTGTCTCACCCAATCCAATGCCGCCAGATTGACTTCGGTGCGATATCCGTCGGGGTAGGGTTTCCCCGTGATGTCAATGTCAATGAGTTGAAAATATTCGGTAATTTTGGGAGTGGAGAGTTCCCCAGGGATTTCTTGAAAGGGAGATGCTTCGGGAGACTCGGGTATTTTGTCCGAGGTGGTGATATAAATTTCGTGAAGTTTTCCCTCTTCTACCTGGATTTGATGCACCGGGAAGGCATCGATTAATTCATTAGAAAAGAAACATCCGGTGATTGAATCTGCTGCAATTTCCTCCCAAGTTACCCAGCGCAAATTTGCCCCGCCGCTGGAGAGTTTGGAGAATTGCTGCTGTTGTAACTGGCGCATTGCTGGGGATTGTTCGATGATTAGATATTCCGTTGCTGCAAAACAATCTCGATGGTGGCGATAAAGATATTTGATGACATCGGCAGCGATTAATCCTTGTCCCGCACCCATTTCTACGAGGTGAAATGGGGTGGGATGTCCGAGAATTTCCCAGATTTCGATAAATTGGACTGCCAGCATTTCTCCAAAATCTGCGCCTAAGTGGGGGGAAGTCATAAAGTCTCCCTGTGCGCCAATTTTTCCGACATGGGCGGCATAATATCCATGTTGGGGATGGTAGAGGGCTAATTCCATATAGTCGGCAAAGGTGATTTGCCGTTGGGGATGTTGTTGGATTTTTTCTTGGATGATTGGGATTAACAAGTTCGACATATTGAGTTAGTATTTAATAGGAGAGGGGTATTGGTTACCCTATAGGAATTAGGCGGCAGAGCCGCTAAGAATGCGTGTCATGGCTCTGCCGTGACACGAGAGGTGTGTTATTAGTCGGATTTATCCGGCTTGATTCTGTTAGGCGGGGGTTTAAACCCCCGCCGGTTGTTGCTTCAAAACTCAAAACTCATCAACGTTTAATTATCGGTCCACGGAACCCATAATCACATCGATACTGCCGAGAATTGCCACAATATCTGCAACTTTGTTACCGCGTAAAATAGAGGACAAGACTTGCAGATTATTGAAGTCAGCAGCGCGGATTTTCCAGCGCCAGGGGAAGACATTATCATTACCAATCAGATAAATTCCCAGTTCTCCTTTGCCACTTTCCACGCGGAAATAATGCTCTCCAGCGGGAATTTTAAAGGTGGGGGCAATCTTTTTGGCGATGAATTGATAGTCAAATCCGTTCCATTCGGATTTGGGTCCTTCCATCATCCGCTTGGCTTCTAGGTTCTCGTAAGGTCCACCGGGAAGACCCTTCAAGGCTTGGCGGAGGATTTTGACGGATTCGCGCATTTCGGCCATGCGGACGATATATCGGGCTAAACAGTCCCCCTCGGTTGCCCAGCAGACTTCCCAATCAAAGTCGTCATAACATTCGTAATGGTCAACTTTTCTTAAATCCCATTTGACGCCGGATGCTCTTAAGACGGGACCGGAGAGACCCCAGTTGATGGCTTCTTCCCGAGAGATGACGCCGAGGTTTTGAATCCGGCGACGGAAAATGGGGTTGTTGGTGATTAGGCGTTCGTATTCGTCAATGACGGGATCGAAGTAGTCGCAAAAGTCTTCGCATTTATCCACCCAACCGTAGGGGATGTCAGCGGCGACGCCACCGATGCGGAAGTAGTTATTATTGACCATGCGTTGCCCGGTGGCGGCTTCCCAGAGGTCATAAATCATTTCCCGATCGCGGAAAATGTAGAAGAATGGACTCAGTGCTCCGACATCGGCGAGGAAGGGTCCCAACCAGAGTAAGTGGTTAGCAAGACGGTTCAGTTCCAGCATGATCACCCGCAGGTAGCTGGCACGTCGGGGTACTTCAATGTCGGCGAGTTTTTCCGGTGCATTGACGGTTACCGCTTCATTGAACATTCCCTCAGCGTAGTCCCAGCGACTAACGTAGGGAACGAACATGATGTTGGTGCGGTTTTCGGCAATTTTCTCCATGCCTCTATGCAGGTAGCCCAAGACTGGCTCGCAATCGACTACATCCTCGCCGTCAAGGGTGACGATTAGGCGCAGGACCCCGTGCATGGAGGGATGGTGCGGTCCCATGCTGAGAATCATGGGATCGGTTCTAGTTTCTATCCGGGTTGGTGGTGCCATAAATGAGGGTGCTCCTGTTGAGACAGATTTGGGCTGCTGTACCGACGTCAGATAGGGGATTTTCTACAATCTAAAATCGGGACGGGGTACGGCAGTGCTGTTACCAATTGTTGCTTTTTGTTTCATTGCTTTCATCATTATAGGGAGATTGGGTCCGTGGTAAATCAGGGAGTGAGTGTAAATCCGGAGGCAATGGAGGGGTTTGTCCATTTGTCGGTTTTGAGTCAGGAAGTGGTGGAGGGGTTGGCGATTCGTCCGGGGGGGCGTTATTTGGATGCGACGGTGGGTGGGGGAGGTCATTCGCGATTGATTTTGGAGGCGGCCCCTGGGGTGCAGTTGGTGGCGATCGACCGCGATCGCCTCGCCTTGGATGCAGCAGGGAGTCGGTTGGCGGAGTATGGGGATGCGGTGACATTTTGGCAGGGAAATTTTGCGGAGTATCAGCCCCAAGAGATGCGGTTTGATGGGATTGTGGCGGATTTGGGGGTGAGTTCGGCGCAGTTAGATCGCCCGGAACGGGGGTTTAGTTTTCGGTATGAGGCTCCTTTGGATATGAGAATGGATGAACGGCAGGAGTTGAGTGCGGCGGATATTGTGAATTATTGGGATGAGGTGGAGTTGGCAGATATTTTTTATCGCTATGGGGAGGAACGGTTTTCTCGTCGGATTGCACGGCGAATTGTGGAACGGCGTCCGTTGGAAACTACGACTCAGTTGGCGTCGGCAGTGGCTTCTTCGGTGCCGGGGAAGTCCCGTCATGGCAAAATTCATCCGGCTACCCGGGTGTTTCAAGCTTTGCGGATTGCGGTGAATGGGGAACTGGCTGCTTTGGAAACCTTTTTAGAAAAGGCTCCCTTGTGGTTGCATCCGGGGGGACGGCTGGGTATTATTAGCTTTCATAGCCTAGAAGATCGACTGGTTAAGCATCGGATGCGGGATTCACCGCTTCTAAAGGTGCTGACGAAAAAGCCGATCACGCCCGGGGAAGCAGAAATTGCCCACAATTCGCGATCGCGATCGGCAAAGTTGAGATTATTCGAGCGCATTGAGCCGGATCTAACCTAGGAGGTGACACTCTATTGGGTTAATCCTGATGCCAGGGGCTTGGAGGGGCCAGAAAGACTGACCCACTGCCTCACCCCAACACCGTAACGGTCTTTAACAAATCGACCGAACTCAATGGCAGGCTGCTAACAAGCCAGCTCTCTATGTTAAGCTCATTTGAGCGGAGCAAAGCCCGTTAGTGCCTGCCGATCGCCGGGTACTTTTATAAAGAAAGGAATGCCCACCCAAAGCGTGATTTGCCAGTGGTGTTCTCAACCCGTTAGGCACCCGATTGAGATCGGCCCGTCGAAAACAGCCGTACAAGGGCGCAAGTCACACTGAATCCATATAGCCTGTAAGTGGGGTATCGCATGAGTCGGGGAAAAGGGAGCAAGCTGAAACTGATGGTGGTCGATGATGAAATCGACAACCTAGACTTGCTATACCGGACGTTTCGGCGGGACTTTGACGTTTATCGAGCAGATAGTGCGTTTAAAGCTCTGGAGGAGCTGGACGAAAGCGGCGAAATGGCCGTGATTATTTCAGACCAGCGAATGCCAGAAATGAACGGCACGGAGTTTCTCAGTAAAACGGTAGAACGGTTTCCCGATACGATTCGGATTCTACTGACCGGCTACACCGATGTAGAGGACCTGGTAGAGGCGATTAACTCCGGCCAAGTATTCAAGTACATCACAAAACCGTGGAACCCTGAAGAATTAAAGGCAGTGGTTCAGCAAGCGTCGGAAACTTACAAGGTCGTTAAGCAAAGTACGAATATCCTGCGTCGCGCCCTGCGCCGAGAAGCATTATTTAATGCGGTGATGAGTGCGATTCGGGAGTCGTTGGACTATCGCAGTATGTTGCAGACGATTGTGGAAACGGTTGGCGAAAATTTTGAGGCGACTCGTTGCATTCTGCGACCTGTCGAGGGCGATCGCCTCACGCCAGACTCGTTTTCCTATCTGAACCCCGATACAGGCTCCATTGATGTACCCGAGGAGGAGGATTCCCTGATTGCCACCGTCCTGGAAAGCCGTCAGACTCAATTAGTTCAAGGAGACAACAATGGCAAGGATTCCACTCGCTTGGTTGTCCCCCTGAGTTACCAAAAGGATCTGCTCGCGGTGATGTCCGTCTACCAAGATGGCAGCGCTACCAGTTGGTCTCCTGAAGATATCCAATTGATTGAAGGGGTGACCGAACAAGCGGCCCTGGCGCTGTCTCAAGCCAAGCTTTATCAGCGCACGGAGGAGCAAGCCCAGCAAATGATGGCTGAATTAGAGGTGGCTCGTCAAATTCAAACCAATTTGCTTCGGCAAAGTTGGCCGGAATTTGAAACCGCTCGGGTTCAAGCCTCTTGCTATCCAGCTCGCGCCGTCGGTGGTGATTTCTTCGAGGTCTACGTTCATGCTCAAGGTGATATCTGGGTCGCTGTCGGTGATGTGTCCGGTAAAGGGGTCCCCGCTGCGCTGTTTATGGCAAGTGCTATTTCGGTGATGCGGCGTGAATTGGCGCAGGAAACTTCGCCAGAACCCGAAACGGTCATGATGAACCTCAATAGCGCTCTGGCTGATGACCTAATGGGCAACAACTGTTTTATTACAATGGTTGTGGCTCGTTATCGCCCCTCTACCAGAGAGTTGGCTTATGCCAATGCTGGACATATCTATCCCCTCGTCTGGTCTCATCAAATGTTAACGTCTTCTGATGCAGCAACCGTCGAACCCAATTTCCTCAAAGCGCGGGGAATTCCTTTAGGGATTCTTCCAGTCTGGCGAGGAACCGTTGGGAGCATGGAGTTAAATCCAGGGGAAGTTTTTCTGCTAACGAGCGATGGTCTCACGGAGGCCACCATCACCAACCCAGACTCCTCTATCGGACACCATAAGGGGTCGATGTTGGAACAAGAGGGTCTCTGGCACTTGATCGGTCAGGAAAATCATCCCCTCGACCTCAATCACCTATTAGCTCGCGTCCGCGAAATTGCTCAAGAGCAGGAAGATGACCAAACTATACTTTCTCTGGAGGTTCTGTAAGCAATGAGAACTGAGTTGCACGTCCCAAGCGACTTGCGGTTTTTGACAATTGTCGAAAGCTGGCTTTTGGGCTGTCTGGAAATGGAGCTTGGAGATCATATTGAGTGGCCCCGTCAGTCGAATCGCTTACGTTTAGTTCTGGCGGAAGCCTATTCTAATGTGGTGCGTCACGCTCACCGGGATCAACCCAATCTCCCGGTCCTGGTTCGCCTGGAACTTAAGGAACGGGATATCGCCCTGGAAGTTTGGGATCACGGCAAAGGGTACGATTTATCGACCTATATGGCCCCAGTTCCTGAACAAATGCCTGATGGCGGTTATGGATGGTTAATCATGAATCGTCTGATGGATCGCGTTGAGTACAGTCTCCAAATTGATGGTCGTAACTGTCTCAAGTTGGAAGCGAGTATGTCGGAACAAAAAGCGTAAGCGATTACCGGACCTAGTGGAACGGCGATCGCTCTATTTTTGTCTGGGGTTCAGATCGTCCGTTCAAGCAACGAGGATTCTCTCGGAAAGCTACTCTCTAGGCGATCGCCCCTTGACGTTCCCCTCTCGCCTTCCCTCTGAACAAGGGGTGCATTCTATCTTCAAAAAATTAAAGATTCCCTCTCCCCCATCCTCCCCATCTCGATGGCGGTCTCCCCCATCCTCCCCATCCTCCCCATCTCCCCCATCCTCCCCATCCTCCCCATCTCCCCCATCCCCCCTTCCAACTTCCTACCGTCTGAAGTTGACTAATTCTTTCAGCGAGGCTAACAGTTTGACCCGGACGCTGAGAATTTCTGTCTCTGGATTCAGGACAAAAAACCAGGAAACATTCACTTTAAAAACAGTCGTCTCTACCTGTCCGGGAATTTCAAAATAGCGGTTCTCCCCTTCAACCCCCTCTTGAAATTCGGCTCTCGGGTACAGTTTCATTCCTTTGGCTTCGGCTTCTAAATAAGCAGCGATCGCCTCCGGTCCCACCACAGGTTCCTCAAACGGTGGCCGCAATTCCCCCTCTGGTGCAAATAAACAACTGACGGATTCAAACTGCCCTTCATTCAATCCATTAAAATACTGCTGAATTGTTGCAGGAAACTCTTCCTGTCTTCCCCCTTCCGGCATAGAATTGTCCAGGTTGAAGTTAGAATTACTCTCAGTCAGGGTCTCTAAATTTGTCATAATTGTCTCCTAAAATTTTGAATTAAACTAATAACCATTATAATTCTATGTCAACAAATAAAATCTGGCTGGGGAAGAAAACCAAAACTTCCACAAGCCAGATAGGGGTTTGCCTAGGGAGAGGCAAGAACGTTGGAAAAACTTATATCAATCTCAATCGGAGGGTTTTATCTCCTCCTCCAGATCCAGATAAAAACTTACAGAGTTTAAAATTTAAAGAGTCTTCGCCGCCTTGTAGGTTCTGCCACCAACAAGGGGGATTAAGCCAGTCAGCGGATTGTTTTCGCTTGACGCTTTTCCTTCTTGAATCCCATTATGTAACATTTCTTTACAAATAACAACCCTTCGACAATCAGAATTACCAATCATTGTCTTAACCTAGAGTAATGAGACTCCCCAACCCCGGTGACTGTCTTCATTCCAGCGGATTGACTCCCATCCACCTACCCCGAAATCCAGCCATGAACCCCACCCCCACCCAAATCAAAGCCAAAGCCCAAGAATTGGGATTTCATCAAGTCGGTATTGCGGCGATCGACCCTCCAGACCCCGCCCCCATCGCCGCCTTACAACAGTGGTTAGCCCAAGGCTATCAGGCTGAAATGGATTGGATGAACAATCCCAAACGCCAGGATATCCGCCAAGTCATGCCCGATGTCCAATCCGCGATCTGTGTCGCCCTCAACTACTACACCGAACACCAACATTCCCAAGACGCAGGTTATGCCAAAATCTCTCGCTATGGCTGGGGGCGGGACTATCATAAAATCATGCATAAAAAGCTAAAAGCTCTCACTTTATGGCTGCAAGGGCACAATCCAGATATTCAAGCCCGCTATTATGCGGATACCGGCCCTGTACCAGACAAAGTGTTAGCACAACGGGCCGGAATCGGTTGGATTGCTAAAAATGGCAATGTGATTTCTCGACAGTACGGTTCCTGGATCTTTCTCGGGGAAGTTCTCACTAATTTACCTTTACCCCCTGATTCTCGTCATACCTCCCATTGCGGCACTTGTACCCGTTGTATCCAGGCTTGTCCCACCGGGGCGATCGCCAAACCCTTTGTAGTCGATGCCAATCGTTGTATCGCCTATCATACCATCGAAAATCGTTCAGAAACCTTGCCCGAGTCGATCCAACCTCACTTAAGCGGCTGGGTTGCCGGTTGTGATATTTGCCAAGAAGTCTGTCCCTGGAATCAACGCTTTGCTCAACCGACGGATGTTGCTGAGTTTCAACCCTATCCTGAGAATGTTGCACCGACTCTGGCAGAGTTAGCAGATATTTCGGATGAGGAGTGGGACCGGCGTTTTCGGGGGTCAGCGTTGCGTCGGATTAAACCGGCGATGTGGAGGCGGAATGCTGGGGCGAATTTAAAGGGGATTAAGAGGATTTAAGAGGGGAGGGTAACCACTGATTTCCCTGATTTTCACGGAGGGAATTAGGTGCGAAGGGTGTGAATGAGGTGGCGTTTGATTTCTATGAATTCTGGGGTGAGTTTGGTGTCTAAGGTGCGAGAGGGGGGTAGGGAGATGGCTTGTTCTTCTTTTATTTGTCCAGGATTGGCACTCATGATATAAATGCGCTGGGAGAGAAAGATTCCTTCTTCTAAATCATGGGTGATCATGAGGATGGTAGTTTGGGTTTTTTCCCACAGTTGCAAGGTGAATTGTTGCATCTGTTCTTTGGTTTGGGCGTCTAAGGCTCCAAAGGGTTCATCCATCAGTAAGACTTCGGGTTCGTTGGCTAAGGCGCGGGCGATCGCCACTCGTTGTTTCATTCCGCCGGAGAGTTGTTTGGGGTAAGCATGGCTAAATTTGGTTAATCCGACAACTTCTAAGTAATAGTTGATGATTTCTCGTTGTTGCGGTTTGCTCATGCCTTTGAGGGAGAGTCCAAATCCGATGTTATCGGATACGGTTAGCCAGGGAAATAAGGAGTAGTTCTGGAAGATTGTCCCGCGATCGCATCCCGGCCCTAAGACGGGTTCTCCATCCATTAGCACTTGCCCAGATGTGGGGGTTGTCAATCCTGCTATAATACTTAATAAGGTGGATTTTCCACAGCCGGAGGCCCCGACGATACAGACAAATTCATTGGCCTGGAGATACAGGTTAATATTCTCTAGGACCACTAGGCGATCGAAGGTTTTATAGAGTCCTTTGACTTCTAGTTTGAGGGATTCAAGTTCGGGGGCGGCTTGGTTCATTTGATTAATTGCAATCTGGTTATTTTAAATAAAATTTTGGGGCGCGGCGCGATTTTTTTTTGAGGTTGGGGTTGCAAAACGGGCTGTTCATGCTATTATATGAGATAATGAAAGTGGTGCTTGTTGTAAAATTTTAGTCACCACTCTCATTATCTAATAGATTATCATAAAAATCAAGATGCGGCACATTTTTTTAAAAAAAGTTGGCGCGCCGCAATGGTAACGTTATTTTAATCCCTGGGCAGTCGCCATCGTCGGGATGGGAACTGCGATAGAGTAGATGGGATTCGTTGCGACGAGAGACTGAAAGATTATGCCGCGATCGCCTAAACCCTATCTTAAGCCTTCCATATTTTGGAGCATTCGGCAAGGATTTCCTTACCAACTCCGAATTTTGTTAGCCATCAGCGCCCTAGCTATTCCCTTGGTAGTTTGGTCTATTTTAAGCTATGGCGGGTGGATCTCACCGATGCTCTTACCCACCCCCACCGCTGTTTTTAGTGCAGGCATTCAAATGTTTGCCCACGAGAACTTATGGGGGGATGTGGTTGCCAGTTTCCTGCGCGTCGCTGCCGGATTTTTTGCAGCGGCTGCCGTTGGCATCCCCATCGGCATTGCAATGGGAACTTTTTACAGTATGGATAGTTTATTTAGCCCCATTGTAGGAACTGTGCGATATATGCCAGTCGCGGCATTTATTCCCCTGATTATTGTTTGGTTTGGACTGGGGGAAAGTGCCAAAATTGTGATTATTTTTTTAGGCATTGTCTTTTATAATGCCCTGATGATTGCTGATGCGGTCAAGTTTATTCCCAATGAACTCTTGAATGCGGCTTATACCCTAGGGGCGAATCGCCGCGATATTTTATTTCGGGTCATTTTACCCGCATCGGTTCCCAGTATTTTGGATACCTTGCGGGTGAATGTAGCGGGGGCTTGGAATTTCTTAGTAATTTCTGAATTAATTGCAGCCGATCGCGGGTTAGGGTTTAGAATTGCCCGGGCGCAACGGTTTGTACAAACCGATCGCGTCTTAGTAACGATTGTAGTCATTGGGGCGATCGGCTTACTCCTAGATTTAGCCTTTAAAACCCTATCCAAACGAGTCACCCCTTGGGCGGAACATTCTCAACATTAAACCCAAAGGTTAGGGGGATGAAGTGGCTATAAATTGGCACTCATTCCCTGCGTCTGGGGACAAGGGAAAGAGCGGGTTGCATCGTTATGAGGTATATTTTTATAGCCTCGGTCCCTGATGAGTCCGGAAAACTCTATATCTCTGTGTTCATCTTAAGAAAACAGTCTGGGGTTTTGTTCGGTTTCGCCCCAATTGCGATCGCCTCCTCAAACCTCTGATACAATAGAAGAGCGCAAACCGAACCAGGGTTCGACCCCACTGCCCCTAAATTTGCTCTATGACTCAAACCCTAGTTACACCCCCAGAAGCCGGTTCGTATCTGGTTTTGTATGGCGTCAGTTGGCAGATGTATGAACAACTGCTGGCGATTTTTGCAGAAAATCCAACGCCTCGCATGACTTACTACCAGGGAACGTTAGAACTGATGACGCCGTTACCGGAACATCAAAGCTATAGCTGGATTTTGGGGCGTTTGATTACGGCGCTATCGGAGGAACTGGAGATGGAAATTTGCGGGTTAAAATCCACAACCTGGCGATCGCAACCCAAGGCAGTCGGCAAAGAAGCGGATGAATGTTTTTATATTCAAAATGAACCGGCAATGCGCGGTAAATTAAAGATTAATTTAGCCGTAGACCCCCCGCCTGATTTAGCGATTGAAATTGATACAACCCATTCCTCTGTAAATCAAATGGAGATTTATGCAGAATTAAAAGTTCCCGAGGTATGGCGTTATCAGGAGGGGAAACTCAGTCTTTATTGTTTGACTGAGACAGGGTATGTAGAATCAGAGAATAGTTTAGCGTTTGGGGCGTTTCCGGTGAAAGAGTTGGCGCGGTTTATGCAGGTAGACTCGGAAAAAGGAGAAAATGCTCGACTGCGGGAATTTCGGCAGTGGGTGCGATCGCAATTACCAAGCTAGAGAATTGCTGACTCAAAGTTTAGGGGATGAAGCAAATCAAAATTTGCAATCATCCCCAGATTATCCTAACTTGCTTGTTTGTCTCGCAGGGCAAGAACAAATCTCGGTTCAATCAAGGGTGTTAAATCGGGAACTTGTTGGATTTGATTTTGAGATTGTAAGAATTGGGCAAGGGAATTCATGGTATTTAATAAATAGAGTTCACTCTCAGGATTCGCCAGCATCTCGATATTGGCATCCAAATCCGGGAGACGCACTCCTTGTAATCCTGCTTGCAATTCATCGGGGGGAATGCCTAATTGAGTGGAGGCGATCGCCACTCCTTCCTCGGGATTTGCTTCCAGAAATGCCAATCCTTCCAAAACTCCGGCAACAAAGGCTTCTACCATGTCTGGATTGCGATCGGCATAGTCCGCATCAAACACATAAAGGTCATTAATTGCCGTCGGCATTTGGGAAGAATCATAAATAATTCGCCCATCGGGTTGGGCAGTATTGGCTTGTTGTAAATAGGGCGCATAAGTGACGGCGATGGGAATATTGCCACTTTGATACGCTGCCGCAGCGGCATCCGGTGGCGCATTAATTAACGTAAAATCCCCCGCCCCTAAACCTACTGTATCCAACACTTGCAACAGGAAAAAATGACTGACACTGCCTTCTTCTACTGCAATTTGTTTACCTTTAAAATCCGATAAACTGGTAATACTACGGCGGGCCAAAATTCCATCTGCCCCGACAGAAGTATCTTGGACTAAAACAATTTTAAATGCCTTGCCTGCTGCTGCTAAAGTTACGGCTTCCGATCCCACCGGAGAAACCGCATCTAACCGACGAGAAATAAAAGCAATATTGGCATCGGTATTGGCATTAAAGACTTTAATATCTAAGTTTAACCCCCGGTTTTGAAAAAAGCCTTTAGCTTGGGCAATATAAAGGGGAGTAGAACCTACCCAAGTAAATAAACCTAGGGCAGGGGATTGGTTATTAGCAGGAGGAGTACAAGCGTGTAAAGCCAGACCCCCAGCGGCACCAACGAGCATCCACAGAGTTTGACGACGAGTCCAACGTTGAGTCATGAGTTGAGGAAATAGGATAGACGCGATTGTATTGTATCTGACTTGAATCGCTAGGGTGAATCATCGAGGGTAAAGTTTTCCAATGGAGGAGCAAGCGTCAAGGAGGGACGTTGCCTCTGGGGTTTTCGGGTAATTCTAATCCCTAAACGACTTCTACAGAAATCAGAGACGGATGAATTGGCGATCGCCTCAAAATTTACGGATTTTAAGATATTTTACCGATATGAGCTGCAACGATATGCCAACTTCCGCTTGAAGAGACAGCCCAAACTCGCGTGAAACGAAAGTCTCCATTTGCAGGGCTGCCATTGTAACTCCCAGTGATTTTCATGCGGACAGAAACGATCGCAACTTCTCCATGTAGTTGAATATGCTGCTCCGATGGTTCCAATTCATGAATTTTAATTAAACCCGATTCATGCGCGCCTATATCATCTTGTTTCTTCAATAATTCTCCCAAATGACTGGTAATCAGAATTTCTGGGGCAAGTAATTCATTTAAAACCCTTACATCAGAAGCAAGCATTGCCTGCCTCAGACATTCTTCGGCATTAATAATTTGATTCTCCACTGTTTTATTCATAGTATTTCTCCCTTAATTAAAAAAATCTAAGCTAAGAACGTGAAACTCCCGAAACAACACAAAAATATTGATTTTTTTTTTAGTTATTCGTTAAATTGCGAAAATTTTTGTTCTAATTCTCGATATTTGGGTACATCCATGATAGTTTCAAATTGCTGAAAATCCACTAAATTATCAAACCCTGTCGTAGTCTGATGTTGTCTTAAATATTGGAAACAGTCCTCGATCGCCTTCGTTGCTGCAAACAATCCCGACAACGCATACACCGCAATTTTATACCCCAATGCCTCTAACTCCTGTGCCGATAACACCGGCGTTTTTCCGCCTTCTATGGCATTGGCAAACAACGGCACATCCGGAAAGGCTGTGGCAATTTCCTGTAACTCTTGGACCGACTGCGGCGCTTCTATAAATACAATATCCGCACCGGCTTCATAATAGGCGCGACCCCGGCGAATGGCTTCGGGTAAGCCTAACGGTGCTCTGGCATCGGTGCGCCCGACAATCACCAATCCACTCTCACCTCGGGCCTGGACTGCGGCGCGAATCTTTTGGATATGTTCTTCTGCGGGAATCACCCGTTTTCCTTGGAAGTGACCGCACTTTTTGGGCCATTCCTGGTCTTCTAAAATCACGCCAGCAATCCCCTGTTGCACGGCATCGGTGACAGTTCGGATGACATTCAGGGGGTTACCATAGCCGGTATCGATATCGGCAACCACAGGAATTGTGACAGATTGTGCAATCCGGCCTACACTGTATAGCATTTCCGTGGCAGTGAGGAAGCCATAATCGGGACGCCCCAGGGTGGAGGCGGAGATGCCGAATCCACTGGTGAAGACCATTTCAAACCCGGCGCGTTCGGCGAGTTGGGCGCTGATACAATCATAAATCCCCGGAACGACTAGCATTCCAGGGTTATTGAGGAGTTGGCGGAGGGTGTGAGTTGAGTTCATGATTCGAGAGCCGATCGCAAGCAACATGAACCCTATTTTAGACGCTGAGTGCCTCAGATAAATAATCCGCTGCTGCCTCTACGATCGCGATCGCATTTTCATAAACCATCCGCGTCGGTCCCAGAACCCCCACACTCCCCACCGGCACCGTTCCCCGATGATAGGTTGCCGAAACCAGGGTACAGGTTCTAATCGGTTCTAGGGGATTTTCTGCCCCAATTCGCACTTGCACTCGCCGTCCGGACCCTTCCGGTGCAGGCGGTTCAAAAATCAGGGGGAGGAGTTGGTCCTGTTCTTCTTCCAAGAGTTGAATCAGGGTCTGGACTTGGGTCAGTTCACAAAATTCCGGTTGTCTCAATACTTCCGAAACCCCACTAATCAAAATTTGAGTTTTGCCCGGGGTTTGAGCACGGACAGCTAAATCCTGTAACCAATGACTCAAAACTTCCGCATACTGCTCAAATTCGCGGCCTAATTCACTCCAATCTAGGGCGGATAATTGGGCGAGGGTTTGTCCGCGTAGATGATTGTTGAGGAAATTAGAGAGGATTTGCAACTCGCGATCGACCACTTCCGCATCAGCGAGGGAGTCCTCTGGGGACTCGGGAAGTTCCATGACGGCAGATTGGGTTTGATAGTTATCAATCACCACCACAATCATGATTTTGCGCGGTTCAATCTGGATTAACTGCAAATGCCTCAGACAAGCGGTGTGAGTCTGAGGCATTGTAATTAAGGCAATATATCCGCTGAGGGCCGCCAAGATTTGAGAAGCCCCTCGGAGCACGGCTTCAAAGGCCCAATTTTCCAACTTCAGGCGATCGCTCAGGGCCTGTTCCACTTGGCGGGAGATGCCATCGTCCGGTTTAATTAGCTTATCCACATAAATTCGATAGCCAGAATCCGAGGGAATCCGTCCGGCAGAAGTATGGGGTTGATAAAGTAATCCCGCTTTTTCTAACCACCCCATTGCATTGCGAATGGTGGCGGGACTAACACTTAAATTATATTCATCCACTAAGGTTTTAGAGCCTACAGGTTCGGCAGTGGCGATATAGTGCCGGACAGTCGCCCATAAAACATATTGTTGTCTTTCGTTAAGGTTCATTTGCACAAATATGGGAGCCAAAGCCAAATGTAATCGGGTTTAAAAACTGAGCGGATATCAATTGAAAAGGGAGTCACGAAATCAGCAATAGCTTGAACTGCGCCCATTGTTGGGAGCCGTCAGAGGAATCCGGACTAGGTAGAATATAGCGACATTTCCCCGGAAATTCTGCTGCTGTCGTTACAGGTTGGGAGAAGGTTCACGCTCTTTTTTGACGGATTTCCATCCGATTTAGATTCTATTTTAGTTTAAAAAGGTACGGGGTGGGGGTTAGGGACCCTGGAATGAACGGGTCCCCCAGGGGGAGGGTGGCGGTTAGTATAGAGCAGTAGTTGCCCTATCCCAGGAGGTTCAAGTGCGATCGCCCCAGGGACTGGGTGGAGACTGCACCGGAGTGCCTCGGGATTAAGGCAGTTCTACGGAAGTGGGTTTAGCAATGTGAGGCAGACCCCAGCCCAGTTTTTCTCTCAGAACATGGAAAAATTCCGGGGGATTGACCCGGATAAATTTCGCCGAGTAGGGCGATCGCTGGACTCGCACCTGGTCCTCGGGCAGTACATAGCACCCTGCATTCCCATCCACCACCATCACCAAACGATTGGTATTCGCCGGAAAAATCGTCACAGGTTCACTATTGGCAAACACCAAAGCCCGAGACGCGAGAGAATGGGGACAAATCGGCACCAGTTGCAACACCGGGACATCTGGGGTAATCACCGGACCCCCAGCGGAGAGACCATAAGCCGTCGAACCCGTGGGGGTCGAAATAATCACCCCATCGGCGGCAATATCCACCGGCGCATGACGTCCCACTTGAATTTCAAAATGACACATACAGGTGAGGGGTTCCCGGTGGAGGACCATTTCATTTAGGCAAAGCGCCTCCCAGACGACAATATCATCTCGGATGGCCTGCACCGTGACCATAGTCCGTTCTTCGATTTGATAGTCCCCCGCTAACACCTGTTCGATCGCTTCGGGAAGTTGGTTGAGGTAGGTTTCCGTCAGAAACCCCATGTGGCCCGTATTGACCGTTAACAAGGGAATGCCGCAGCTTGCCACCTGCCGAAATGCGGACAGCACAGTGCCATCGCCTCCCAATACCACCGCGAAAGACATTTCAGCGTTAAATCCAGGAGGGGTGAGCTGTTCAACCGTGGTATGACAGACGGGCTTATCTAGGTCAGAATAGCCCAGAATGCCCCCCATGCCGGTGGCGAGAGCAACTTCCCAACCCAACCCAATTAGCTTGTCTCTCCATTCTTCGGCAGCACGACAAGCTACGGGTTTAATATCGTTGTAAATAATGCCAGCTTTCGGCACCGCGCTCAAGTCCTGCTAGTGGTTAATTGATTGCCAGAGTTAGGGATGTTGTCACATTCTTGGTAAATCACCGCAAATGCGTCTTGGGCGGATCGGTGGCATCAGGGATGCCAAATAGCCCTGTGAAACTAGAGTCTGAACAAAGCCATGCCATTTGTCAAGACCCTTTAGGCGATCGCCTCGGATAGGCGACTTCCCGGGACTGCTCCCACCCGGTCCCTGGGGTTAAAATGGGACTCGGCGTTTGGACTGCTTCTTGGTTTTGCTCTGTTCGTAATCTAATTCTTTCAACTTCTTTAAAATTCGGCTGAAATACTCTCTGAGGTAGGATTCTAAGGTGGTCGTGTCCTTGGGGTCTAATCCAAAGACGGGATACACCTCATCCATATTGGCAGTTAGGGGTTTCTCTGAGGCGAGCACTTCAGCAAATGCCAAGCGATCGGCTACATTCCAACCCCATTGGAAAAATCGCACCACCCGGCGAAATGCCCGCAGGACACCCAACGGCATTCGGGTTACCTTGGCTTTTTCCCCAGAGAGTCGTTCGCACTGGTCGATAATTTCCTGGGGAGTCCAAGGACGAGTTCCCACCACGGGAAAAACAGACTTGGAGGTTTCAGGGACCGACAAGGCCCGCACTGCAAATTTAGCAATGTCCTGGGTATCCATATAGGCGATCGGAGCAGTCTGGTTAGTCACCCACACGGATTGATTGTCCAAAATGGGGATGGCGTATTGAGAAATCAACCCTTGCATGAAGCCCGCTAATTGCAGGATGGTGTAATCTAATCCCGATTCAGCTAAATAGACTTCTGTACAGCGTTTGATTTCCATTAAGGGGACTTCTGGATACTGGTCCGCATCCAGAATAGAAAAGAAGATATACCGTTCGACCCCGGCTTTTTTAGCGGCTTGAATGAGTGCCACCTTACCTTCCCAGTCTACTTGTTTGATGCTTAAAGAATCCGTTGGACGATTCGTCGCTGCATCAATAATCGCCGTTACCCCTTCTAGGGCAACGGGCAAGGTTTCTGGATCACATAAGTCTGCACGGACCAACTCCGCGCCCCATTCTTTTAAAAAGGCCGCTCTTTTGAAGCTGCGTACTAAACAACGTACCTGGTATCCCTCGTCTAAGGCGCGACGGGCAACCTGTCTGCCTAGGGTACCAGTGGCACCGACAACCAATAAGCTCATCCAGGATTGTTTGACGAAATTTTAACTTTTATGAAATTTTATCAGAGATTCCTGAGATTTCTTTGGGAAATTCGTTACAAATCTGAACAATTTTGACCCATTGCGCTAAAAAACTTAAAGAATCGAGGGCAGTCGGGTTCCTAATGGCCTAAAAATGGAGCCATCTCCAGGGAGCATCCCAGCTTGGATAGTCCGCCCTCATCCTTGTCTTGGTTCAATTAAACCCACCTAAAAACCCACCTAAAAACAGATCAGCAAAACCCTCGAACTTGATGCAACCCCTAAAGGGGTGACTACAAACCGTTCGTAGGGACTCCTTCACCCCCGTCATCTTAATTAATGCAACGACCTTGACAGAATTAGGATTTAATCCGGTATCCGCGTTCTAGGGTCCCAAACCGAAACCCGAATCCACCCCCAGTTTCTTGACAAAACTACGCAGATTGGTTACAGATTGAACGATAACAAGGCGGAATTTTTATCGCTAAGCCCAGCTTGACCCGCCAAGAGCAGTATAGTCACCTCTTGAAGACGCCCATTCCCTGTCCCATTCCCTCTAACTGACTGCACTTATGAAGAAACGCTGGATTTCACTCATCATCCTATTTCTACTGGCCCTGCCGATCGCCGCAGTCGCCCAAGAAGCTCAAGAGGCTGCACCCACTGGCTTCCTCCCCACCCTGGATGCCGTCTTCACTCAACTGGTGAACTGGATGTCTGCCGTCCTGTTTTTTGATTTTGGGTTGGGCATCCCTCTGATTGTCTTATGGTTGATTAGCGGGGCGGTTTATTTCACCATTCGCATGGGCTTTATCAACTTCCGCGCCTTGAAACACGCCTTTTTTGTGATTCAAGGTCACTATGACGACCCTGGCGAAACCGGAGAAGTCAGCCATTTCCAAGCCCTAGCTGCGGCCCTATCGGCCACGGTGGGACTCGGAAATATTGCCGGGGTGGCGATCGCCGTTTCCGTGGGGGGACCCGGGGCCATGTTCTGGATGACCGTTGCTGCCTTATTCGGCATGACGAGCAAGTTTGTCGAATGCACCCTCGCCCAAAAATACCGCGTTGTCTTGCCCGATGGTCGGATTGCCGGTGGCCCCATGTACTATCTCTCTCGGGGTTTAGCCGAAAAAGGCATGGGTCAATTGGGCAATATTATGGCGAGTTTGTTTGCCATCCTCTGTATTGGGGCCGCCTTCGGTGGGGGCAATATGTTCCAAGCGAACCAATCCTTTGCCGCCCTTTCCGGTTTATTTCCGACCCTACCCAACTGGCTGTACGGACTGGTCCTCGCCTTCCTGGTTTCCCTGGTGATTATCGGTGGGATTCGCCGGATCGGGAACGTCGCCGGTGCACTCGTCCCGGCCATGTGTACCATTTACGTTGCTGCGTCTTTGTGGATTATTCTGATGAATCTACCCCAGCTTCCAACCGCTTTTACCCAAATTTTTACCGAAGCTTTTGTCCCCCAAGCGGCTTATGGCGGCTTTATTGGCGTATTGGTCCAAGGGTTCCGGCGATCGGCATTCTCTAATGAAGCAGGGGTGGGTTCAGCGGCGATCGCCCATGCTGCCGCCCGAACTGAAGAACCCGTCCGCGAAGGCATTGTTGCCCTCCTCGAACCCTTTATCGATACGGTCATTATCTGTAACATGACCGCCTTAGTCGTGATTATCACCGGAGAATATGCCAACCCCAACACTGCGCCTGGGGTAGAAACCACCGCTGCCGCATTTGCTTCAGTGATCAGTTGGTTCCCCGCCGTCCTCACTTTGGCGGTCTTCCTGTTTGCCTTCTCCACCATGATTTCCTGGAGTTACTACGGTGAACGTGCCTGGACCTACTTGTTTGGCGAAAGCAGCATGATTGTCTACCGCATCATTTATGTCGTTTGCGTCTTCCTCGGAACCGTCATTAACCTCGGTGCTATCCTCGATTTCTCCGATATGATGTTCTTTGCAATGGCCTTTCCCAATATGTTGGGCGGGTTCCTCCTGGCGGACAAAGTTCGGGCGGATCTCGACAATTATATGCTCCGTCTCAACAGTGGAGAAATGCCAGTTTACAAGTAGTCTTGTATCTGACTTCTTAATCGGGCTGGGGTGAGGTTTAACCTTGATTGCTCGACTCATCCTCTACCCAGCCCCACACCAGACCCTTGATCGCGCCTTTACTTCTGTTTGAGAACAATTAAGGTGAGATCGTCATAAATCTTCTGCCCGCCAATATGTCGCCGGACATCCTCAATCACCCCTTGACAAATCTCCCTCGCGTTGCCTTGTAAATGATGCCGAATTGATGCAATCATGGGTTCCAAACCATACTGAACCCAATTGCTATCCACCGCCTCCGTAATTCCATCGGTGTATAACACCACCACATCCCCGGAATTTAACTGAATTTCTCTCGTACTGACAAAATTAGAAATCTCAGGGATGAGGCCAATCGGAAATCCTAAATCAAAGGTATCAATACACTCTACGGTTCCATCAGAACGCATGACGATCGCCTCTTCATGCTGCCCACTGAAGGTTAATTTCCCTTGATAATAATCCAGCAGAGCAAGGGTCATATTTTTATCAGAATTCATGCGCTGCACGTTTTTATAAATCGTGCGGTTGATGATATTTAAAAATTGCACCGGGTCCGTAAACTCCCCTTCCAGTAACGTCCGGACCGCAGTTTGGGCCATCATCATCACCACCCCACTTTGCAACCCATGTCCCGTCACATCCCCGATCGCGATTTTGATGCGTGAAGCGGAGCTATCGCCGTCAGGGGAATCGCCACTTTTGAGGACATCATAATAATCTCCCCCCACTTCATCTGCGGGTTCCATAAATCCAGCAATGTCTAATCCCTCAATCGCATCCAGTTCCGACTGGTTCGGCAACAGCATTTTTTGCAATCGCTGGGTCACATCCAGTTCTGCCCCCATGCGGATATTTTCGGCTTTTAACCGCTCATTCAAAATCGTAATTTCTGCATTGGCATTCGCTAATTGGGCAGTTCGGTCCTTGACTTTCTCTTCCAAGGTTTGATACAAGCGGGCATTTTCAATGGAAATTGCCACCTGCCCTGATAACAACTGTAACACTTCCACTCGTTCCGGGGTAAAGGCTCCCGTGGTGCTATTGTTCTCCAAATAAACAATGCTAACGAGTTTACCTCTATCAATCAGGGGTACGCATAGAATTGACTTCGGTTGAGCCTGTTGGATATAAGCATCACTGGTAAAATTGCCGCTGCGCGTGGCATCATTTAAGACCACGGTTTCTTGAGTTCTGGCTACATAATTGACAATGGATTCGGAAAGGGTTTGAGAGGTGGAAATGGGAATGGATTGCAACACGGTGATTCGGTTATCCTCGATTTCTCCTTCCGCTTCAATGAGCAATTGGCCCTGAATGGATAGAATTAAATAGCCCCGTTGTGCTCCCGCATTTTCGATGAGAATTTTCATCAAGCTAGAGAGTAATTTTTCCAGCAGAACTTCCCCGGAAATCGCCTGAGAGGCTTTCATCACTGTGGCAATATCGAGGTTATGATTAGAACCTGTGCTCGTTACACCTGAAGTCGCTGGACTGTTGGTGGTCCCCCGTTCCCGGATGGTGAAAAACTGGCTATATCGCGTCTCTAAATCCTTAACTTTTGCCGTTGCACCCCAGAGTTGATAACTGTAGCGAGCTTCCTGGATATAGCCTTTAGCGGTCAATTCTTTCCCTTTAGAGAGATAAAATTTGCCCGCGAGTTCATAGGCGATCGCCACTTCGTGGAGATATTCATTGTCTTGAGCGAGTTTAATGGCTTTGTCATAATACTCCATTGCCTTGGCATCTTGGCCTTGCACCCGACAGCGTTCCGCTTCCACCAGCCAATATTTCTGGGAATTATTTTGGGGAGCATACTGCATCCATTTTTTGAATTTTTTCTGGTTGCGGGATACCTTGCGGAGTATGGCTTTTTGCTGAGGTGGGGAAGCATCGGTTGCCCCCAATAAATGCGCGAGGGAATCATAAAAATAAAAGTGAGAGAGGAACAGGGAGGCGGAACCGGAATCGATATATTCTTGTGCTAGGTTGGCATTGGCGATCGCCTGATGGCCCTCCCCAAACAGAACGCCCAGGATTAATTTATTGATGTATATCAATAAAATTGTAGTCCGATCTTTCAAACTCTGGAGGATGGGCAACCTCACCTGTTCATCAAAAGCCGTTCCGATTAAATGACAAGGATTTTCTCGCTCGTCGAGTAAGTTGAGAACAGTTTGATGGAATACCGATTGCATAGCCAGGGCTTTTTCTTGCCTCATTTGCTCCATGATCTGAGTATAGGTGGCCATTTCTGATTCCAGTTGTACCAATTCAGACCCACTCAGGAAGGCATAGCTACAGTATTCGAGAGCGCAATAGGTCGCAAATTCCAAATCTCCCGTTTCCAACCCTACTGCATAAGCTTGCCGCAGGGGGTTCAATGCTTCTTTTACCGGCTTTATCCAGTGGTGAAGAAAACTATAAATGATGGACTGAGTTCGGGCTTCAACTTCTCGCGCATTCAGTTTGTAGACTAATTGAAGGGCGAGTTGGCCTAATTGAGAACCCCCTTGAAAATCCTCCACAATACTACAGAGAATCAATCCATAAAGACTATAGGCATAAGCCGATTCTGACGTATTGCCCCACTTGAGGGATAAGCTGACCTGTTTAAACACAATCAGGGGCAGTAGCAAAGGCGCAGCAAAGTAAGCAGTAGATGAAATTTTAGCCAGGATCCGCATTGTGGCTTGAGAAGAAGGATCCGTCATAGTTGGCAGGTCAATAAAGCTGGCGATCGCTCGGCGTCCGATGGTCAATTTGGTTGCCAGTAGTCCCCGCAAAACATCGAGTTTACTCGCTTGGTTAGGCAACTTGATTCCCAGCAAATTCAGCGCTTCTAAGCCAATGGCGATCGCATCTTCCAAGAGGTTTTGAGCGTTATAGGCCAAGATTTTGACTTCATAAACTTTTACTTTATCAAGCACCGTTTGAGCTTGGGATAAAACCGTGGCTACAAATTCCTCCATCAGGGCAAAGTCGGCATTGAGATAGGCAACTTCCGCAGCTTCCTCGTACAGGGAAAGGGTGAGAGGGTACTGCTCCTGCCAGCTATGCGGGGGTAATTGTTCTATCCCTATATGCAAATAATTCAAAGCAGGCTGATAGGCCGTGGATAGTTTCGCTTTTTTTCCGGCAATCAGGTTTAATTGAGCCAGGTGGGGTTCGGCGGAATGCTCCGCAATTAACGAACTGCCCAAATTAAGTTGATTGACGATATCAAAGATTTTCTCTTCTCGCTTATCCTCCGGAGTATTTTCCAGCAAGATTTGGCCAATCTTTTGATGAAACCCTGCTTTTTGCGAGTCTTCAATCAAAAAATAGGCCGCTTGCTGAACCCGGTCATGAACAAATTTGTAAGGTAAAGATTGAAGCGAGTTACTGGGGAAGTCCAGGGACAAAAATTCTGCCTCCGCTACCACTAAGGCGACATCTCCCATATTGCCTAAAGGATTCAATAAATTCTCGGCAACCGCTGGATAGAGATGGGGGGCCATGTCTGCTGAAGTTTGGTTAAGGATTAACCCCACATTTTCTAAATTAAACTCATTCCCAATGCAAGCGGCAATTTTTAAAATTTCTTGGGTCTCTTCTGGCAGCTTTTGGATTTTACCCACCATCAATTCCACCACATTATCTGTAAAACCCTGGGCTTGAATTTGCTCTAAATCCCACTGCCAACTTAGAGTATTAACCTCAAACGCTAACAATCCTTCGGTATAAAGAGATTTGAGAAATTCATTCATGAAAAAGGGATTGCCGCCCGTTTTGACTTGGATTAACTCGGCGAGAGCATTGATCGTTTTTAGGTCACAGTTGAGGGTATCTCCAATCAACTGGGCGATGGTTTCTAAGTCCAAGGGGGCCAGAGCAATGCGCTGAACGATCGCCCCGGTTTTGGCAATTTCATCTAAGGTTAACATCAGGGGATGGGCGGCGGAAACTTCGTTATCTCGATAAGCGCCGATTAAAAATAATCCGGGCGATCGCCCCGCCATTAACAATTGCATCAGCTTTAAAGAGGCTCCATCTGCCCATTGCAAATCATCAATAAATAAGGCTAAGGGATGTTCCGGTTGGGTAAAGACTTTGATAAAATTCTGAAACACCAAATTAAAGCGATTTTGGGACTCGTTTGGTCCAAGTTCAGGAACCTTCGGCTGTTGACCAATAATTAATTCAATTTCCGGAATCACCTCTACAATCACTTGTCCATTGACTCCCACTGCGGCTAACAGATTTTCCCGCCAATGATTGAGGTGGTCTTCACTTTCAGTCAGCAGTTGTTTAACTAACCCTTGAAAGGCACTAACAATAGCACTATAGGGAATATTTCGCTGGTATTGGTCAAATTTACCTGAAATAAAATAACCCCGTTTCTCCGTAATCGGTTTATAAAGTTCTTGGACTAAGGCCGATTTACCAATGCCGGAATATCCTCCAATCAGCATCAGTTGACTTTGAATGCTGCTCTGTGCAAAAGCTGATAATAAACTCTGGATTTCTGACTCTCGGCCATAGAGCTTTTGGGGCAGTTGGAATTTATATGAAACATCGTGACGACCTAGAGGGAAATTCAATAGACTACTATTGGCATGATATTGACCCAGACATTCTTCTAAATCTGCTTTTAATCCATAAGCATTCTGATAGCGGTCTTCCGCCGTTTTTGCCATCAGTTTGAGGATTATATCCGAAAGGACTGGGGGAATGTCGGCATTAATATGAGTAGCAGGAATCGACTGTTTGGCGATATGACAATGGACTAATTCCAGGGGGTCGGTGCTTTCAAAAGGCAGTCGGTGGGTGAGCAATTCATAAAAGGTCACTCCCAGGGAATAAAAGTCACTGCGGTAGTCAATACAGCGGTTCATTCGCCCGGTTTGTTCCGGGGAGAGATAGGCGAGAGTGCCTTCTAGGATATTGGGATTTTTGAGGGTGGTATTTTCTCGGGTCAGTTGAGTGGAAATGCCAAAATCGATGATTTTGACTTGTCCAGTGCTGGGATTAAAAACAATATTGCTCGGGTTAATATCTTTGTGGATAATATTCGCCGAGTGAATTTGCCCTAATGCTTCAGTGATGGCAATAGCTAGATGCAGAAACTCCTCCAAATCAAAGCTGCGTTCACTCAGCCAATGTTTTAGGGATTCGCCTCCAAAGTCCTCCACAAACATGACGAGGGTATTTTGATATTTCTGCAAGTCATAAACCTTCACTACCCCGGGCACATTCAGGGATTGAGTAATCTGATATTCCGTGCGATAGCGGGCCAGTTCTTGGGGGGTGGGATAATTTTCTTGCAGGACTTTCAGGATAATCGGTTGAGAATCTGCATCCCGGATGCCGCGATAGACAATCGAGTTGGCACTTTCATAGATTTGAGCGTGAATGGTAACGCCAGAAAGAGTCAGCATAATTAGAATAGGGGTTGGGAAACCATCAAGTTTTAGGAGATCTCGGACGGGCACTCAAGCACCGCCCTCGAAGGAATGGATAATTTAAGTTTAACTTAATCGGCAGATGGGAAAAAGGCCAGTTTTTTCTCGGGTTTCTGGGGATCCAGGATTAAAAACCAGATTTTCTACAAAATTTTTCCCAATTAGCAGCCAATTAGGGACAAAAGCCATTTTTGGTTCGATAAAACTGATACTGTAGCCACGGGTTCCGAGGGCAGATCCCTCTAAGGATTGGTCGGGCGATCGCGCCAAAGCGAACCCGCCAGGGAGAGGCAAAAAAACGTCAGAGGTTAGCGTAATCCACTAAACCGCTTTTGACAGAGATCGAAATAGATATGCGCCACCTGATCGCCGGGATTTTGATGTAGGCAATAGGCCAATAAACGGGCTGATCCGAGAAAATCTTCCTCATCAAATAGGGATAATGCTTCAGTAAATCGGTCTAAGGTGGCTAACTTTCCCGCTTTGATTTCTGGGGAGTCCGCATCAAACACTTCATATACCGTCACCTCTTCCGATTTTCCTTTCACTTTGACCCGATCAATCCGGCGAATGGCATAGCGATCGCGATGGGTTAACCGTGAATAAGTTTGCTCCGTAATTAACAGCGCCACACCATAATTTTTGGTCAATCCTTCCACCCGGGAAGCTAAATTTACCGCATCGCTAATCACCGTACTATCCATACGATTTTGTCCTCCTACGGTTCCCAACATTAAGGACCCGGTATTAATCCCAATTCCATTTTTAATCGGGGCAAAACCCCAACTCACCCGATGCTGATTGTACTCAAACAGGCGATGCAACATAGAAATTCCCGCTTTGACCGCATTATCCGCTTCTCCGCTAAACAGGGCCATAATGGAATCCCCAATATATTTATCAATAAACCCCGAATGTTCAGCGATGGCGGGTTCCATTCGAGATAAATAGGAGTTAATAAATTTAAAGTTCTCTTCCGGGGTCATACTTTCACTCAGGGTCGTAAAGTCACGAATATCGGAAAATAGCACCGACATTTCCACCTGAACTTGATCCCCCAATACCACATCTACAATACTCTCTTTATTTAAAACCTGGAGAAACTGCCGAGGAACAAATCGTTCATAAGCTTGATTTAATTGGGCTAAATGCTTTTCATTATTTCGCACCTCGGAATAGAGTTTGGCATTTTGAATAGAAATGGCCGCTTGTCCCGAAAGCAGTTTTAAAATTTCCACCCGTTCAGGTATAAATGCCCCGGTGGTGCGATTATTTTCTAAATAAACAATGCTAACCAGCTTGCCGCCATCAATCAGGGGAACACAGAGGATAGATTGGGTCTGATTTTTTTGAATATAGGAATCAGTGGTAAAATCACCGTCTTGGGTGGCATTATTTAAGACAATGGCTTCTTGAGTTCGGGCCACATAATTCACAATGGCAACCGAAACCCGGTCCGATTCAGTCAGGGGAATGGATTGCAAGACCGTGATGCGATCGCCATCAATTGTTCCCTCTGCTTCTATCCTCAATTGTCCCTGATGGGATAAAATCAAACAACCCCGTTGTGCCCCCGCATTTTCAATCGCAATCTTCATTAAACTAGAGAGCAATTTCTCTAGGACAATTTCCCCATAAATCGCCTGGGATGCTTTCATCATCGTTGATATATCCAGATGAGCGAGTAAATCGGCTGCACTAGCCGATATCGTTTTTTGGGGATCAGAAATTTTCCGATTTTCCGGGGTGAGTAAGTTATCATATAATTTCTCTAACTGCTTCACCTTAGCCACTGCTCCCCAGAGTTTATAAAAATAGTGAGCCTCCTGTAAATAGGCTTGGGCAATTAATACTTTTCCTTGGGCAAAATAAAATTTAGCCGCCCGTTCATAAATCAGGGCAGTTTCGGGGAGACAATCCCGCTTTTGAGCCAACTCCAGGGCGGAGTCATAGCAGGCGATCGCCCGGTGGTTTTTGCCCAAGACTCGATACCGTTCTGCCTCAACCAATTCAAATTTATGAGCATTATTCATCCCGGCAATCCGCGCCCATTTTTTAAGTTTTCTCTGGTTTTTTCTCACTTTTTGAAGTAGCATTTTTCCAGATAAAGGGTCTGATTTTGCCGCAATATCCAGCCGAACCAGAGAATCATAAAAATAGAAATAAATCACCACGGGAGAGGCCGTCACCCCATCCAGATAAGCTTCGCAGAGATTAGCTGATATGAGCGCTTGTTCTAAATTGCCAAACAGATAACTTAGGATTAACTTATTAAAATAAACGTAACAAATCGCCGTCCGATCATTTCGACTTTCTAGTTCCGGTACCATGATTGCTTCATCAAAAGCAGTTCCTTCTAAAGCGCAAGGATCCGGAGATTTTCCCAGTAAGTTAAGCACTCCCTGATGAAAGACTTCTTGTAAGTTTAAAACCCGGACCTGTCCCATTTCCTGAATGCAGGTAGCATAGGTTGCCATTTGAGATTCCAAGGAGACTAATTCTTGACCGCTTAAAAAGGCATTATAACAATAGTGACAAGCGGCATAAGCGGCATATTCCAAGTCTCCGTTTTCCAGACCGATTTGATAGGCATTCAGCAGGGGTTTTAAAACGGAATTGAGGGGGTCAATCCAATGCTGAATTAAAGCCCCTACTACAAATTCAGTTCGGGCTTTCACATCTCGGGCATTCAGTTGAGAAAGAACCTTGAGGCAGAGTTGACCAAATTGATATCCGGTCTGCAATTGTCCCACGACTCCACAGAGAATGACCCCATAACTACTATAGGCATAAGCGGATTCCGAACTGTTGCCCCATTTAATGGATAACGTGACATTTTTAAACACAATCAGGGGGAACATTAAAGGGGCGGCAAAATAGGCAGAAGAGGTGATTTTTCCCAGGATACTCATGGCAGCTTTGGGATAGGCAGCGGTCATCAAGGGTAGATCCACTAAACTGGGGATGGGTTTAAATCCCAGGGCTAATTTTGTTTGCAACAAACCCCATAAAACATGGCCGTTGTGAGGATGACTGGGGAGTTTAACCCCGAGGCGTTTCAAGACTTTTAATCCAATGGCGATCGCTTCATTAAATTGACTCTGCGCATTATAAGCCAAGATTTTGACTTCATAGACGGCCACGGTGTCTAAAACCGTTTGAGCATGACTTAAAACGGTTTCAATCATTTGGTCCATTAACTCAAACTCGGTATTCAAATAAGCCACTTCTGCTGCCTTTGCATACAGAGATAAGGTTAAAAAATAATGCTGATGCCAACTGTCCTGTTCTAATAAATCTATGCCCACTTTTAAATAAGTCAACGCGGGTTGATAAGCTGCCGACAGTTTAGCTTTTTCCCCCGCCCTTAAATTTAATTCAGCCCATTTATATTTTTCCTCGGATTCGGTGATTAACTCCAGGGCAAAATTAAATTGATTTACCATGTCAAAGATTTTTTCTTCCCGGCGACTGGGGGGAGTATTTTCCAGAAGAATTTGTCCAATATCGCGATGTACCTTAGTGCGTTCGGCGTCGGGAATCAGAAAATAAGCCGCTTGTTGAATGCGATCGTGAACGAACTGATAAATTAGGGCAGGATATTCTTTCCGAGGTAAATAACAGTAGGAATAATCCTCCTCGGTCAGGATTAAGTCGATATCCCCTTGATTCATCCGAGACCTAACTAAATTTTCCGCAACCGCCGCGTTTAAATCCTCTACAGTTTTTTTCAGCGATTGCTGACTGACTAATTCTAAGAGATTTAAGTCAAACTCATTGCCAATACAAGCGGCTAATTTAACTAATAATTGAGTCGCTTCGGGTAGCTTTTGAATCTTACCCGTCATCAGTTCCACCACATTATCTGTAAAATCTCGGGCCTTAATCTGCTCTAAATTCCAGCACCATCCCACCCTAAACTGGCCTAGGGTTTCAGGAGAATCAGGGAGGTCAGAATGGGTATCAAGACTCTCAGAAAGTTGGGTTTTAAACTGGAGCAGTCCTTCGGTATAAAGAGACTTTAAAAACTCATTCATGAAAAAGGGATTACCCCCGGTTTTAAACTGGACTAACTCCGCCAGTTCCATCACTCCTGCTGGGGTAGATTTCAGGGTATCGGCAATCAGTTGAGCAATCGTCGGCAACTCTAAGGGAGACAGGTAAATTCGCTCGACAATCGCTCCATTTTTAGTCATTTCATCCACCATTAACGCCAAGGGATGACAGGGAGAGACTTCATTATCTCGATAGGAACCAATTACAAATAGTCCCGGGACCGCCCCTGCTATCAGTCGTTGAATTAAGTTCAAGGATGCCCCATCTGCCCAATGTAAATCATCAATAAATAAGGCTAACGGATGTTCCGGTTTTGTAAAGACTTTAATGAATTTTTGAAACACTAAATTAAAGCGGTTTTGGGACTCATTGGGTCCGAGGGTGGGGACCGGGGGTTGTTTGCCAATGATTAATTCAATTTCTGGGATGACTTCCACAATCACTTGACCATTCACCCCTAAAGCGGTTAAGAGTTTTTCCTGCCATTGCTTGAGTTGAGCTTCGCTTTCGGTTAAGAGGTGTTTGATTAACTGCTGTAGCGATCGCACCAAAGCACTATAGGGAATATTCCGCTGATATTGGTCAAATTTGCCCGAAATAAAATAGCCCCGATGAGCGGTAATCGGTTTGTAGAGTTCTTGCACCAAAGCAGATTTACCAATCCCAGAATATCCCGCAATTAGCATCAATTGACCTCGTTTTCGGGTGCGTTCAAAAGCCTCAATTAAAGCTTTAATCTCAACCTCTCTACCATAGAGTTTTTGAGGCAGTTGAAACTTGTCAGAAATATCCTGAAGCGCAATTGGAAAAGTAGAAATTCCGCCAGGTTCCTGGAGTTGCTGTAAACAGAATTCTAAATCTGCTTTTAATCCATAAGCATTTTGATAGCGTTCTTCCCCGGTTTTTGCCATCAATTTGAGGATAATTTCTGAGAGAACTGGCGGAATACTCTCGATTCCCCCTTCCAAAAATTTCCTTTCTGCATGAAAATTTTCAACCCGCAGATGAGGGGGAATGGGCTGTTTGGCAATATGACAATGGATTAATTCTAAAGGGTCGGTACTTTCAAAGGGTAAGCGGTGGGTCAGCAGTTCATAAAAGGTAACTCCTAAGGAATAAAAGTCACTGCGATAGTCCACACAGCGATTCATTCGACCCGTTTGTTCCGGAGATAAATAGGCGAGAGTTCCTTCCAGACTATTAGGATTGTTGAGTCCAGTATTTTTCCGGGTTAATTGGGTAGAAATTCCGAAATCAATGATTTTAATCTGTCCTGTAGTCGGGTTAAAAACAATATTACTGGGGTTAATATCTTTGTGAATAATATTGGCCGCGTGAATCTGGGCCAGTGCCTCGGTGGTTGCGATCGCAATTTGCAGAAATTCGGCTAAGGTAAATTGGCGATGCTGCATCCAATAGCTTAAAGATTCCCCGCCGAAATCCTCGATAAACATGACGAGGCGATTCTGATATTTTTGCAAATCATAAACTTGAACCACTCCGGGCACGTTGAGAGATTTAGTAATTTCATATTCTGTGCGATAGCGAATCAGTTCTTGAGGTGTGGGATAATTTTCTTTAAGTAATTTGAGGATAATAGATTGATTATCGGGTTCGCGAATCCCTCGATATAAGAGGGAGTTAGAACTTTCATAGATTTGCACTTGAACGGCAACACCAGGAAGAGTCAGCATAATTACAGGGTCGCTAGAACGCTATGAAATTTGAGGGAATGCCGGGGCGATCGCCAGTCGAACCCCATCAACATCACAACGGGGCTAAAATGGGCCAACGTACAATTCCGAACCTGCCGTCCCCTATGGGTACAGTGGGTCCAAGCAAAAAACTGTATTCAATATCAGTCTTAAGGTAGATGCAGATTAAGCAATGAACTGAAATGAATAAACCCCTAAAATGAAATTAGGGTCACCCCTTACGCTTTCTCTCAGGGAGAGGCAATTCAGATACTGATCCAACTCAAAAGAGGAATATCAACAAACAGGAACCTTAAAATCAAGGCCCCTCATGAACCCCTATGGAATTGATAGTTTGAGTTTAATTTTGTCGCCACCTTGAACCTAGGCAACTGCTTTCTAGGATAACTTATTTGTTCTGGGAATGGGGGCCCAACTCGACCTCACAGAACTGCGCCCCCTCCAAAAACTTCCTGGCAGAATACAAAGATAATGCTTCCGTAAATTGCTCTAACCGGGCTAATTTTCGCACTTTTATTTCCGGGGATTCGGCATCAATTCCCTCATGAATTTTCACCGCTTCCGATTTTCCGGGTTGGTTAACGAAAATTCTTCTATAGAAGGGCGATGGAGGCTTTTAGATAACTCGAATAAGAGGGGAGTTGTTATCATCATTTCACCCTTTTAGTAGAGGGGAATGAAGCAACAAAAGGGATTGATTTATAGCAGAACCGATCGCCGAATTTACCCCTCTTCCCCGGCATGATAGGAACTGCGGACCAGGGGACCCGATCGCACATGAGAAAACCCCATCTCCCGGGCGATCGTCCCTAACTCCTCAAACTCCTCCGGTGTCCAATACTTCTGCACCGGCAAATGGTCTAACGAGGGCCGCATATACTGTCCCAAAGTCAGGCGATCGCAATCCACCGCCCTCAACTCTGCCATCGCCTCAATCACCTCTTCCTGGGTTTCCCCATGTCCCAACATCAAACCCGATTTTGTAGGAATCGTTGCATCCAGTTCCTTAACTACCTTCAACACCGCCAAAGAACGCTCCAACTTTGCCCCTCGACGCACCCGCCCTTGTAACCGGCGCACCGTCTCAATATTATGGTTATAACAAGCCGGTTTCGCCGCCACAACGGTTGCAATTCTCTCCCGTTGCAACTGTGCCAACTCCGCCCCCTGTCCCCCCCAGAAATCTGCCGTGAGCACTTCTATCTGAGTATCCGGAGTGCGATCGCGAATTTCCTTCATCGTCGCCACAAACCATCCGGCACCCCCATCGGCTAAATCATCTCGCGCCACCGAAGTCAGCACTACATACCGCAATCCCAACAACTGCACCGCCTCCGCCACCTTTTGCGGTTCCTGGGGGTCTAACGGCATCGGCGCATGGCCCTTATCCACCTGACAAAACCCACAAGAGCGAGTACAAGTCGGACCCATCAACAAAAACGTCGCCGTCTGATTGCCATAACATTCCCCGCGATTGGGACAGCGGCCCTCTTCACAAATCGTATGGATCTGCCGTTGCTTGATAATCCGTTGCACCTGGGACAACTCACTCGCCTTGCCAATACCTCGGCGTCGTAACCAGTCCGGCATCGTCTCAAGGTCAGTCCGGAAGGGCGTGGAAGAGTTAAGATTCATAGCGTTTGTTTCAGCAGACATCGCATTAACCGGGGGAACGGGGATAAATACAGAGACATCCCAGACAGGGATTGCAGCCAGCGCCCTTATTCTACTCCAACCCCTCCCCTGATCCGTAACCCGAAACACCTTCCCGGGATGAAATTTCAATCATCATGGGGTTTAACATAGATTCGGTTCATCCAAAAAGAGGCAAGAGATAGATCTACCCTGTCCCAAAGCCCAATACAATCAAGAAAGCTGCCAGTTTGGGGATCGGCTAGGCCCGCCGTTCGCTTTGGGCGAGGGTGCATAGGCATTCCCGGGACAGCGTTAATCCAAAAAAACTCTCTTGTTAGAATTACAGCTTTCACTCACCCCCAGAGGAGTCAGTCGTGGCAAGTCACAAGATCCTAGTTATCGATGATAGTGCAGTGATCCGGCGCATGGTCAGAGATATGCTGCCTGCCGGTAACTTTGAAGTATTAGAAGCAAAAGACGGCGAGCAAGGACTCAAGCTGATCCGGGACGAACGCCCGAACCTGATTATGTTGGACTTCCTCCTCCCCAAGGTCAGCGGTTGGGAGGTCTTTCAACAGTTGGAAAAAACGTCCAAAACCGAAGGGAAGATGACTCCCCTGGTCTTGATGTCAGGACGCAAGGAGGAAGTCGCCGAAAAAATTGCTGAACCCTTCGAGTATTTTGAATTTATCGAGAAGCCGTTTGAGAAGAAATCCCTGATTGAAGCGATTAAAACTTCGATGGCGAAGGCCAAAAAATGGCCACCGACGGGTGCTGCACCCACCCCCACAACGGCATCAGATTCCAATGCCAGTGCGGCAGAAATTAAGGCCCTCAAGCAGCAAATGGCTAAAATGCAGGCTGAAATTAATGCCTTAAAGAAACAGATGACTCAAGTGGTGACCTTAATCAAAACAAAGTTGAAGTAGTCCCCAGGCGCACCGATCGCGTCAACAACTCACCTCAATCCCACCGTCTTGTGTCTGTCGGCCTTGACGGGTAATCGGTGTGGGTTGAAGGGGGTGTTGAGTCCCCCAGGGCTCCCTAAATCCAGATTTGGAGGGGCGATCTCGCCGTGAATGACCCTCGCAAGATTGCCGATCTCCTCCCGATGCCCCAGAATTCTGATGTCTGAACGTTTAACAGAGAGTTGACTGAAATGGCTATAGAGTCCCACTTTGCCGATCGCCTCCGGGAAGGAGCAAGGCGCTCACTAGAGTTGATCGACCGCTTTTCAACAGCGCGAGTCCTGGTGATTGGCGATTTGACCCTGGATGAATTTCTCACGGGTCAGGTGGAGCGTATTTCCCGAGAAGCCCCCGTCTTAATTCTGCGCCATGAAAGCACCCGCCAAGTCCCCGGAGGGGGAGCCAATGCGGTTTACAATCTGGCCCTCATGGGAGCGAATGTTAAAGTCGCCGGTTTAGTCGGCCAAGATGAACAAGGGAAAGCCCTCTGCCGCATTTTTGAAGCGGCAGGAATCGATATTGGGGGGATTTTCATCGATGGCGATCGGCCCACGGTCACCAAAACCCGGATTTCCGGCCATGCGCGTCAGTCGGTGACTCAGCAGGTGGTTCGGGTCGATCGCAAATCCGATGAGTTACCCCGCTTAGACTTACAGCAACAACTCGCCGACTATATCCGTGCTCAACTCCCCACTGTGGATGCCGTTGTCTGTTCCGACTATGGCGATGGGGTCCTGACTCCCCTAGTGATTGAGGCGGCGTTAGGACATGGACTAACCGTGGTGGATGCTCAAACTGACCTCCATCGCTATGCCGGTGCAACCATCTTTACCCCCAATGTCCCAGAAGCGGAACAAGCGGTGGGATATTCAATTACCACGCCCCAATCTGTCACCCAAGCTTCCCGGGACCTGCTGACCCTCACCCAGGCGCAACAAATGCTGATTACCCGAGGGGATGAAGGCATGACCTTATGCGATCGGGCCGGGATGGAACATCACATCCCCCCGTTCAATCGCACCGATGTGTTTGACGTAACAGGTGCCGGGGATACGGTGGTGTCTGCACTCACCCTCGGACTCTGTGCCGGGGGTTCCTACTGGGAGGCGGCAGTTCTCGGCAATTTGGCCGCCAGCATTGTCGTCCGGCAATTTGGCACCGCCACCACCACTCAAGGGGAAATGAAGGAGGCGTTAGCCTTATTGTTGAGTGAGGAGACGGTTTAAGGGAGATGGGTTCCTGTTCGTAGTAACGACTTTAGTCGTTTCCGCGTGACTTGGCGGATGCCATGACACGCGCTCACTCAAAAGAGGCGATCGCTCCAGTCCCCAAACAGGTGCTTAATCCCAGAAGGGTAAGTGTCATGGCATCTGCCATGACACGATAGCAACGACTGAAGTCGTTACTACAAACATGAATCCTAATCTCCCCAAACAGGTGCTTAATCCCAGAAGGGTAAGTGTCATGGCAGATGCCATGACACGAAAGCAACGACTGAAGTCGTTACTACAAACATTGGACCCATTTCCCCATGCTCCCGACATAAGCACAACCAATCACAGGAGAGGGGAAAGCTCAGAATTCTAGGCCGATCGCCCCGATGCTTGCTTAGAAATGTAAAAATATTATTATTTTATTAGAGTTTCCCCTTGACCCCAGACTGCACTCCGGCTCGCCGGATCGTCTCCACAAGGGGATCGCCTAGAGTGACTGGGTTCTAACCCATTCGGCCCTTCCCGATTTCCCGGGATTCGTCGGGACGATGGGGGGCGATCCCTCTCCCCTTTAACCTTATAAGGCTAACGATTTGGAGAGTTTCTAGCGGTGAAATAGTGGCTTTTTCAATGCAATTCGGTACAATAAAAGTGAAAAGCAGTTCGTGATTCAGGTCACAAACATGGTTTTAGCAATATGGAGATTCACAGTCCCCTGACCGGCGCAATCCCTCTGGGAATCGCCCAGGAAACAATCAAGAGGGCCGCTTTGAGTCCAAGAAGATTCCAACCGATTCAAGGTAAAGGGTGCAGCCTGAGCGTTCAGGTATTCTACAGGGTCTTGCTTAACCAACTGATGTATTTTTTCTAAAGCTGCGGGGTTTTTTCTGTGATTGCTATTTCACCTCGTCCAATAGAGCATAGCTGGAACACAATTAGCTTTGCTTCCACGCTCTATTTGTGTCCCATTCTGGATCTGCTGTTGGTTGATATTCCGCGCCAATGGCAGGCTGAAATCCGTCTCGGGCTTCAGGAAGCGTTAGTCAATGCTGCCAAGCATGGAAACAATTTAGACCCCCGAAAAACCGTTGTGGTTCGATTTAGTGCGATCGCCGATGAATATTGGTGGGCGATCTCCGATCAAGGAAAAGGCTTTGCCTGTGCTTGTCCTTGTCACATCCAGCCCGATGAACATTTGCCCCATGATGAAGGAGAATGCGGCAGAGGGCTTTTTATTTTACACCAAATTTTTGATCAAGTAAATTGGGACAATAACAGCCGAGAACTCAAATTATGTAAACAATTTAATCAGTCCTCACGATTACCTAAACTTCGATAAGCGATCGCTTAGGTCACCGGATCCCGGAATCCCCGGTGGATCATTCTTGAAACGGGACTCAATCTGGGGAAACAAGCTCTTGTGAGGTTTTTCTGGAGTGACTATTGACTAGACGATTTAGAAGGGCGATCGCCATGAGTCGGACAGGGGGGAGCGCTAATCGAGCGGTCAATCCACCCCACAGCTTGGTGCAGCCGTAATAAAGCTTCCTCGGGGTTTTCCTTCAGCAAAAACACTAAAGCGGCAGCAGCCTGTTCTTTCGCGCGAACCGATCGGTTAGACTTCAGGCGATGCCAATCAGTTTCTGTTAAAGTCAGGCGTTCGGCGAGGGCCTGAGCGAGTTCTAGGGTGCTAAACTCTTGTAACTTGTCCGAAAGGGGACTGTGCAAACCCATCGTCCGGTTGCCGTGGGTTGGAGTTGGGTTAGCCATTGTACAAATCCCATCAATTCAATGGGGGCGAATTTCTTATGCGCGGTCAGGAATGGATGAGCGCATCACTCCACCCCATTTTAGGGGCAGGATATCTTGAATGGAAAAAGAGTAGAAGTAGCATACCATATTTATGGCATCCTGCACGGTGAGCTTGTAAAATTATCTATTTTTATTTCTAACAGTCCCGAATGACATTACCTTCCGACCCCTCCGACCCCTCAGACTCTCAGCGATCGGGCGAATTGCCTAGCGATCGCGGCGTAAATCGTGAGGGTCCCCCCGGATCTGACAGCAACCCTTTGGGAGAAATTGAGCACCAGATCCAAGACACCGAGCGATCGCTCAACCACCTCAAAGAGCGGATCGCGCAAGTCCAGCGCGATCGCCAGCGCCAACGAGAACTCCAAAACCGACGAGATGACATCCGTCGCCAGGTTCGTCAAGCCAAAAACACTCACCCCTCCCTCCTGCCGGAACTCAAACAAGAGTTAAAACAAATCCAGGGCACCCTAGAGGCGATCGAACTCAACTTAGAAAGCGAACTCTTCAGCTTTAGCGCCCTCAGAGAACCCTTTTGGCAAGCCCTTCGCTTTGGTGGAATTGGCATCATCATCGGCTGGTTATTAAGAGCCTGGGCCAGCTAAACTCAAAAACGCAACCCTCACCCCCGTCCCTCCGTTAAAATCATTAAAATCTCAACCTAAACGCAAAACTCTAAAATGAAACAAAGGATTGTTGAAATTTTACGAACCGGCGAACCCCAAACATCCGTAACCATTCAGGGGTGGGTCCGCACCAAACGAGAATTAAAAGAATTTACCTTTGTTGAAGTCAATGATGGTTCCTCCCTGGCGAACCTTCAAATCGTTCTCAATCCTGACTTACCCCAATACACCGAAATTCTCAAACAACTCAACACCGGCGCATCCCTAGAAGTCTCCGGCATTCTTGTTGAGTCTCCCGCCAAAGGACAACGGATCGAACTCCACGCCTCCGAGGTGAAACTCTATGGCGAATCCGACCCGGAAACCTACCCCCTCCAGAAAAAGCGCCACTCGTTTGAGTTTTTGAGGACGATCGGACATTTACGCGGACGCACCAACACTTTTGGGGCCGTCTTTCGCGTCCGCAACGCTGCCGCGACTGCCATTCACCAATTCTTCCAAGAACGCGGGTTTCTCTGGGTTCATACTCCAATCATGACTGCCAGTGATTGTGAAGGTGCGGGGGAAATGTTAGCCGTCACCAGTTTAAATCTCCAGGACATTCCCCGGTTAGAAAATAGCAATCAAGTGGACTATGGGAAAGACTTTTTCGGCAAACCGGCTTATCTAACGGTCAGCGGTCAATTAGAAGCCGAAGTCATGGCAATGGCTTTGAGCGATGTTTATACCTTTGGTCCAACCTTTCGGGCGGAAAATTCCAACACCTCCCGACACCTCGCTGAGTTTTGGATGGTGGAACCAGAAATGGCCTTTTGTGACCTAACCGGAGATATGGATTTAGCCGAGGCATTCTTAAAATATATCTTTAAGTTTGTGTTGGAAAAATGTCCGGAAGATATGGAATTTTTCAACGATCGCATCGATAAAACGGTGCTAGAAACGGCGAATAATATCATCAACAATAAGTTTGAGCGGGTGACTTATACTGAAGCGGTTGCTCTGTTGAAAAAAGCGGACAAAAAGTTCGAGTTTCCGGTAGAGTGGGGACTAGATTTACAATCGGAACATGAACGCTATCTGGCTGAAGAGTTATTTAAAAAAACGGCGATCGTCACGGATTATCCTGTAGAAATCAAAGCCTTCTACATGAGGCTGAATGATGACAACAAGACAGTCGCCGCAATGGATATTCTGGCCCCCAAAATTGGTGAAATCATCGGCGGTTCCCAACGGGAAGAACGTCTGGATATTCTCCAACGCAGGTTGGAACAGCAAGGACTGAGTATTGAGGATTATTGGTGGTATTTAGATTTACGCCGCTACGGGAGCGTTCCTCATGCCGGGTTCGGATTAGGATTCGAGCGCTTAGTGCAATTTATGACCGGGATGAGCAACATCCGGGATGTGATTCCTTTCCCCCGTGCACCCCTGAGCATCGATTTTTAAGGCAAGGACAAAAAACCGGGTTTCTGTCATAGATGGATGGCTTTGTGGGCAGAAACTGTGATCAGAAACCCGGTTTCTAACCTGTAGTGCAATCCTGGACTAGGGATTGGAGAAGGTATTAATCTCACCGCCTCCAATATGGCGACCGGGAACGGAATTGGGGACTGAAAACGGCTGAATCGTTTGAATGGGTTGCACTCCTGGAGTCTCTCGGTTGAGATTAAGTCCGGAATTGTCCATTTGAGGAGACGGAACCGAGGGGGGATTTAAGGGTTGATAGATCGGTACATTGCTGGCGGGATTGAGGGGGGAGGGACTGGGGAGATTATTGGGTTGATTTAGGGGTTGAACTCCTGGGGAAACCGAAGGAGAATTGCCCACAGGTTGATTACTGGGAGACTGATAGATCGAAGAGTTGGGGATTAGGTCCGTAGCAGTGCCCAGATTACTCGGTGCTTGGGGAGCAGCGGTGGGTGCAATTGGAGCCAAGGGGACTTGTTCACCTCGCAATCGCAATAAATAATCATAAGCATTGGTGGGGTTGGAATTAGGAATTGGAGGGGTAGAGAGAAGGGGTTGATAGTTGTTCGGATTGTTGTAATCCTCCGAGTAATCGAGGGTATAGTTAGGACTCATTTCTCCCGGCAATCTCGGGGTGAGTTGCAGGTTCGGATTCACGGACGGCTGATTTGAAACGGACCCCGGGACTCCGTAGGAATTGGGGAGATTCCCCGGGGTGCTGTTAGGCGTTGGGGTCTGTTGAGGCTGGTTTCCGTAGGGACTCGGGGAAGTTAAGGGTGTACCGTAAGGGTTATTTGGCCCCGGTGCAATGGGGTTTCGAGAGGGATTAGCCCCATTTTGGGGAGTGCCGTTAGGGGTTGGCGCTGGTTGAGGGGTGTTTCCCGAGGGAGTCGGTGAAGTTTGGGACCCGGAGTTGGCGGTATTTTGGGTGGCGTTGGGGCGATTTCCAGCAGCACTTCCTTGATTAGATCCTGCTTGGGGGGTAGAGTCTCCCCCTTGACTCGCTGCGGGATTGTCAGGGTTGCGATCGCCGCTGGTCGAGTTGTTGGGAGAATACAAGCGATCCATTGCTGATTGCAAGGGACTCACCGGCAATCGGGTCAAGTCTGGGGTCTCAAAATTATTAACGCGACCGGAATAAATTCCCAAGCGATTCCCGGGGGTTGGGGGGGTCCCATTGCTATTTGCTGGAGGGGTAGGCACTCCGAGAATGCTGACCTCGGGTAACGCTTCCGGTTCAGAGGTCCCATTATCCGCTGAGGGTAAAAGAGAGAGCTCTGGCAGATTGTATAGATCTTCCCCGTTTTGAGTGGCGTCCTGCGGGCCCGCTGAACCCCGGTTAGTCGAGGAGGGTAGGGGGGTCGGTTGCGATCGCGTTGAAGGAGACCTCCGGTTAGAGTTCCTCGGGGTAGGCAGTGGAATGGGCGCAGGCTGCTGCATCTGGTTCAAATCATTGAGCAACACCGCCGAACTATCAATATCTGCGGCGATCGCACTGTCTTCTGGGGAAATCCCCATCCCTCCCTCTGGCTCATTGCCGAGTTCCATCTCCTCATCATCTTCTAGGCTAAACAGATAAAACTGTTCTGGATTGTGGGAAAACTCCCAGATCAACAGGGTTAACAGTCCCAGAATCAGCACCGAACCCCACACGAAGGGTCGCGTGTAATGTCTTAACTGCGCTCGGATTTTGCGGACCGTAGGAGAGGTGGGGTTAGGGTGTGACATAGCTTTTAATGCCGAGCTAATGGACAAGGCAGAGGGATGAACTGCTCTAACGTTGCTTATTATAGAATAGTCGCACTTTAGAGGCGAAGGAATCAGTTCGGGATAAACTTTTTTTTATAAAGATTCTCTACTTTTTATTATAGTGCTTAAATCGATTGATGAAGCCTTATTTATAAGGGTCATCAGGATTATTAATCAGTTTCAGCATTAACACCATGAGAGCCAGGGCGATCGCCCCGGCTCTCACCCAGCTCTGAGGGTGTCCCTCTACCATCAACCCCTGTTTATCGTGAAGCCCGCACCAGCAAAAATCCGCCTATCACTAACCCGAGCGCCATCGGCAACCAAGCGGCCATAAAGGGAGAGAGAATAGCCAGTTGACCCAAAGCATTGGCGAGAAAGGCCGTTAAATAGTAGCCAAAGATAATAATAATGCTAATCCCAAAACTGGTTGCTTTACTGGCACGACGGGGGCCGAGTCCCAAGGTAGACCCGATTAACCCAAACAAAACGCAGACAAAGGGCAAGGCATATTTTTGTTGAATCCGGACCTCTAACTCCCGAATATCTTTTTCACTCCCTCCGAAGCGAATAATTTCCAATCGTTCCTTGGATTGCTTGATGCTCATTTCCCCATAATCTCGCCCTCGGGAGGCTAAATCTAAAGGAGTGCGAGGGAGTTGGAGTTCTTGATGTTCAAACCGGACAATATTGCGATAAGAGCCATCGGGAGCGATTAAATAAACAGTTCCATTAAAAAAATCCCAGGTATTTTCTTTGGGATTCCAAATTGCCGATTCTGCTGAAATAATTTGATTTAATCCCATTTGGGAACGGTCGAGAATGGTTAAGGTTTTCATCCGTTCCCCATCGAACTCTTCTGCATAAAACAGGCGCTTCATCACCGTTACTCGGTCCCCATCCTCTTGGGTTACCCGGTCAAATTCTGTGTAAATAATATTCCGGTCTTGAAAAGAGGGTCTCTCTTGATTCATCGCTTGTTGTAAGGTAATGGTCGCCTGATAGTTAGCTGCCGGAACGATCAGTTCATTAAAGGCAAAGGTTAATCCGGTGACGCAAAAGCTCAAGGCGATCGCCGGGACGACCAATCGATAGACGCTCACCCCACAACTGCGTAAGGCCACGATTTCGCTATCGGCGGACATCCGGGAATACCCCATCAAGGTAGCGAGTAATACGGACATGGGAAAGGCTAGAACGATAAAATCCGGTAGTTTTAACAGGAAAACTTGGACGGCAATTTCTATCGGTAAACCTTTTTCAGTGACGCGACGCACGAGGTCAAATAAGGTCCCGATCGCCACCCCTACGGAAGAAAATGAGCCGACTCCAAACAGAAACGGCCCAATTAACTCAAGGGCGATATAGCGATCCATCACCGAGCCTCGCAACAGCCACCAACTGAAGGATTGAAAAGATTTTAATGAATTGGAGATCATTGTAAGTGTGAGGAGGAGTTGATGCGATGGCAGTGTTTAGCAGTCCGGAGGAGGGACTGCATGAACCCTAACTTTAATTATTAAAATGAAGGAAAATCCCTCGGTTATTTTCAACTCATGAGAATTACATCCTGCTATTTTGGGGATGAATGGGAATTTACATCGGTAATTTTTAAATAAAAAAGCGAGATTGAACAGAGATTGAGCTAATTTTAAGATAGCGTAAAATTTTCCCCGAGATAATATTGTCGGACCAGGGGATTGGTCGAGAGTTCCTCGGGGGTGCCAAATGCCAGAATTTGTCCATCCCGCATGATGTAGGCGCGATCAGTGATGGCGAGGGTTTCGCGGACATTATGATCGGTAATCAGAATCCCCATCTGGCGATCGCGGAGTTTGGCAACGATTTCCTGCATTTCCGACACGGCGATCGGGTCAACCCCAGCAAAGGGTTCATCTAACAGCAAAAATGTAGGACCCTCGCCCTGTACGGCTAAGGCCCTTGCCATTTCAGTCCGGCGGCGTTCTCCCCCCGAGACGTTTTTGCCCTTGGTATGGGCGACAACTTGTAGACGAAACTCTCGCAGTAGCGTATTCAGCCGCTGTTGCCACTGCCAAGGCGGGACTTTAGTTTGTTCCAAAACCAGCAAAATGTTATCTTGGACCGTCAGATTCCGAAAAATGCTCGGTTCTTGAGCCAGATAGCCGATTCCTAAGCGAGCGCGGTCTTGGATGGATAACGGGGTAATATCTACGTTATCGAGCCAAATTTTCCCCTCGGTGGGTTTTTCTAGTCCCGTCACTATATAAAAGGTGGTGGTTTTTCCGGCACCATTGGGACCGAGCAAACCGACAATTTCCCCTTGGGAAACCGAAAGGCTCACCCGGTTGACGACGGCGCGCTTGCCGTAGGATTTGTGAATATTCTCCAACCATATTTTCACTCGGGACCATCCTCTTGGGACTAAGGGCTAATCTCTACAAACGGAGCAGTGTTTTCCCCGATAGGAGAGAAGGAGTTACGGAACAGGCGATCGCCTGTGAACCACTCCTTCTTAAGCATTTTTAACTGTTCCGGAGTCCATCCTCTCCCTTAGAGTCCAGGGGTGGTCCCATCCGGTAGGAAATAAATCGACTCCACTTGTTTGTTGTCTTCCGGAAGGGCAATAAATCGGCCCTCATCCAAAAGATAGGTAATCGTTTCTCCCCGAATGCTGTTGTTATCTTGGATCACATAAGCATTACCACTGAGCACGATGCGTTGCTCTCGGCTAAAAAACTGGGCTTGGGCTGCGGTCCCTTGCATATTTCGCGCAGGATAGTTGATGCGGACATTGCCGCGTGCCGTGATAATCCCGGTTCTGGAGTCAGATTCTTGCATATCCGATCGCACTCGCAAGGCACGGTTGTCCTGCGGGGTATTCGGTGTTTGCGGATAACTCGGCATAGCAACAACGCTCGACAAAGCGACTGGCATCATCAATGCCAACCCGAGGCGAAGCAATAAATGTGAGGAACTTAAGCGGACAGAGGGGATCATAGCTGAGTTCACTGGTATAGGCACGGTAAGCACATTCGCAAGAGGATGTAGATGGAGTTCTGCCATCTTCTATTGGTAGTTTAGCCAATCCTACCAATCCGTAATCCGGATCGCATCGGAGGGCAACTTCTGTAGCCTCCATTCTGCTTGATGTTTGACTGTTTTGAGTCTTCCGAAGTTTCGGAAGCCTTGACTAGGACAAGATTTTACCAAACTTTATCTCCCTCTGGATTAAGGGCCACCGTCTTTCCGTCTCCTAAGCGGTTGTGACCCCTTTTCACCCTACCCGGATCCACTATTCCGCCCAATAGCCTAAAACATCTCTCTAAAGGGGGATTTACTCCTAGGAATTAGGTGATTTTCGCTAAGAATCAAGGAGGAAAAATCCAGGCTGACTTTTCCTCCTTCACCCCTCCGGGAGCGGCCTTTTTCCCTTCGCCGTAATGGCCTCCGGGTAATCTTTCCGGATTTTAACTTCGGGATTGGAAAATTTTATAATCCCCTTGATTTTCTGGTCTATAAATTTAATTTAACGTATCTAATTCTTTAAAAACTTAAGTATTATCCCCGATAAAAAACCAAAAATTTTTGATTATCCTAATAACAGGGAGACTCGGAATTCATTACCCATTATTCTCTCCTCCAGCAATGTAGGGCTAATTTTTACAAATATTTGACTCAATATTTCCCCTCTCTTCGGGCAATCAAGTCCCAACAAGGGATAAAAATGTAAAATTTTTACTGTCACCATTAAACCGTTTAAAAACATGAATGCAATTCACGAGAAGATCGGCTCAGTAGAACTTACTTGCGAGACAAAGTGAGTTTTTGTGGGGCTGATGGTTTAATATTTCCCGTGGTTTTGACCACTAATCCCAACTTGAATCTGAAACTCTAATTTTTAAGTTTAGGTTGAATTCCTTCCTGAATTTTGCCGGAAAATTATTATAACTCTTGAAAAGCTAACTATAAAAAGATGCAACAGCTAGACAGGATAGGATTGCAAAAATCCTGAATTTTATCCAGCTATTGCCTAAAAGTGGGCTGTAAATTAGGCAATTTTTGGACCTGTAATAGCACTCATTAAAGTTGAACTGGAGGGAGTCCCGTGGAAGAATTTTTAGACTTAAATACCTTTACCGTCCTGGTAAATGAGACGGACTATTTAACGGCTAATCCCGACGTAAAAGTTGCGGTAGAGACGGGGATGTTCACCTCGGGATTAGAACATTTTCAACGACACGGAAAACAGGAAGGACGTCAACCGATCGCCGGATACAATACCGCTTACTTTCTAACAGAAAATGCCGAGGGGGTGGTGGCGACTCATCAGGCGGATTTTATTCTCGCACTGGATGGAGACGATCGCATTTTCGGATTAGAAGGAAATGACTTTATTAATGGCAATCAGGGAGATGACATCATCAATGGCAACCAAGGCAATGATACCCTTCATGGGGGACAAGAGAATGATGTCTTGCGAGGGGGTCAGGGAAATGATTTCCTATTTGGAGATTTAGGAGATGATACCCTTCATGGGGATTTGGGTGCGGATACCTTAACGGGTGGCAGTGGCAATAATGTCTTTGAACTGGCCAGGAGAGATGATGTGTCCGGTTTTCGGTCCACCGGCAGCGCCAACTTGCCAGAAGCGGACTGGATTATGGATTTTAAAAACAATCTCGATCGCATTTACCTAGAGGGTGGACTCGCATTTGAAGACTTGCATATTTTTCAGGGGACAGGTGCTTATTCTAGTCATACCATCATTCAAGATAGAATCACCGCTGACTATTTAGCTATCTTAAATGGAGTGGATTTCGCCACCGTAGAGCGGAATGATTTTATCTCCCTTTCTCCCCCCTCTTCTTCTGCTCCAGAAATTGTTTTTGCACCCACGCCATCTGTCGGAATCTCTAATCCGCAACCCACTCCCACTCCGGAACCCACACCAGACCCCATTGTTGAACCCACTCCCACACCGGAACCCACACCGGAACCCACACCGGAACTCACACCAGGCGCGGTGGGATTTAGTGCGCCGATCTTTACAGTAAGAGAAGATGGAACGGCGATCGCCTCTGTCAGCGTTGTTCGCACGGGTGGCAGCAATGGCGCAATCACTGCCGATGTGATCCTTAGCGATGGAACAGCAACTGCACCCGCCGATTACATCAATGAACCGATCACCATCACCTTTGGCGCAGGAGACACTACCCCTAAAACCGTCCCGATTACCATCATCAATGATAGCGCAGTTGAACCTACAGAAACCCTCAATTTATCCCTCGGAAATCTCGCGGGTGGTGCAGTATTGGGAACTCAAAATACCGCTATTGTGGAAATTCTTGACAATGATAATCTCAATAATTTAGAACTCACCCAGGCAACCTATCTCGGAGGTTCTGGAAATGATGAAGCGAGTGCTGTGCGAATTTCTCCCATTGATCGCGCCATTACCGTTGCGGGTAATTTAAACGGGACGGCGCAACTCATGCGATTTTCTGAGCGCGGGGATACTCTTTTGTCCCAAATTAATTTAGGCGGAACTGTCAAGGATTTAGATATCGATCGCAACAGTGGAGAAATTGTCACTGCCGGGGATTTTGGGATTAAAGTATTTGACAGTACCGGCACTAATCTTCTCTGGTCCCAACCGGGAATGGTGGATCGGGTCGCGATCGCCAATAATGGTGCGATCGCCACCTTAAACATTGCCACAGATACGGTCACCCTTTGGAGTGCGACTGGCACTTCCCTCGGTTCTACAACCTTAACGGGTACGGATATTCGTCCCTCGGATATTGCCATCAATCCCCTGAATAATCAGGTTTATGTCACCGGATTTAATCAAGTTTCCACTGACTTGCAAACCCCTTTTATTCGCGGATTTGATACCAACTTAAATCTCCTGTGGAATACCTGGGATTACAGTGCCACTGAAGTCACCTCCCAAAATTTAGGAGCAGATACTCGGGGAGAACGTCTGACCATTGCTGATGATGGTACTCTTTATTTCCTCGGGAAAACGGATGGCGGAAATAATGTTTTTACTCGGGATGAAAATACGATTACTACGAACCTTGGCAGTCGGTTAATTCAGCAAGACCAGTATAATAATTTATCCGGCGCTGGCAGTGGAGCATTTACCTTTTTTGCTAAAATTGATAGCAATACCGGCATCATCGACCGGGGTCAATTTATCGCCACGCGCCTGAGTAATGGCAATGCCAATAGTTTCGATCCTAATTCCATCGCTGTCGATGAATCCGGAAATGTTTACATTGGTGGGGGTGCTGCTGCCTCTCTCCAAAACCGGAATTTAAAAACCATTAACGGGGCTCCGGTGGGGAATTATACCCAGGGTGAAATGGCAGTGTTGGCAGTCTCCGCAGATTTTACCACCCGCAAATTCTGGACGCCGTTAACTGCATCTGGCGATCTCAATGGGTCCTCGGGAACGGTCAATTCTTTTGCTGTGGCAGGCGATCGCGCGGTGATTTTTGGAACCGTTAATAATCCCGGGGTTGCCACCACATCCACTGCCATCAATCCCAATCCATTAGGAGGAACGGATGCCTATTTAGCAACTTGGGTGGTCTAAGTAATTACAGGGTTTATCAGAAATTATGAAGGTCGGGACAAGGCAATACCTTGTCCTTTTTTCATGTCCTCAATCAGGGTAAAGGGAGGTTTTTGAGTCCAACGATTTCCCCAAGTTTTCTCGGAGAACTTGGGGTACTTTTTCCGGTTTTCTCCCGGGATACAGGGATAATCTGGTAGCACTATTTGCACTAGGGGGGTTCCAAGAAATACATCCTCCAAACGTTCGTAGTGACTCCTTCACCGAGTCATCTTTAAAGAAACCCCTGAAGGGGTTACTACGAACGTTTTGCGGGTTTTATTTTTTTGAGTTCCCTAGCGCCTAAAATCCGTGACTCAAGCGTTCTTACAAACAATACTGCCAACGGCCTTAACTGTATTTATTGACCAGAGAGTGAGAGGGGTTCAGATTAATGAGCATTGAATCGGTTCATTTATCAATTGGCGATCGCATTCCCGCCTTCAATTTGCCATCCCAAACTGGGGAGGTGAAGGAAATCGCTAATTTCCTGGGAAAACCGATGATTATTTGCTTTTTCCCCAGTGCGATTCGTATGGATTGTACTACACTTCTATCGGGATTGCAGCAGGTGCAATCCCAATATCGTCAATTCGGTCTAAAATGCGTGGCGATCGGTCCAGATTCCGTAGAGTTACATCAGGCGATCGCCACTCAATATGGATTAACGTTTCCGATTCTTTCGGATGGCGATCGGCAAGTTAGCAGCGCTTATAATGTAACCGGAGAAACTAACCTCTATGGAACCACCTCTTTAACCTCCACCTATACGACTTTCATCACCGACAGGAACTATCGCGTGATTAAAATTTATCCCAACTTCGACCCCTTTACTCACGCTCAACAGTTACTAACTGATGTTAAACCTTTACTTTTCAGTGAAGAACCACGCCAAATTTTACAACAAGCGCCGGTTTTACTCATTCCCAATGTTTTAGACCCCGAATTATGCCAGCAACTCATTGAACTCTGGCATACCGACAATGGGGAATCTGGTTTTATGCGGCAAGTCGATGGAAAAACCGTTGCCTTAATGGATAACAAACACAAAATTAGGCGCGACCATTTTATCCAACCCAGTCCACTCAAAGAGCGGATCAAATATCTTTTAGGGAGTCGAGTTACCCCCGAAATATGGAAAGCACATCACTTTCATGCCACCCGCATCGAAGATTTTCGGATTGTTTGCTATGACAGCAGCAAAGGTGGGTTTTTCCGACCGCACCGCGATAATACCACTCCTGGAACTGCACATCGCGTCTTTGCCATGACTATTAATCTCAATGCGGGAGAATATGAAGGCGGTTGTCTACGTTTTCCCGAATATGGTCCCCATTTATATCGTCCCAACACCGGCAGCGCGGTGATATTTTCCTGTAGTTTACTCCACGAAGCAACCGATGTCATCGGCGGACGACGCTTTGCTTTATTAAGCTTTTTATATGGGGAAGAAGAAGCACGCCATCGCGCTGCTTATCAACAAGCGACTCAACAAAGTGCAGTCTCTGTCTAAAGATAAAAGGGTCAAAAAACCGGGTTTCTTGACACTATTTTTGGCTGATTGTTGCAAACTTTGTCAAGAAACCCTGTTTTTCTTAGCGCTACTGTCTTCCCCAATTAGATAATTTTCACCAGTTTAGGGACTTGCAATCTGGCGATTTCATCCCCTTCTTTTAGGCCGTCCGAAGTAAATAACTGCTGTGCGAACTCCGCCACATTGTCAGGACCTGACTCCTGCAAATTTACTAAAATTTGTTGACTTTCTGTGATTAATTTATCGATATCTATGTTATAATAATCTGGAGAATAATATCCCAATTTGTTCATTCCTTCTCCCAATAAAATCGCTGCGCCTCGCCAGTTCAAATTCCCTAGATGATAAAGCGATACGGCAATCTGTAGAACCCCTTGATAAAATTTTTTGTCCGGTTCTACTGCATCCATCCATAACGCTTCTAAGGTGTCGTGGCAGGCATAAAAATCTTGAGCATTAAACTGGTCTACAGCTTGCCAAAACTCTTCAGGAATCGCCTCTGTCATGGTATTTAATTCTATAAATTTAACCCCAAAAATAGGCGCTCCATGCTACAGGGGTTCGCAGAATGGAGCGCCTATTTTTGTAGTTTACTGCATCAGGCGATCGCTGAACAGGCCCTCCCCAAGTAGGAGCCACCCCCAGCCAAAGTCGGTCCCCCATTAAACGTTCCCCGATATGATTTTGGCTCTTGACCTGTTAAACTTTCTCTGAGACGGGAGGATGGGTCGCAATAGTTGAGCCAATGTTGTATTTTTCACCAGAAATATCCTAATCTAGGCAGCAGGGATGCGATCGCCCTTTGACAAAACGGCCCTAGAAGCCATTCATCCCTGTCACAAGGGAAAGAATATGCGATGGTTATTTTAAAATCAACCGATATTTTAGTTTTGCATCATAAACTGACAATGACCTCACAATCCTCAAATCCTACCCCAACATCATTTGACCTATGGAAGAACTGTTAGAACTCACATAAAAACTCCTCCAATGCGATATTAAAGGCTCTTTAGAACGGGTTGAAGAATTGACAGAAATGGGACGAAAAGACATTATCAAGACTATTCGCAGTTAGGCGGTGATTTTACTGCTCCATCTGATTAAGCAGCAAGTCGAAAATCGGTCTAATCGGTCTTGGGAGGTGTCGATTCGCAATTCAGTTCGGGAAATTCAACGGGAAAACAAGCGGCGGAAATCAGGGGGTTATTACTTGAGTGGGGAAGATTTACTGGAAACGGTAGAAGAAGCCTATATTAATGCACTTGATGAAGCGTCCCTAGAAGTGGAAGAAGGGCGTTACGAGGTAAGGGAGTTAGAAGACAAAGTAAATCGCGCAGAAATTATCGATCGCGCCTTGGGTTTAATGGCAGCCGAATCAGAATAAGTCGGCAAATCTACGGACTTTTTCTGTCCCTGGGGAAAACGCGATCGCAGCAATGGGATACTCAGGTATCAATCTCCCATGAATCCTGGACTCAATGACACAACCCTCTGCAAATAAAGCTCATCGCCCCCGGTTTCGGGTTTCAGGGAATAAGCACTTCTACTCTCCGTTAGGAAAATCCGGCCTAGAGATTGGCAGGACTTGGACCGGACTACAACGCGACCTGAGTGCCAGCCCGATTCCGAGAATTCTTGGAACAAAACTTATTACGAGCTGGCATTCTTTAAGCGTACAATGACAATATGAATAAATTATTTTATTTTTTGGGCAGTCATCCATTTATGGCTTAAAGCAGAATAGGTCTGAGCGTTAAATTTTTATATCATTCTGCTGATCCTAGCCCACCCTAAACCACGTCCTAATACAAAAACGTTGAGAGAGCCGAGCTTGTCACAACAATCGAGGGAGCAATGAATCGTATGAACGTTAGCGAACTACTTGAACAGTATGAAATGGGTCAGAGGGACTTTTCTGGGGTGGACCTGAGTGGAGCCGATCTCAGCCGAACCAACCTAAGCGGCATAAATCTCAGCCATGCAGTGCTGCGGGGAACGAATTTGAGTCGGGCAAATCTGACTAAAGCTGACTTGAGTAAGGCGGCGTTGCAATGGGCGAATCTGAGCTATGCGAAGATGGAAAACGCTAAATTGATGGATGCGGATCTGACCAAAGCGGCGCTCTCCGGTGCAATCTTAGTTAAAGCCAAATTACCCAGAGCCAAACTCAGCGCGGCGAACCTCAATAGCACGAACCTCAGAAGCGCTAACCTGCGGAGTGCAAATTTGTCTGGGGCCAATATGGAATGGGTGAATCTGCGAGCGGCCAATCTCACAGGGACCAACCTCAGTTGGGCCATCCTAAATTGTGCCCGACTCAGCGGTGCGATGCTCTATGGTGCGAATTTAAACGGCATTACCTTAGAGGGAGCCTATTTAAACGGGGTGGACCTGAATGGGGTCAATCTGAATGGCATCAATCTCAAACAAGCTAAACTAAGTAACTCTAATTTAGAGGGTGCGAACCTGATTGCGGCTAATCTGGCTTATGCCACCTTGCGATCGGCGAGTTTAATGGGGGCGGACCTCAGTGGAGCCAATTTAACCGGAGCCTCTCTCCAGAAAGCTAACTTAAATTGGGCCTCTTTAAATCGGGCGGAATTGGTAGAAGCGGATCTGAGTCATGCCACCTTGGTGGGAACGAATGTGGAGGGCGCGAATTTTGCCGATGCGGTTTTACCTGAACTGACGAGGCGCTACTTTTATTTAACCACCGGCGGCAGTTCCAGCTATGAATCCGAGCGAGTCGTGAGTGCGCCGATGAGTTAGTTAACTCCAAGAGGTTTAAGCCGCAAGCGGGGGATTCCCCCGCTGTGGAGCCGTTGAACAGCATCCCCGATCGCCACAATAGTCCCGATACCTGACGGGTCATTCCCTGGATGAGGTATCCGAACTCTGGGGATGGTTCTCAGAGATTTTTGGGCGCGCCAGAATAAATGCGATAAAATCCTTTAACAATGGAAAACTCATAACTACCTGCGATTTACCCAATGGGGATGCAACGCTCGCTCTTTCTTCTTGGACTCTCCCTGGTTGTGGCTCTGGGGGCAGTATGGGGTTGGGTGGTAGTCGGACTCGACTCCGTAACCTGGAAACTAGCGTTATTGATACCGTCTGGATTGGTCCTGTTTTGGCCGATCGCCCAGCATATTGCCAACAGTTCATTACTCTCCCTAGGAAATCGACGGGGATGCGTGATTGAATTTACCCTCAAGTTCCTCGCTAAAACTATCATTGGGGTCAGTGCGGTAACTGGGGTGGGAGCATTTCTACTCGCAGGGATTTGGGCCATTGCTAGGCGTGGAGTTACGGCCAAAGAAACGGCCCTGTTCGGGGTCCAGTCGTTCTTGGTTACCCTCGCGGCTTTGCTGGTGGCGATCGCCTGTCATTACCTCTTCCGCTTCCTCCTCAAAAAGTTAGGGGCCGTCCAACTTGATATTCTCTATTTAGCTGGGGCCGGGGCTACGGTTTTAGCCTGGGGGGGAATCATCGCCGCGCAAACCTGGATAGGCGTCTTGGAGGAACCCGCTTTATCCCACAGAATCGCCAATTCTGCCTGGATTGCAGTAGTGGGAGTCGGCTATGCCTGGGTGCAAATTCTAGCGGCGACCCCCAACGAGAAAAAAGTAGTCGTGCCTGATGCATTAATGACGGCTTTTGTGGTAATCTGTGGGGCCATTTTATTTTGGGCGATCGGAAAAGCATCCTTTCCCGTGGCGATCGGTTTCCTGGCTTGGGTGGGCGCGTTAGTCTTGGATAAAGAACAAAAAAAGCGAAAATTTTAAATCAGCCATCCCCCTTAAATGTCAAGATAAGAAATTGCAAATCCTCATCCTCTCAGGCGCGGAACTTTGACTTTTATTTCCTTAGACCTCTGGCAAAATTCCTCTAAACCCACCCCCAATAACCCTTCCTTGGTCAGGGGGGGAGTTAGATTTTGCCAAAGGTTAGAAACCCGGTTTCTTTACAAAATTTTTGCTCATAAGCCACCCATTAGGAACAGAAACCGGGTTTTTTGTCCTCCGGATTTAATACTGAACTGACGCCCTCGAAAACTTTTAGCTTTTTTCTGAACCGACGAAACGTACTCCCTTAAAACCTTTGATGTCTTCTACCCACTCCACCGTTACCGTTACCGTTCCGGCCACCACTGCTAACCTCGGGCCGGGTTTTGACTGTTTTGGGGCCGCATTGACCCTGTACAACCAGTTTAAATTTTCAGCGATCGCCCTCAATCCATCCACACCGGATCAAAAAACGCTTCAGATTCTCGTCAAGGGGTTAGAAGCCGATCGCGTGATTGCTGATGAGACGAATCTGGTCTATAAAGCCTTTGCTAAATTCTACGCCCATCTCGGCCAATCCCCTCCGCCGGTAGAAATCGAGATAGAACTTGGAGTTCCCCTAGCGCGAGGACTGGGAAGTTCCGCAACGGCGATCGCCGGTGGATTAATGGGCGCCAATCACCTCGCCGGAAAACCCCTGACTCCACTACAACTGGTGGATCTGGCGATCGACATGGAAAAGCATCCCGATAACGTCGTTCCCGCCTTACTCGGGGGATGTCGTCTGGCGGCATCGACTCCGGAAGAATTGGCAACCGATCGCCCCGGTTGGGAAATCTGTGACGTTCCCTGGCATTCAGAAATTGTCCCAGTAGTGGCGATTCCGGATTTTGAGTTGGCGACAGAAACAGCGCGCCAGGTCCTGCCAACCCACTACACCCGGGCGGATGCGATTTACAATACCGCCCATTTGGGGTTACTCCTGCGGGGATTAGCCACTAACAATGGTCAATGGTTGCGCGTTGCCATGAGCGATCGCCTCCATCAGCCCTATCGCAAAAATTTGATTCCCGGTTATGATGCGGTTCATGCAGCGGCTTTAAATGCGGGAGCCTACGGGTTGACCATTAGTGGTGCGGGTCCTACCCTGTTGGCGTTATCCTCTCAAGGGCAGTCCGCAGATGTGGCGATCGCAATGGTGGAAGCATGGCAGAAAGCCGGAATCAAGTCCCAGGCGCAATCTGTCCAAATTGATCAGCGAGGGTCGGTGAGTGTGGAAGCGAAATCTCCCCTTAAAGGATTTCCCCAAAATAAAATCGTCAACTCTTAAGCGGGATTATAGATAATATCTACAACCCATTTGCCTAGATTGGGCTAATTTTTGGTGTCAGTTTTTGTAAGTCGATTTAGCTGGAGTTCAATCTTTTTCATTTCTTGTTTTGTCAACTTTACTCCCTTTTTATAAGTTTTCGTCCCCATTTAAACCGGGGGATTTTTCTATTATATGTCAGAGTTCTTGCGAATTTTAAAGCCGTTTTGAGTTCAGCAATAAGGCTGCCATTCCAAAGAGGGGATGATATTTACTATGATATGGAGGATAATATGCCAGACGCAAATTAATTTTATTGGCCTGCACAAATTAAACTATTCTCTTCATAAATCGAGTTCGTCGTGAATTGTTATCGAGGCCATCATCTTGTTTTATCAAGAGAATTTTACAACCTGAAAATCTTGATTTTACTGGATTCAAAAAAATGTAAAATATTTACTATATAATCCCTAGTTTCTTTAGATTTTATAAACCATATAAACTAATCATTCCCTTCAATTGAGATGCTGTTTCTTTCAATAGTTTTTTCAACAATTCTGTTAATTCTATCTGCCTTATAATAAGTCTCAAGGGTCTGACTTTTTAATTTTCTCAGATTTTTGCCCGGTTTATTTGTTGGATATCCCTTAATTCGAGCCAAAGCGATTAGTTGAGACAAAGAAAACCGCTTTCTTTTTTCTTTATATTAGAAAATCAAAAATTGTCATTCCTGCGGATGGGGGAATCCACAAAAATTTTCAAATGTTCATTGGCTCAGCATGAGCGGCGCGATAAATATTGTTGATAGACCAGATTCAGATTAAAAAATTTATCTTCTCCCTGTTCTATCATATCCATTAAAAAGCGTCTTTTCAAAGATTGAATTGCTGTTAATACATCTGAAGTTGCACTCATTGAGTGCTTTGATACTGTTTTAAGAATTTGCGGTAAAGTCACTGGCAGATTCTCATCCTTTAGCTGCATCATAATTGCCTGTTCTATCTGGGTTAATCGCTGCCATTGTCGCTCTAGCTGCGATTGCAAAGTATCGGCTAAAATTAAACCTTCACATTCGAGAAACTCAGACACTTTACCAGCAAATAACTCTTGAATCATCATCGCAGTCACAGCTAACCAAAGAGGATTGCCTTGGTAGGTATTGATTAACCTTTCCCAGTCTGTTTCATCGGATAATTTATATTCCTGAAAGATTGCTCTAGCAGCGCTGGTTGACTGACAAAACTTAGTCAGGCTGATACTTGTAAGTATGTATTTTGAACTCAATACGGTAGGTACGCTCG
>NZ_JAMXFD010000021.1:0-64289 GCF_025370875.1 Laspinema palackyanum D2c
TCTTTTGTTTTTTTGTCATCAAAATCCAATTTAATTGCCATCTTTTTTACTTTTTTAAAAATGAGCGAACCGTAAGTAATCACTGGCAGTCAGAATTTCCCATTCAACTTGGTAATCTAAGGCTTTTAAGCTGCTGATAATTTGTTCAAAATAGGCTTTGTTGCGAAATCGCATTCCTGGCACATTTTCAAAAATGGCGATCGCCGGTTGATGGCGTTCTACTGCATTGATAAAAATCGGAAATCCATCTCGACTGTCTTTAACACCCTGCTGATTTCCACCGACACTAAAAGGTTGACAAGGAGGACCCCCAATAATGACCGATGCGCCTTCAACTAATTCACTCTCAGGGGTTAACAGAACCCTGTGACAAACAGAATTGAGATTTTTCCGATAAGTCATACAAGCATCGGAGTCCATTTCATATCCAATGGTTCTAAATCCGACGGCTTCAAATCCTAATGCAAATCCCCCACAACCGGCAAATAGGTCAATCACCAATGGTTGAACGCTGGAAGAGGAAATTGGTTTAAGTTCAGCATTCAGAAACTCAAGATAAGGGATTTTTGGGGGGTTTTGGTCACGGATCATAATTTTTAGATGAAAAAATATTGAGAATAATCATTGGGTTGCTTCCCAAAGTTCATCAATAGGAGAAATGAGGTCATCTTCAAACAGCACGCTTCCTTTGAGGGGATTTGTTTCAAGTTGTGGCGAAGTGCTTTCGATGTCTTCTAAAACGATGACGCGGATGATTTTACCTTCCCACTGCTGGGAGTATTCCGACGGAAGGCTAATGATTCCGTTTTGGAGAATGGTTTTAAATTCAAACGCTTGCATGGGTTAAGGGGAGTAAGGGGTATTTTTATTCTAAGCAACCTGGTGGTTTTTTTTCTTCAAAATTTTCAATATCAATCAGGGATTCTATCTCGCGAGGCATAGATAACCTGTGCAGATTCCAGTATCTGTTGACGGCGTAGCCAGTTTTCGCTTTTGGCGATCGCAGTTTTTACAATTAAGTCAACTTCCCGACCAAAAAGGGTTTCTAACTCCTGACGCATTTGAATCGTTTCGGATAAACCCCGCTGAAATTGCGGGTCAAACGTGACCAGCACATCAATGTCACTATCAGGGCGAAAATCATCGCGTAAAACCGAGCCAAATAGGGCAAATTCTGTGATGTGCCAGCGTTGGCAAAACTCTTCAATTTGGGCGAATGGCAGTTCGAGATGGTGGTTAATTGCGTTCATCATTAACAGCGGAATCATTGACCCGGTGCAGGGGTTAGAGATCGCCTCTGATTCCCCTGGCCAAATAGCAGGCGATCGCCTCCTTGATGATCATGGCCATGTCCTGTTAAATTAAAATCCTTTCGGGGAGGGTATTGTTTTTAACTCCCATCTCCCTCGAATGAAAAGAGTCCTTTAAATCATTCATCCAATTGATGGGGATTTTACCCTCATCCTGTAAGCGACCTACGACAATTCCCGGATGAATGCCCAGATTTTTAGCCAAAATAATAATCTGCTCCTTAGAGCGCAATTGGGTTAATTCTACCTCAAACTCTGGCGGAATTAAAAATTTTCTTGCCCATTCATCAGATTCAGTTTCCTGTTTTGATAAAAGGCGGTTTTCTTCATCCCAGTTATCCAAAAAAATCTCCTTTTTTCCATGTAGGAGAATGTGGGCCGCTTCATGAAAAAAGCTAAACCAAAAGCGATCGCTCTGTTTCCCATCGAGAGAAAGCTGAATCAATGCCTTATGAGAATTCAGCCAGCGCGCTGCTCCACTCGTCTGCGATCGGGACAATTTAGGAACAAGAAAGAATACCACTCCGGCATTCTGACACAACTGCTGCATCTGAGGTAAAAATTCTGCTGGAGACAGGACAGTGAGTTCCCGAATGGCTCGAAGCGATGTTTCAAATTTCCCTGAGTTGTACTTCTGAGTATTGAATTTTTCGGCTTCAATTTCGCCTAAGCGTAACCATGCCAAAATTGCTCCCACATCACGGGGCTGGGCTTGAATCGGACGAAAAGCCGCCTCTTTAATCCCATAGTAGTTTCGCCATTCTTGGGGTGAAGCTACCCTAAAAAAACGGAGCATTTCTTGAACAAGATTCGGCTGGTTTTTGGCATCGCTATCCTGTTTTGGAATGATTCCTTGAGCCATTAATTCCTCAACCGGCAACTCATCCAACCAGGACACCCAGTTTCTCAAATCTTCGGCAGCGTCCTGGGGTACTAATTTGGCACGATACTGGGCTTCCCGAGTCAACCAAAACCTGGCACTACTGCCGAGGACAGTTTCTAATTTAAGTGCTGTTTGCTCAGTAATTGGCGCTTTACCGTTAATTAATAAGCTAATATGCTTCGTCGTGTATCCGAGACGTTTTGCTAAATCCGTCTGGGTCCACTCCCGTTCCTCAAGGATGTCTGCGATCGTGTCACCCGGTGGTGAAATCCAGTCTGGGCAAAAAGTTTGTAGATCCTCAGTCATGGTAATCCCCTATCCAAACAATACAAACCTGAGTGACTTGACTCCAGTCGATGCCACCATTCTCTAGTCGAGGCACGGTTTCATGGGCTGGTTCAAATACTAAACGCTGTGGATGGACTAGATCAAGCGCAAATTGTCCAGCCCGATCGCCTTCTAAAGGATGGGGACGACCCGCCTGAAGCGCTGTCACATTACTGACTGCTATTAAATCCTCCAAACGCGCTTTTAGCTTCCGTGCCATGTTATTTCCTAATTTGCGCTTGGCGACCTTTTCCTGCTGGCATAGCTCTTTTAATTTGTTATCTCTAAAGCTAATTTCCATTGGTTTTTACAAATATAGTTTACCATAATTGGAAAAAGTTTACCACATTTGTAAAGTATCGAAATGGGCTTTTGCGGGGTCATATTTCCACCGGACTCGATCTGGCCAGAGCGATCGCTCAACGTCTTGTTGTCGCCTCGATAGTAGTTAAGGCCCGATCGCTCTATCGCCTCGATGCCCGATCGCTCTATCGCCTCGCTCTCCCCCAGGGAATGGTGGGGTCGGCGGCGAGTTCGACGGCGACGGAAAAAGCGCCGTAGCGGTTGAGGTGACTGGGGTCTGCAAAGTAATTATCTTGGGTGGGCCAGAGTTGTCCGAGGTCTCGGAAGATAAAGCCTCGTTGAGTCGCCATCCGTTGCATTTGAGTCCGGAATTGTTGTTCTGAAGAACTTCTCACAGCGTCGAGGTAATCGCTATTTAAGGGGAGATTAACGACAACGAGGGGGATTTGTTGGCTGTTGGTAAATTGCGCGATCGCCTCTAATGCGCGGGTCTGTGCTCCCTGCAAGCTAAATGCGGCATAATCTCCATCATATTGTCCCGATACTCGCGGATGTTTCTGATAGTAAGTCTCGGGATTATAGCGATCGCTCACGGGAACGAACCCCCTGGGTTGCATTTGGTTGGGGGTCTGTTGGGCAGTCAGGGCTTCCATTGTCGGTAGGGGGGGTCTCCCAGTGCCGGGGGTGGGTGCGCTGGGTCTGGGGTTGTTGCGCCTCTCTCCCGGGTCCCCCCGTCGCATCCACATCGCCTGTTGTGCCTCCTCATTGTAGGTGGCGGCAATTTCTTCTCGGACCTGACTAAACCAGACATTCATCGCTTGATAGGTGGTGGCAAGGGCTTCTCGGGGGTCATCATGGGTGGTGAGTGGGGGGGGCGGGTCTATTTTAGGGAAGGCCCCCGGGACTGCACTTTGCCGTCTTCTAGTCGGTCCGGTTCTGGTGGGGGTGGATGACCCTTGGGTTTGCAGGGGGCGGACGCCACTGGAGAGGCGGCGAAACCCTTCGGATTCGAGAATCGCTTGATAGGTGCGATCGGGACGACCATTGTTAAAAGCTCTTACGCCATCAGCCCAAATAATTAGTTTGGGGAGTTGATCCGGAGTCAAAATTCTCCGTAATAGGAGCTCAATGACTTGGGCCGTGGCCCCATTGATGCTAAAGTTATAAATTCTCAGTCCCGGATGTCCATAATGGGCTAAGGCGAGTTCTAAGGCGAGGGGGTCTACGCCTTGTAAGGCGCGGGAACTGCCGACGATTAAGATATCTGGAGGTCCGGATTGGTTCAACTGCTGCTGATAGCGGATCAGTTGTTCGTCGAGTCGCTGACTGTTAAAGGAGGGGAACGGCTGGGACTGGGATCCTCGGGCGTTGACGGCCCCCTGGGCGATCGCCGGAGGAATCCACAGGGTTTGAGTTACTGCTGGGAATGCGATCGCCAGGGATAACAGTCTCAAAGTCACAAACGCGCGTCTTTTCATATAGCTAATTTGTTATGGGGGCGAGTCATTACAGGAAGGCAATCCTCTTGAACAGTTTAGCCAGTTCCGGAGCGCTCCTTGCTTGTCTGCCTGGGACGGTTTTTTGCTCCGTTGAAGTTTCCGGGTCCATTAAGCGTAAGCGATCGCCCTTCTCCAACTTCGGCTGAGATCCGGGAAATCATTTTAGCTCAAATCAGGGGTTGATACTGTTACAATCCAAGCAGGCTCTCGGTCACCGGAACCCACAGAGGAAGTGGGGGGGAAGCGGATAATTCCCGGACTCCAGATGATGCAGGAGGGAGACTCGGTTTGGATCTAGCCCCGAAAATGGGGACCCCAAAATCCCTGTAAAAAAATTTGGAAAATTTTGCAAATCTTCACAAGATTTTCACACCCCTGGATTATCTTGATAATCAGCTAAGGTTCTAAACCTGTTCGTAACTTCTTTCAAAGCCCCTTTAAAAACCGCTGGCTGTAGAGATACCTTTGACAAACGTTTCTTGTTAAAGGGCTAAGCCAGTTTATAAAAATAACCAATAACCAGACCCACGAGGGTCTGGTTATATTTTTGGAGCTAATTTTGGTCCCTGGGTGCCATCGGAGGCAGAACGGGCAGAAATCAGAACCCCCCCTTTCGGGGGTCATACCCCTCAAAAAATTTTTAGAAAATTTCTCCCATCTTCATAAGATATTCACATTCCTTGAATATAGTGATAATTAATAAAGGTTTTAACTTCTTTTTAACTGATTTCAAAGCTCATTTAAACTCCACTGGCTGACATTTTGTCCCGGACCCTTCTTCTTATTGTATTGAATAACCGTCAGCCGGTCTATAACATTCTCCCAGATCCCTGCGGGTCTGGGTCTATTATTTTGGAGGGGCATCCAGGTAGGGGACCCTAAATCTGAGTCCCTTTTGGGATGGAACCCTTTCGGTCTAGGGGATTGCCGCCAGAGGCAGCGACTCCCCGATGGAACCCAGAACCCCCTCAAAAAAATTTTTTCAAAGTCAGGAAAATCTTCATCAGATATTCACATTGGTTGCTTATCTTGAAAACCAGCAACGGTTATTACCTTTTTTTGACTGCTTTCAATAAAGTTTTAAAAACCGCTAACTGACTGCCGATGCCTAAAGCCCTCGATTGTTTTTTAATAACTGTCAGTTAGCTGATAAAAGAAGCCCAGACTCTTAAAGGTCTGGGCTTCTGATTTGGGGGATAAGTTAATGTAATAGGGTGGCGATCGCCCGATTCGCTTGGGACCCATACCCGCCCCCAAATAAATTAAAATGATTGAGGATGTGATAAAGGTTATAAAGGGTTTTGCGCTGTTCATATCCCCCAGGCAACGGCCAAACTTCGTTGTATCCTTGATAGAAAGCCGAAGAAAATCCCCCAAACAATTCGGTCATGGCAATATCAACTTCCCGATCGCCATAATAAGTAGCAGGGTCATAAATAGTGGGTTCCCCCCCTTGAGTCACTCCGGCATTGCCACCCCATAAATCGCCGTGGACGAGGGAGGGTTCGGGGGTATGATTAGCTAATAATTTAGGAATTGCATCCAGGAGGCGATCGCCCTCGGGAAACTGCCCCCCTTTTCGCCGCGCCAGTTGCAGTTGAAACCCGATGCGATGTTCCACCCAAAACTCGGTCCAATCTCCGGTCCAAGTATTAATCTGCGGGGTGGAACCAATGGTATTATTTCGACTCCAGCCAAATTTACCGCAACCGGAATGTTGATGTAAAGCCGCTAATTTCCGCCCCATTTCTCGGGAGACTTCAGTATCAGCACGAGAAGCCAACTCCAGCCACTCTAAAACAATATAGGCTGAATCATTGGCAATGCCGGTACAAATCGGTTGGGGGACCCGAATGGTCTGGGTGTCCCACATTTCCTGCAATCCCAACGCCTCCGCCTCAAACATCGGCAAATCCACGGCGCGATTCAGCTTGACAAAATAGGTGCGACTGCCGCCGGTGACGCGATACCCTTGATTGATGCAACCCCCGCCCACAGAACGGCGATCGCCCAGGGCAAATTTCTCTCCAGTTACCTCAGTAATCTGTTTCGCAATGTGATCCCACATGATTCCTTCGTTGAGTATCCCTGAATGTTCTGAAATTTGGTTTTTTAAATCCTAGCCCTGTCAAGGTGTATTTGTAGGGGCCTGCGCATTGCGCCCCTACAAGAAACTTCAATCTATCTATTTACAGTCGGCTGTGACGGGTTTATCCAGCTAAGGCTTGAAGTAATGCATCACCCATTTGGCGACATCCCACCAGTTTCATGCCTTCAGACATGATATCTCCCGTGCGATATCCGGCATCGAGGACTTGGAGAACCGCTTGCTCAATTTTGGTTGATGCTTCCGGTTGATCTAACCCATAGCGCAACATCATGGCTGCACTTAGAACTTGGGCGATCGGGTTGGCTTTATCCTGTCCGGCAATATCGGGCGCTGAACCGTGGACGGGTTCAAATAAACCGGGACCCGACGACCCTAAACTCGCAGAAGGCAGCATTCCAATACTGCCTGTTAGCATGGCAGCAGCATCGGAGAGAATATCTCCAAACAGGTTGCCGGTAACAATGGTATCGAATTGTTTGGGCCACCGGACTAATTGCATGGCGGCGTTATCGACATACAGGTGAGAGAGTTCCACATCGCTGTATTCTGCGGCGAGTTGAGTGATGCGATCGCGCCAAAGTTGGGAGACATCCAGGACATTTGCCTTATCAACCGAACATAATTTACCCTGGCGTTTTCGGGCTGTTTCAAAGGCGACACGCCCAATGCGATCGATTTCTGATTCCGTATAGGCCATTGTATTGACCCCGCGTTTTTCTCCGGTTTCCGTCTCGAAAATGCCTTTCGGTTGACCGAAGTAAATGCCGCCAGTGAGTTCCCGGACGACCATGATATCGACGCCTTCGACGACTTCCCGCTTAAGACTGGAGGCATCTACCAGTTGGGGTAAGATGGTCGCCGGTCGTAAGTTGGCAAAGAGATTCAAACCTGCACGCAGTCCCAGTAAGCCGGTTTCCGGTCGTTGGTGGCGGGGGAGGTTATCCCATTTGTAGCCGCCGATCGCCGCGAGGAGGACAGCATCACTATCTTGGCATTGTTTGAGGGTTTCCGAGGGCAGGGGTTCTCCGGTGGCATCGATGGCGGATCCGCCGATCGCCGCTTCCGTGAAGGTAAAACTCAAGTCGAGTTGCTGTCCGACCAGGTTTAAGACGTCTACCGCGATCGCCATAATTTCAGGGCCGATGCCGTCGCCGGGAAGAAGAGTTATGCGGTAGTTTTGGGTCATAGTATGTTCTCAACCAGTGCTTGCAAATGATTCATCATATCCAAAAACTGCACCCTTTGAGACTGGAGTGAGCACATCTGGATCGGGGGCGATCGCAATTCATTCAGAACTCAAATTTCTACCGGAGTCTTTTCATCCTAAACTGAAGGGAGCATCTCGGGTTTGATTGAGTTCGATTAGTGGATTTAAGATGACGATGTTCAGGTTTCGGCAAAAAGCAGCGCAGTTGGTTCGGTTTTGGCAGCAGCAATTTAATTCTCAATCATTGTTATCCCTTCACTCCCTGATGTTAATCAAGGGTATTTTGATATTTTTGCTGTCAATGGGAGTATTTTTGTATATTACCGATGGGGTCATAAACCAAAAAACTCAGGATTGGGATTTAAAGATCATGCTGGCTATTCAAAAAACCCATAGTCCCATTCTGGATATCCTGATGACAACCTTTTCTAATATAGGTGGACCTGTGGTATTGATAGGTATCTCTGTGGGATTAACGGTCAAATTTTGGCTCCGCAGACAGGGGATTGAATTGTTTGGATTGTTGTGGGCAGCTATAGGCGGGGCCCTAGTAAGTCTGTTGATTAAAGCCGGTTTCAATCGCGATCGACCCCAGATATGGGCGATGATCCATGATCACTTGAATACCTCCAGTTATCCCAGTGGTCATGTGATGAATGGGGTGGTGATTTATGGGTTTTGTGGTTATTTGTTAGGCCGGTCTTTTCCACGATGGCGAGGGTTGATTTATTTGGGAACTTTTTTACTGGTGTTGGGGATCGCCTGGAGTCGAATGTATGTGGGATTGCATTGGCCGACGGATGTTTTAGCTGGATATGCCACGGGTTTGGCTTGGTTGGATGTCTCAATCATCAGCTTTGAAATTCGCAAACGGCGAGAGGAAATGCGGCGGGGAAAAATTTAAAGTTTTTTCTATTTTATGAAGAATAAAGCGCTTAAATTGTTTTTTTATGCCAAGATAGAAACCAGCCAACTAATTGTTAAAGGAAGAATCAATGATGAGTTCAGCCAATTACACCGCGCCGGTTAGCCAACTGTTGAATTATGGGGCAGTTTACAAGTATGACTTCAAACAAAGTACCGATTATATCGAAAAATTTGGATTCACATCAGAACACATTCCTGAATTAATTCGCATGGTAGGCGATGAGGAATTACACGATGCAGATGCCGAGAGTTTGGAAGTTTGGGCACCGATTCATGCTTGGCGATCGCTAGGAGAACTCGGTAATGAAGCGGCGATTCAACCCTTACTCTCCTTAATTCCCCTATTATACGATAACGATTGGTTCATAGACGAATTGCCTCATGTTTTGGCTCAAATTGGCCCAGCCGCAATTCCAGCTTTGAGAGATTATTTAGCCAATCCTGATTATGACGCCTCCCCCCGATCCTCGGTGGTCGATTCTCTGGAAGTGATGGCGACTCAGCATCCCGAATTCCGGGACCAGTGTGTGAGCATTTTAACGGAAAGGTTGGCCTATTCCGATCCAGAGTCCCAAATTTTAAACAGTTTTATTGTTTACAGTTTAGTCGAATTAAAAGCCGTAGAGGCAGCTTCGGAGATTGAGGCAGCATTTGTAGGCGATCGCATTAATAAAGATTGGTGCGACAATTGGGAACTCGTCCAGGTCGGATTAGGATTAAAAGAACCCAAGAAGAAACTGAAAGACCCCGCTGGGATTGCCGCCTTGTTTGAGAAACATTCCAAAAAACGTTCTCCAACCCAAATCACCTCTGGGTTTGGGTCCGCTAAAACTCAGCAAAAATCGGGAAATAAAAAGAAGAAAAAACGCAAATAAACCAGAACAATCCCGTATCCTCTTGCGGTTCTTGGACTAAAATCTACACCCCACGGTGCCCGTTTTGGAAATGATTTTCCTTGACCATATCACCGGAGTAGGCAAAAGACTAAGGCAAAGGTTAGGATAGACAGAATAGAGGCAGATAACTTAGGGTTGGCAATCCATCCCTGAGTGTTCTGCCTGCCTGTTGCTTTTCCAAATTTTATCCTCAAAATAATTTTATGAAACCCATAGAACGAATTTCTGATTATCTTTGGGAAATTCCCACCTCCTACAAACCCGGAATGCGCGTTCCCGCGCGAATTTATGCCACAGAACAGCTAATCCGCGATATGGACGAAGCGGTTGCGGACCAAATCAGCAATGTGGCAACCCTGCCGGGAATTACCCAAAGTGCTTTATGTATGCCTGATGGTCACTTTGGCTATGGATTTCCCATTGGCGGTGTTGCCGCAATGGATATTGCCGAAGGGGGAGTCATTTCTCCGGGAGGTATTGGTTTTGATATTAACTGTGGAATGCGTTTAGTCGTGACCAATCTCACGGAAAAAGAGGTCAAACCTAAGATTAAAAAATTAATCGATAAGCTGTATGAACGAGTTCCCGCAGGAGTAGGAAGTAAAGGCTTTGTAAAAGTCTCCCGCAATGAATTTCGCCAAGTGGTGGAAGAGGGGGCCAAGTGGTGCATTAACCAGGGTTATGGATGGGATGAGGATTTAGAACTAACCGAAGAAAATGGCTGTATTGCCGGGGCTTATGCCTCTAAAATTAGCGACAAAGCCATCGATCGCGGTTGCAATCAAATCGGAACTTTGGGGTCGGGTAACCACTATTTAGAAATTCAAGTCGCCCGTCCTGAAAATATTGTGGACCCAGAATTAGCCGAAGCCTTTGGGATTACCATTCCTAATCAAGTGGTGGTGATGTTCCACTGTGGTAGTCGCGGATTTGGACATCAGGTGGCGACGGACTATCTGCAAGTTTTTCTGAAAGTCATGGAATCCAAATATGGGATTAACATTTTAGACCGAGAATTGGCTTGTGCGCCATTTAATTCTCCCGAAGGACAGGATTATTTTGCAGCCATGAAATGTGGATTAAATATGTCCTTTGCCAACCGCCAGGTAATTTTGCACCGGATTCGTGAGGTGTTTTCTGATGTCTTTGGAAAGTCCGCTGAAGCATTAGGAATGCATCAAGTTTACGATGTGTCTCATAATACGGCCAAGTTAGAAGACCATATTGTAGATGGCAAAATGCGATCGCTACTGGTCCATCGCAAAGGGTCTACTCGCGCCTTTGGTCCAGGAATGGAAGGCATTCCAGACCGCTATAAACCTTATGGTCAGCCGGTGATTTTAGGCGGCAGTATGGAAACTGGATCTTATCTGTTAGCGGGGGTATCCACAGGTGCTCAAAGTTTCTTTAGTACCGCCCACGGTAGCGGACGAACCATGAGTCGAACCAAGGCGCGAAAACAGTGGAATGGGGAACAATTACAAAAAGATATGCAGAAGCAAGGAATTTACATTAGAACCACCTCCTGGCGGGGTTTAGCTGAGGAAGCAGGGGGCGCTTATAAAGATGTGGATGCGGTGGTCAAAGCTACGGAATTAGCTGGATTAAGTAAGCGCGTAGTTCGCTTAGTTCCGATTGGAAATGTCAAGGGGTAATCACCATGAAAACACGGACGCCGATTACGGTGATTACGGGACCATTAGGCAGCGGAAAAACCACCTTACTGCGCTATATTTTGGAGACAGTTCCCCGCAAAATTGCCATTTTAATGAATGAATTTGGCGAAATTGCCATTGATAGCAAAGTTATTGAGGGGAAAAATATTCAAATTGCTGAATTAGGCGGGGGTTGCGTGTGCTGTTCCCTGGCGGGGGAATTTGAGGCGGCAGTTGAAGAAATTCTCGAAACGATTCACCCGGAGGTAATTGTGGTGGAAACCACTGGGGTTGCTGAACCCGATGCTTTAGTGTTTGACATTCAAGAGACTTTACCTCAAGTAATTTTGGATGGAGTAATTACCACCATTGATGCCGATGGATTAGTCAAATATCCCAATATTGGGCATACCAGCCGACTGCAAATTGAAGGGGCGGATTTCATCCTGTTAAATAAGGTGGATTTGGTCAATGAGGAAGAATTAAGGGCAATTGAGAAGAAGCTAACGGAGATTAATAGTATCGCCCCAATTGTCAAAACCGAACGCTGTCTAGTGGACCCGGAGTTGCTGTTTGGATTAAATCGCGATCGCATTCAAAAACCACCCCATCACGTTCATCAACCGGAATTTGATTCCTTTAGCTATACCTCAGACCATCTCTTCCATCGTTCCCGGTTTGAATCCTTCGCAGATAACTTAGAATCCGAGGTCTATCGCGCCAAAGGATTTATCCGCTTTGCTGAGGGTAATTATCTATTTAATTTCGTCGCTGGACGCTGGGAATTGGAACCTTTTGAATGGGCAAAAACCGAGTTAGTGTTTATTGGAAAACAAGTACAGACTCTCCAATCTGACATCATCCAGCGATTGCAATCTTGTGAGGAATAGCCCATGCCTTATGAATTTTTAGAAGAGGTGGCAACAGCAGATATCGCCTTTGTTGCCCAAGGGAAAGATTTAGAAGCGGTATTTATTGCCGCAGGGAATGCCACGGTTAATGCGATGATTTTTGAGTTAGAAAGTATTGCCCTAACCGAACAGCGTCAGTTTACCTTAGAGAACGATGAATTGGATATGTTGCTGTTTAATTATTTACAGGAATTCCTGTATTATAAAGACAGTGAACAGTTGTTGTTGCTGGGACAACAGGTGACGATCGCCCAGAAGAATGGACTGTATCAATTAGAGGCGATCGCCAAAGGAGAAACCCTCGACCCGGATCGCCATGAACAACGAGTTGATGTCAAAGCAGTCACCTTACATCAATTTAAACTTGAATCCACCCCAGAGGGATGGATAGCAATGGTTATCCTGGATATTTAACAAGGGGTTTGAGGGACTAAAGTTCTGAACTGCATTTAATTTCAGCCCGATAAAATTATCAGGGTTCCCTGGATATCGGAGGAAATTTCCTGATTTTTCAGTCATCTTCTCGTAATAAGGGAAAGTCAAAAAACAGACTAACCTAGACGATAACCAGGGACAAAAATGCCTCAAACTCAACCGAACCCAACCCCGATAGAACGAGTTTTATCTATGGGGTGGATGTCTAATCCTGCCGAGAGTGGGACGTTTGATTTCACCCCATCGGTTACTCGGTCAGAACTGGCCCAAGTTCTGGGAAAAGCCTTTAAATTAGACCAACGCAATACAGCGGAAAACCCCAAAATTTCCGTTCAAGATATGACCAGCGATCGCCCGGATTATGCCGCCATTCAAACCGCATTAAAAACTGGCACAATGACCGTCGATAGTCAAGGCCGCTTCTTCCCAGATCGCCCCGTAACTCGCGCCGAAGGATTGGCAATTTTTGCCCAAGCTTATGGGGTATTTCAGCTATCAGAAGATGCCGTTACCGACCTGTTAAAAGAGTATCCTGATGCCGTCGATATCCCTGATTGGGCCCAGCAAGCAATGGCCACAGCGTTACAAGAAGGGTTTGTCAATACCGATCGCCATCAAGCAATTCGTCCCTTAGAACCCATGACTAGGGCAGACCTTGCTCATGCCTTAATTCAATATCTGGAAAAACAACAAAATCCCGCCTTTGGCTAGAATTATCTCTAAATAATTCCCCGGATTAAACCGGATTGAACCGGAGTTTCATGAGTTGGTTTTAACCTAAAGCATCCCAGTTTTGCGGTTTCCTTGAATTCATCACGCTTAATTAATCCCAAGGGGTGTAGTTTTTACTGCACCCCTTTCCCATTGGGCCGACAGTCATGATATAATACCCCCGTACTTTTAACTGTTTCCGTGGGTCATCACTGTATAGGGATAACCAGACAAGCGAGAAAAGTGGAACCGTGATGCATATCGATGAGGCGACTGCAACCAATCAACAAGCTGAACGCTATTATCAGGAGGGTAAGTGGACCGAGGCAGTGGCCCTCTGCCATAAACTGATTCAAATTCAGCCAAATTTTGCTCCAATTTATAAAACTTTGGGTAATAGTTTGCAAGCTCAAGGTAAACTAGAGGCAGCAATGCGGGCGTACCATCGCGCATTGGTTCTCAATCCAGAATTTGCCGAAGTTCATGCCAATCAGGGGACAATTTTTTATCAAATCGGTGAGTTAGACTCAGCAGTTCTTTGTTATCAAAAAGCCTTAACAATTCAGCCAAATTGGGCCGGTGTTTATTGGAATTTAGGTAAAGTTGTTAAGGACCAAGGACGAGTCGATGATGGGATAGAGTATCAGAAAACCGCTTTAAATCTCAATCCGAGTCAGTTTCCCCCGGACCTACACAATCAAGTGGGATTAGAGTTAAGTAAACGCGCATCCCTTGAGGAAACCACGGCATTTTATCAGCAGTTTATTGAGACCTACCCTGACTGGGGTCCCGCCTACTTAAATTTAGGCATATTTCTGGAATCTCAGGGGAAGATAGAAGAGGCGATCGCCTGTTTTCAGAAAGCGATAACCCTGCAACCGCATCTCGCTGCTGCTCACTTTAAACTGGGCTATCTGCTGCAACAAAAAAATGAACTTGAATCAGCGATTGATTGCTTTCAATCTACCCTAAAACTGCAACCGGATTGGATTGAGGCTTACAATAATTTAGGAATAATTTTAAGAAAGGTCAAGCGCGAAGAAGAAGCGATCGACTGTTTTAAAAAAGCTATTGAAATTAACCCAAATTTTGCCGAAGGCTACCGCAACTGGGGAACCACTTTACAGCAACAAGGCAAGCTAGAATCTGCCGCTGCTTGTTTGCGAGACTGTATTAAAATTCAGCCCAATTTTGCCCTCGCCCACGGCAATTTAGGCTACGTTCTGGAACAACAAGGCAAACTTGATGAAGCCAAAGCCTCTTTGCGTCATGCGATCGCCTTGGAACCGGATTTAGCAATGGCCTATGGCAATTTAGGCAATATTTTACACCGGGAAGGGTCACTGGAAGAGTCCATCTCCTGTTTCCAAAACGCGATAAAATATGATGCAACTTTTGGGAAGCTCTACTTCCGAGGTCAACCTAGTTTGGAAACTCTCCCTAACCATTTATTGCTGGATCTTCCTGTCACCCAGCCTAAAAAAGTTTGTCGATGGACTCGGGATTTATCCACTCCCTTTCAAGGCAACTTGAACAGTTCGGAAATTACGATTCGAGACATCAGTCCCTCCACCTCCGTACATCTTTTTGCCGGGAAAACCATTTCGGACCTAGATGATTCCAATCCCACCTATTTTTCAGAAACTTCTGGACAATCTCCCTCTAACTATTTAGTGACAGTTTCTCATGGACGGGCTTGGGGTGATTTGTACACCAGTGCCATTTGGACGGAAGATAATCACTTATTAGCCGATATTTCTAACGGAAATGTTCCTTTCCTATTTTCGTTAAATAAATTGCCTCAGATTCATTACTTTGATGAAACAGTGGCATTTTTGTCCACCCTAGGAGGCGCTACATATTATCATTGGTGGGTGGATATTCTGCCTCGATTTGAACTTTTAAATCAGGCTGGAATTGATTTAGATAGCATTGATAAATTTGTCATCAATGATTATAATCAAGGATTTCATAAAGAAGTCATCCAATTCCTGGGTATTCCCGAACATAAACTCATAACCAGCGTGGAATACCCTCACTTACAAGCCCGTCAGTTGATTGTTCCTTCCGCCACCAGTAGTACAGAAAAATGGTTAGGTTCTTTTATTGAAGGTCCGCCTCAATGGGTCTGTAAATTTTTGCAGCAGAAATTTCTCCCCCTTGCCGATTCTCAGCAGTCAGACCCTATTGATAAAATTTATATTAGCCGAAGAGGTACAAGAATTCGCCGTTTTGTGAATGAACATGAAGTCAGTACCTTATTAGAATCCTATGGATTTAAAACGGTTATTTTAGAATCTCTCTCTGTTCAAGAGCAAATTACCTTATTAGCAGGGGCAAAAATGATTGTGGCTCCTCATGGGGCCGGATTAACGAATACTATTTTTTGTCAACCTGGGACGCAGTTGATTGAAATTTTTTCTCCAAGATATGTACCCGATTGTTATTGGATTATTAGCAATCAAGTCGGGATAGACTATTATTATCTGATTGGGGAAGAAGTAGAAGGGTACTATTTAAAACATCCAGACCCCTCTTATAAACCCCTCAACTGCCCACCCCGGGCTGAACATATTTATGTTAATATAGACTCGCTCTTTCAACTGATGAAGTTGGCGGGATTTATTTAAAGGCAGCAATTAGAGTGAACTTGCAGTTCTGACTATGAATTACCCCAATTCAGCACAAAAAAATGGATAAGCGAGTTGAATCCTTAATTCAGGAAGCAGAGGCATATTACCGACAGGGAAAATTCGAGGCTGCCCGGAGTATTTGTTATCAATTGATTCAGGTCCAGCCTGATTTTGCTCCGAGTTACAAACTCCTGGGTAATATATTGCAATTATCAGGAAAACTGGAGGCGGCAATCCGCGCTTACCAATCGGGAATAGATTTATTTGAAAAAACCTCTAAGGGTTCTATCCAGTTAGGCGAATGTTATGCAGATTTAGGAGATAGTTTAATCAAAATTGGGGCGATAGAAAAAGCGATCGCCTGTTTAGAGAAACAAATTATTCTGCAACCCAACTCAGCCGAGGCTTATTGCACTTTGGGAATTTTATTACATGAGGTGGAAGACCGAAAACGGGCATTTGATTGTTTTACCACAGCAATTCAGATTAAACCCAATTTAGCTGAGGCTTATGGAAATTTAGCTAACCTCTTGGCCGAACTCAATCAAGTCAGTGAGGCGGTTAACTGTTTGAGAAAAGCAATTATTTTAAAGCCTGATTTAGCAGAACTCTCTGGAAATTTAGGAGCTTTATTATTTGAGCAAGGTAAATTTAAAGAATCTATTTTTTATTTAAAGAAGGCTATTGAAATCAAACCTGATTATGCGAATGCTTACCATAAGCTAGGACAGGTTTTTCAACAAAGCAATCAACTGGAAGAAGCCGTCGCTTGCTTGCAAAAAGCAAGTGAACTGCAACCCGATTTTGCCGCTGCCTACGGAAACTTAGGGATGTCCTTGCAACTCCAGGGAAAATTATGTGAGGCGATCGCAGCTTTTCACAAAGCCTTTCAACTCCAACCGGATTTATCTTTGCTATTTTTTAAAGGACAAAAGCATTTAGAAGACACTCTTGAGCAGTTAGTCGCGTTTCCCAATACTCCTCCTAAAACGGTCTGCTTATCAATAGCAAATATTGCTGTTGATTTGGATACAAATAAACCCGATTTAACCTATATTAAAATTAACTTCGGTCAATCCGTGTATCTGCGAGCTCCCAAAAATTCTTCAGGTAACTTCCCTCAAGTCCCTCCTAATCTCCAAGAAAGGTGGGGAGAGTTTCCAGAAAGGTATCTGGCAATTCTGCCCAATGGGCGGGCTTGGGGAGATTTAATTACCACCGCTATTTTGACCGAACAAAATCAACTCCTGGCGGAACTTTCTACAGGGAATGTTGCTCATTTTACGCAAGTCAATAAGCTCCCTACAATTAAAAAATTTGATGGAACTATAGCATTTTTATCGACTATAGGGGGTGATACTTATTACCATTGGATGATGGACATTTTGCCCCGATTTAAGTCACTTCAATTTCAGGGTATTGACTGGGATGCTATTGATAAATTTGTGGTCAATAATTACACCCGCGCGTTTCAAAGAGAAACTTTGAAAGTGTTGGGGATACCTCAAGAAAAAATCATCACCAGTGTAGAATATCCCCATATTCAAGCTTCTCAATTAATCGTCCCATCCGTTCCTAGCAGCATACCGAAATGGTTTGGCAATTATATTCAGGGAGTACCTCCCTGGGTTTGTAAATTTCTGCGTCAAGAATTGATGCCTCTAGCGGGACCCAACCCATTGAAGGGATATGAACGGATATATATTAGCCGTCAACGCTCACAGTTTCGGCGATTTGTAAATGAAGAGGAAATATTAGACTGTTTGGGGAAATTTGGATTTAAAATGGTTATATTAGAATCTTTCTCCGTATCTGAGCAGATTGCAATTATGGCAGCGGCAAAAGCGATAGTTGCCCCTCATGGTGCCGGACTCAGTAATGCCGTATTTTGTCAACCCGGGACGAAACTGATTGAAATCTTTGCGCCCCGCTATGTCGAAAACTGTTATTGGATTTTAAGCAATCATATCAATTTAGACTATTATTATTTAATTGGAGAAAGTCTGGAAAAATACTACGCTACCCGACCCCAGATTCGTCCCCTTAAGCGACTTTATAAGGATGCAAGAACCGACGATATTTATGTCAAAATTGACTCTCTCCTGAAATTAATAAATTTTGCGAATTTGGCTTATTAAATCACCTATTTTTATAAGATTAATTATGAATCAGCCCCACCTCATCCAAAAAGAGGATAACCCCGTTGAAGCATTAATTGAGCAAGCGGAGGCATATTACCGTCAGGGAGAATTACAGTCAGCCCTGACGATTTGCCATCAATTGATTCAGATACAGCCCGATTTTGCCCCCAGTTACAAACTCCTGGGTAATCTGTTACAAGCATCGGGGAAACTTGAGGCGGCAATTCGGGCTTATCAGAGGGCGATCGCCCTCTGTCCTGAGTTTGCAGAAGCCCACGGAAACCTCGGGACCCTTTACTATCAGCAAGGAGATTTTACACAGGCGATCGCCGCCTATCAAACCGCCCTAGAGTTTAACCCCAATTTAGCGGGACTCTACTGGAACTTAGGGAAAGTCTTCAAAGAAACCGGAGAGCTCAATCAAGGGATATTTTATCAAAAAGAAGCCCTTAATATGAATCCCAAATTAGTCGGCGCTTCCGGTTATTTTACCTTGGGTACAGACTTGCTAAATCAAGGCGAGTTAGAAGAAGCGCGGTCCCTGTTTCAAACAACTTTAGAACTTGAACCTACCTCAGCGGAAGCTCATGTTCATTTAGGCATCATTTACCGGCAACAAGGGTGGATGGAAGAAGCCATTAATAGCTATAAAACAGCGATATCCCTTCAACCGGATTTAGTAGAAGCGCATTGGAATTTATATGAATTATTCAGCAGTTCTGACAATTTTGCCGCTGCGCGTAAATCTGCCGACTGCTATATAGAACACTGTCAAGGGGAAGGGCAATCAATGGCAGCGATCGCCTGGATTAGTGCCTATCTCAAAGCAGGCAGCGCTCAAAATGCCTACCAGCATTTTTTAACTTTAGAGTCGCAAGTCCTGAAAAATTTAGACAACCTTTGCGATCGGGATATCCAACGTCTGTATTACAACAGCTTTTATATCCTCACCAATATCCGCGATAATATCCGCCAAAATTCTCACTTTTATCGCCAAATTTCTCAACGCTTTCTTCCCACCATACCGCGCTTCAAGACTCCCCCTCCATCCCGTAATCTCTGCCCTCGCCTTGCCTCAACCCCGTTAAAAATTGGCATCATTTCTCCCCATTACAAGCGACATTCCGTGGGTTGGTGCAGTGCAGATATCCTTCGCGAGTTATCTCTACTCACGCCGGATTTATATCTGTATGTCACAGGTCCTCTCCAACCGGACGATCGCACGACTATTTTTGAAAACTTAGCCGCTAAATTCTATCATCCCTCTGAAGGAGTCAGTCGTCAAACTATTTTTGAAGAAATCCAGAATGATAACTTAGATATTTTAATTGATTTAGACTCGTTAACTATTGATACGAATATTGAAATTCTAGCCTCTCGTCCCGCCCCTATTTGTATTTCTTGGTTGGGCTTTGAGGCCCCGTTTATTTCCTCAAAAAACTACTTTCTTGGGGATTGGCAGACTCACCCCCAGGGAACTGAATCCTACTATCAAGAACAATTAATCCGAATGCCGGATTCCTTTGTGGCGAGTTCGGGATTTGAGCGAATGAAAGCTGACAGCGATACTTTGAGACATTCTTTGGGAATTAATTCAAACCAGGTGGTTTATCTTTGTGTGGCCCCCGGACGTAAATTTAATGGGGATTTAGTCCGCGCTCAAGTTGCCATCCTCAACCAAGTTCCTGAGAGTGTTTTACTCTACAAAGGAAAAGGCGATCGCGCTGTCATTTCTGCCACTTATCAACAAGAATGCCAGCTCCAAAATGTCAGTTTTTCGCGCCTTCATTTTTTACCCCGAACTCGCACTGAAGAAGAACATCGAACCCTCTATTTATTAGCCGATGTTTTACTCGATTCCTATCCCTATAATGGCGGAACCCATACCTTAGAAGCGTTATGGTTTAACCTCCCCCTGGTGACCCGCAGTGGGGAACAATTTCTCTCTCGAATGGGCTATTCTTTCTTACAAGCTTTGGGAATCCAAGCGGGAGTGGCATGGAGTTGGGAGGAGTATGTGGAGTGGGGGGTCCGCTTCGGATGCGATCAACGCTTCCATCAGCAAATTAAACAGCAGTTAATCCAATCCAAAACAGCGGAAACTCTCGCCCCCTTGTGGAATCCTAAAAAGTTTGCTCAGGATATGTATCGTCTCTTTGAACAGTTGCGTCAGTTGGAGGATGAGAAATTAGGTTTTTATTAGGGTTATTGTTCCCTATCAAAAAAATGTTTAAAATTCCGTTGTTTCAATCCTCTCCTGTACTAAATTCCTAAAATTCCGGCTTATTAATGGTGAGAATTGTCACGGGATTCAAGGGAAAAAATTGGGTTAGATGAGCAATGGGAACGGAACGGGATAAATTCGCCTGCAAGATGCGATAATCCCACTGGCGTTCATTGACCCAATTTAATGCTTCATTCAAATGTTCGAGGGTTGCTAAGGCGATCGCCATTGTTCCTCCTTTTGCCAATTGTCCCCCACAAAACCCCAGAATTGTCCGCAATTGTCCCCCGGTTCCCCCAATAAAAATTCGCTGGGGAACCGGAAGTCGGTCTAAAATATCCGGGGCGATCCCATGAATTGAAATCACATTTCGTACATGAAGGCGTTGACAATTTTGCTCAATTAAAGAAATCCCCGCGCCGGTTTTTTCAATGGCATAAATTTGAGATTTGGGAAATAATCGCCCAATTTCAATGGAAACTGAACCCGTTCCCGCCCCAATATCCCAGACAATTTGACCCGATTGGAGTCCTAACTCCCCTAGGATGAGAATTCTAATTTCTCGCTTCGTCATCAAACCGGGGCGATCGCTAAAGGTTAAAAAGGTACTATCCGGTAATCCAAACGTAGGTAAATTCTGAATCTCTAATCTTTCAGGGAGATGACCCAACTGCCGCACCAACACCACCACATTTAAGGAGGAAAAGTTTTGGGATTCTAAGGCGATAATATCATCACTTTGCTGAACTGGAAAAATCTGGATACGCTCATCGGAACCGCCGAGGTTTTCACATACCCAAAAGTCATAACGGCTGGGTAAATCCAATGATAGCAGCAGACGCGCAATTGTACTGGGACTATTTTGGCCATTGGTGAGAATGGCAACTTTTGATACACCTTCCCGCAATACGGTTAATAATTCATCTAAGGTGCGTCCATGTGCAGTGACAATTCGGGCATCTTGCCAAGGGACTTTAATGCGACTGAAGGCTAATTGGATGCAGCTTAAATGGGGATGAAAATCAATCTGGTCCGCAGGCAGTTCTGCTAACAGTAACTGTCCCAATCCAAAAAATAACGGGTCACCACTGGTGAGAACCACCAGGGTTGGGGTTGCGGGACTTTCTAATGAACTGGAATTCCAGCGAATTAACTGACGGCAGAGGGTTTTAAAGGTAAGACCAATGTCTTCGATAACCAGGCGTTCGGCTGGATGTAGGGGAAAATAACTCAACTGGCGATCGCTTCCCACCAGAAGATTCGCCGATTCAATAATGTGGCGCACGGGTTCCGTCAGTCCCGCTACCCCATCCAACCCAATTCCTATTACATGAATCATCCGTTTATTTTCGTTGCGATCGCCACTGAGTTTATCCCATTAAAATTCACAATATTTGTCGGGGTCATTGGTTTTTTGTCCTTTGTCCTTTGATTTTTTGAATACTCAGGACCAACAACCAATGACCAATGACTCTTATAGTCTCCTGCTCAAAATTGAAACACCGGCCAATCTTCTTCGCGATAGTAGCGGGTCATATCGTCAAATTTGCGAATTTCGGCTCTTTGAATGACGATTTCTTGGGGACTATCCAGCCATTTATCATTAAAGTCAGCTAAGACGCTGCTGAGATGCTCCCGGTCCAAACTGGAGGGAATCTCTGCAAAATAGCCTAAGGTAATATGGCCAGTAAAATGATACTGCTGCTCGATTCCTAACCCCATTAACTGTTGATTTTGATAAATTGATCGCCGCAATTGGACGATTTGCTCGTAGGATTTCTCATTTTTCGGCGCTAAACAAATCCCGATCGCCCGAGTCCGCAACATCACCCCCAGGGCCTGCCAGCGAATCGGGGGACCGCCAGCAAGGGACTGGCATTGCTGGAAACTTTGGCCGATCGCCGATCTCAGTTGCTCATCATAGTTGGGATTTTCTGCCGACGCATCGAGGTAACTGCGGTCCCAAATTAAATCCGCGAGGGTGACATGAAAGCTATCCCCAGGGACCGGCACCATTAAACCCGGTGCCAGCATCTCCAGAAGTTGTTGCTGACAACTCTCGATATTGTTATAAAACTCTTGATTTTCAACATCTTCTCTCATCGGTGGGGTAATCACCGTGTACCCTGGAAAAGACACCGGCTTTCTGGCCCCACCCTCAGTCGCCTGAAATTTAGGAGAAGTCTGAATATGCTGGAGTCCCGACTGATAGGCGTCTTTTAGGGTCATCCGCGCCACTCGATTCAAATAGGTTTGTAAAGTATCGTCCAATTCTTATTGCCTCGCTTGTCTATATCTATAAAGGGTTTCGCGTTCGTCTTAGATGCGGTGAGAATGACTCCATTCTGAGCCTTTCGCCCTGAACGGGGATCAGTGGTATGACCATTGCCAATCTCTTTTATCCTAAAGGAAGGGTTAACCCTCCTGTGTTTTTGACCCGGGGATCTTATCCATAGTCTTCTATATGACAATTTACCTCTATTGGGGATCAGATGACTTTGCAATGGCAAAAGCAGTCAATGCGTTGCGCGATCGCACCCTGGATCCCGCTTGGGCCACCTTTAACGCCGACAAAATTTCCCCCGAACAGTCCGATGCCGTGATTCAGGGCCTTAATCAATCTGTCACCCCGCCCTTTGGCAGTGGGGGACGCTTTGTGTGGTTGGTGGATACCAACGTTTGTCAACAGGCATCCGGCGAAGTCTTAGCGGAAATGGAACGCACCCTGCCGGTGATCCCCGAAACCAACGTCCTGCTACTGACAACCCCCAATAAACCCGATGGCAGACTCAAAACCACCAAACTGTTACAAAAGTACGCCAAAGTCGAGGAATTTTCGCCCTTACCCCCCTGGAAGCATGATGAAATCGTCTCATCCGTCCGCAAAGTCGCCCAGGAAGTGGGAGTCAAACTCACCCCGGATGCCGTGGACCTGTTGGCCGAATCCGTCGGCAATGATACGCGATCGCTGTATAATGCCCTGGAAAAGTTGCACCTGTATTCCCTGAGTGCCGGACCCCAACCCCTGAGCGCGGCGACAGTGGATCAACTCGTCACTGCAACGACTCAAAACAGCTTACAACTTGCCAGTGCCATTCGCCAAGGAGATGTAGGAACCGCTTTAGAATTAGTCGCAGATTTGATTAACCGGAACGAACCCGCCCTAAAAATTTCTGCCACCCTCACCGGGCAATTTAGAACCTGGTTCTGGGTTAAGCTGATGATAGAAAGTGGTGAGCGCGACGAAAAGGCGATCGCTGCTGCTGCGGAAATCGGCAACTTTAAACGAATCTACTTCTTAAGAAAAGAAGTCAGCAGCCTTTCCCTCGGTCAATTAGAGCAAATCTTAGCCCTTCTCCTCGAACTAGAAGTCAGCCTCAAACGCGGGACAGAAGAACTCTCCACCCTCCAAACCAAAACCATAGAACTCTGTCAACTCTGTAGTCAAAGTTCATTTCGGTAAAATTTTTGTAAAGCAGCAGTATCAACCCACTAAACCGGAACTAAACCCGGTAGAGTAGAATCATAAAAAGCAACTCCAGGGGGTTAACGATTGCCATCAAAAAAAGCTTGGGGTCCCCAATCAAATAGAGATTATTCTTAGTAAATCTATCACCTGTGGATGTTATGATGATGAAAAAATTGTCCGGTTTTCATGTTAAGGGAATCCGAGCAAAACTCCTTTGCGTCGGTGCGCTTTCCGCCTTGGGAATCCTCACAGGTTCTGTTCCCCATCTCACCCTGGAATCTGCCAACTGGATTGGAACGCATTCCGCTTCGGCGCAAAGCATTACCCCGGAAGAAATAGAGAACTACGCCCGGTCCATCTTGGCGATCGAACAACAGCGATCGCAAGCTTACCAAGAAGTTGAAACAATCCTCAATTACGTCCCCGCCATTGACTGCCGAAATACCGATTCAGTCAACCAACTCGATCGCGAAGTCAAGGCGATCGTTGTCAACTATTGCGAAGGCTCAAAAAACTTAGTCACCAGTAACGGATTAACCGTCCAACGCTTTAACGAAATCACCGAAATCGTCAAAACCAATCCCCAATCCGAACAACAACTCCGAGAAGCCCTCACTCGTCTCCAATAATCATCCATTGTTATTCCCTAGGGGAGTTCGGGAAAATCACTGTTCGTAGTAACGACTTCAGTCGTTTCCCTCTCCCCCTTTACTGAAGAATTATAAAAGACCCAGAAACCTAGTTTGTTGGTCTTTTGATGTAATCCCTACCCTGCCGTTTAGCTCTCTTAGAACATCCTACGGTAGGGGAAAGGAGCCGAGGATATTATCCACCAATGTTCCGTTACCATTCTCGCCATCGGATACGCCATCGTCATCGGTATCCACTAAAGTGACGCCAGCAGAAAAGACGCATTGAATGTCAACTGTTTGCCGAGCTTCAGAGACTACTAGCTGTAACTCTCCCCCGAATCGGCCACATTGTATTTCATGGTTTCGCGTTTCCTCCGGATAGGTTTCTTGTAAAGCACTGACCCGTTCTTCGCAGAGGGGATTATTGTAACAACCCCAAGAACTGCCAAAGCTCTCTTCTTCTCCGGGAAGTGGAAACTGACCCAAGGGTACACCTTCTCGATATTCACCATCATTATCTCTTTCTGCGTTCCAGCAATTCAAGCTAACTCGGCGACTGTCATTCTGTTCCCAGACATCCATGCCAATAAATTGAGGCTCACTACATTGGGATGTAGCTTGAGTGATTTCCTCGGGGAAACTCTCTTCTAATTGATTCAAAAGTTCGGGACAGTCAAATTCGGCACAATTTCCCACAATGGCGGTTGTTTCTCCCATTGCGCGGAAGGATAATCCGATACAACCAGCAGCGATCGCCATCCCCAGAATCACAAATGAGCCTTTAGTTTTGATGTTCATAGCGGTTAGCCAAAAAAGGGAATAATTTAGAGTTTAGCCCAGCCTTTGTCTGAAAGTGAGGCGATCGCCACCGTCTTTAATAACCCAGGGTGAAAGAAAAAAACGCCCACTTTGAAGGGCGTAAGCTTCCATTCTTTTAAACAACATTATATAGAGAGGTTGGGTCAGTCCTGAGCAGGCGGTTTAGGGTCTAAACAGGCGATTGGGGCCGATCGCCGTGCGATCGGAACGAGCTAACCAATCCGACCTAGAAAAAATACTCACTCCCGAGGCGATCGCGCCCGTAACCAGGGCCAAGAGCAACAAATAGTCCAGGGTTCGTACCCATAGCGATCCGGGCTGATGTTTTGGAGATGGCGACTTAGACATCGGTTAAAGCACAAAAATCCAGAACAAAATCGATAACATTTGTGTTCAACCCGGTGGGAGAGGAACCCGGATCTGGAAGAACCGGAAATCCCAGAACCCAAGTATCTGGATTTAGCAACCCTGGAGTTCGTGCGGGATAAATTCAAACAGTGGGTATTTTTGCGATATCTTAAAACAGCAGATTCTTCGTCTGATGGCAAGGGGAGTGCGTGAAATATTTTTTTCTAACAGAAGGCTGGACCGTGGGTCGCGTTTGGGGCGTTGAAGGACTGTGGAATGCAGTCGCATGGAGACGCGAACCTGAAATCGAGAAAATAAATTTTTGCATTGTGGAGAATAATGACGAAAAATTATGGCTCTATCGGGTGGAAGACTCCGTAATCATGGTAGAAGTCAAACCAATTTCCCCCTCATCTAGTGGGGCCTCTACCATTGGGCAAGTCGTGCTGCGGCGTCTGATGAGTGGGGATCAAGTTATCGAGCGCTTATCCGCCTCAGAAGCTACCTGCCAGATTAATCGGCCCAATTTTGCGAATCTGGGTGCAACCTAAACCCCCAACTCCCAAGGTCCTTGCCTGAAGGAGTCACCTCGGCTGAGGTACCGATTCTCTGGGGATTTGTCAGATTACAGGCTTTAACCAGTCACTCTAGGGGAACACAACCCTGAGAGACTGGGGAATCCGGATGCAGCCGGTTTTCAGAAATCAGCAGCCGCCATTGGAATCAGGCGATCGCTTTTCTTGACATCAATAACCAAAACTCTTGCATTCGATTCCATCAATAGTTACACTTCTTTAAATACTGTCTCATTTTTGAGATGCGATAGTCATCGCGCAGCCACTGTCAAGCCCCCAGTTTTAAGGCTTGGCCCCCAGTGAAAACGCTTTGACTTTATAAAAGGCTCAAAGATAGCGTCCAAATAGATAACTCAAACTGAGGAGGAAGCGTAGTCAATGGGACTACCCTGGTATCGAGTACACACAGTCGTTTTGAACGATCCGGGTCGGTTGATTGCCGTTCACCTAATGCACACGGCTCTGGTGGCAGGTTGGGCCGGTTCAATGGCCCTTTATGAACTGGCGATTTTTGATCCGAGTGATCCCGTCCTGAACCCCATGTGGCGTCAGGGGATGTTCGTCATGCCCTTCATGGCTCGCCTCGGCGTGACCGATTCTTGGAGAGGCTGGAGCATTACCGGCGAAAGCGCCGCCGACGTTGGGTTCTGGTCATTTGAAGGGGTGGCTACCGCCCATATTGTCCTGTCCGGATTGCTGTTCCTAGCAGCTTGCTGGCACTGGGTTTATTGGGATTTGGAACTGTTCACCGATCCGCGCACCGGCGAACCCGCCCTGGACTTGCCTAAAATGTTTGGCATCCACTTATTCCTGTCGGGTCTGCTCTGCTTCGGATTTGGAGCATTTCACCTCACAGGGTTATTCGGACCGGGGATGTGGATTTCTGACCCCTATGGCTTAACGGGACATATCCAGCCCGTTGCGCCGGAGTGGGGACCCGATGGCTTTAACCCCTTTAACCCGGGTGGTATCGTGGCTCACCACATTGCCGCAGGGATTGTCGGCATTATTGCTGGCATTTTCCACTTATCTGTACGTCCGCCTGAGCGGTTGTACCGAGCCCTGCGGATGGGGAACATTGAAACCGTGCTCTCTAGCAGTATCGCTGCCGTCTTTTTCGCCGCTTTCGTGGTCGCCGGTACCATGTGGTACGGTTCCGCCACCACTCCGATTGAACTGTTTGGTCCAACCCGCTATCAGTGGGATAGCAATTACTTCCAGCAGGAAATTGATCGGCGCGTGCAAACCTCCCTGGCTCAAGGGGATAACCTAGAACAAGCCTGGTCCCAAATTCCTGAGAAACTGGCGTTCTATGATTACGTCGGCAACAACCCCGCCAAAGGCGGTCTGTTCCGCGTAGGCCCCATGAACACTGGTGATGGACTCGCCCAAGGTTGGTTGGGTCATCCCGTGTTTAAAGATGGTGAAGGTCGCGTACTCTCGGTGCGTCGTCTTCCCAACTTCTTTGAAACTTTCCCAGTGGTCTTGACTGACGCTGATGGTATTGTGCGGGCGGATATTCCCTTCCGTCGTGCTGAATCTAAATACAGCTTTGAGCAAACCGGCGTAACGGTGAGCTTCTATGGTGGAGAACTTAACGGAAAAACCGTGAGCGAACCCACTTTAGTCAAGCAGTATGCTCGGAAAGCTCAGTTAGGCGAACCGTTTGCGTTCGATCGCGAAACCCTCAACTCTGATGGGGTGTTCCGCACGAGCACTCGCGGTTGGTTTACTTATGGCCATGCCTGCTTTGCTTTGCTGTTCTTCTTCGGTCATATCTGGCACGGATCTCGGACGATTTTCCGCGATGTGTTTGCCGGGATCGACCCAGATCTCGAAGAGCAGGTCGAGTTTGGTCTGTTCCAAAAAGTCGGGGACGTTTCCACCCGCAAACAAGAAGTTTAGAGTGGTTTACCTCTAACTCTCAAGTCAGGTCTAACAACTGGACTGGTCCTAAAAGACAAGTGCATTTTGTTAGACCTTTTTTCTATTGCTTGGTAGACTGGTGTTACCTTTGATTAGCAGGAATTTATTATCATGCAGAGTGTCGCTTACATCTTAATTCTGACTTTAGCCATCGGTGTGCTGTTCTTTGCGATCGCCTTCCGTGAACCCCCTCGCATTGGCAAGTAACAATCCGGGGGTAATTTCTGAGTCAATTGATTCCTCTATCTGAATTATTCCATTGGGAAAAGAAGGCATTGAAGGCTTGGCAGTCCTTGCGATCGCATTCAACCTTCAAAGATAGGATATAGATAGACTCAGATTTTTCCCCCAGACTTTGGACCCCAGTCCTCAAGCCAGCCTCAATCTGCGCTTTAAACCGAGTTTAGGCAGGAAGATTTAAGAGCGGGAACTCCCATGATTAAAACAGACCGTGCGTCTGAATAACTGCCCGATTTCTTTCTGCCTTCCCCTCGGAGTTCCTCTCGCTCACAGGACAAAAATCATGCGATGTCCATTTTGCCAGCATACTGACAGTCGGGTACTAGAATCTCGCTCCGCTGAAGCCGGTCAAAGCGTCCGCCGTCGCCGGGAGTGTCTCCTGTGCAACCGTCGCTTTACCACTTATGAACGGATTGAATATGTCCCGATCACAGTGATTAAACGAGATGGCTCCCGCGAATCGTTTGATCGCTCTAAATTACTGCGCGGAATTGTTCGGGCTTGCGAAAAAACTGGTGTTGAGTCTGGACAAATTGAAAATTTAGTCGATGAAATCGAAGCTCAATTGCAGCAACAGCGATTTAGACGAGAAGTCACGAGCAATGATATCGGAGAATTGGTCCTGGCTCAATTGCAAGAGGTCAGTGAAGTGGCTTATATCCGCTTTGCCTCGGTTTATCGACAATTCCAAGGGATTCGTGATTTTGTGGATACTTTAAAGGACCTGCAAAATCAAAGCGATCGCCCTCTAAGTGACCGCTCCCCCACCCCGGAAGAAGACCCGTCCTCTGGGAAGTCTACCGATGATCCCGGGCAGTTAACTCTCAATGATGCTCACCAGGATTCTCCCCCTGTCTCTTCTCTAGCTCAAGCCTAGAGCAAATTTAGGACTCATAAGCAGGGGAATCAAGGGTCAGTGAACTCCGAGGTAACCGTTAACCTATCCTTAAAATAAATTCTCTTCAACGACAGCGATCGCCCTTGATCATGAATTGATCGGTCCCCTCTTCACAGGCGGCCAGAGGTTCCTCTTCGCGGGTCTTAACGAGAGATTGTACAGAAATTGTTTGAAAAATTTCCCAAGCTCAGTGTTCAAAAAGGAGCATTCAAGCTATAATAGTTTTTCTAGGCTTAAAATTTTCCAAAGGAAAGCGTCTAAAATAGTACGGAAGCGTCTTTTTGACGTCATCTGAATGCTTGCAAGCCAAACCGGAACTTGAATCGAACCAGCCCTCAAAAACAACGGCTGAATCTTTGACAGGAAACTGCTCGAAGTCTATTCTTTCCCTTTTGCCTGTGAGCGGGGAAGCAGAACCCCTAGGAGCAGTCTAAACGCGCTAGTCCGTGGCACAGACTCCCTCCCTCTAGTGTGTTCTGGCCCCAAACTAAACTCTAACTTTTTTGTTTAACCTTGGACGCCCAACCGAGGCGACCAAGGGAAAAGGAGTGTGATGGTGCACTGATAATGTCCAGGTTAGCCTAGACTCACAGTTGCTCAAGATTTGTAGCCGTTTTGCGGCTTCAACATCAACATCGACAACATCTTTTCAAAAAATACACGACTACGAACGGAGAACAGTTCCAGGAATCAAATCGCATGGTCAATCAGAACACAGTCGCCAAAGATGTAGGCTTTACTCACGAGGATTTTGCAGCTCTTCTCGATAAATATGACTATCACTTTAGCCCCGGCGATGTCGTCGCCGGTACAGTATTCAGTCTAGAGCCGAGGGGCGCTCTGATTGACATTGGTGCAAAAACAGCGGCATATATCCCCATTCAGGAAATGTCAATCAACCGGGTTGACGCTCCTGATGAAGTCTTGCAATCGAACGAAACTCGCGAGTTCTTTATCCTAACTGATGAGAACGAAGATGGGCAGCTCACCCTAAGCATCCGCCGCATTGAATATATGCGCGCTTGGGAACGAGTTCGCCAGTTGCAAACTGAAGATGCCACAGTGCGCTCTCAGGTCTTTGCAACCAATCGCGGGGGAGCACTGGTTCGCATTGAAGGGTTGCGTGGCTTCATTCCAGGGTCCCATATTAGCACCCGCAAACCCAAAGAAGAACTCGTCGGAGAAGAACTCCCCTTAAAATTCTTGGAAGTAGACGAAGACCGCAATCGTCTAGTTCTATCCCATCGTCGAGCGTTGGTTGAGCGCAAGATGAACCGCTTGGAAGTGGGCGAAGTCGTCATCGGTACAGTTCGCGGCATCAAACCCTACGGGGCCTTTATCGATATCGGCGGAGTCAGCGGTTTGCTGCACATTTCGGAAATTTCCCACGATCACATCGATACGCCCCACAGCGTGTTCAATGTCAATGACGAGCTGAAGGTAATGATCATTGACTTGGATGCAGAACGGGGTCGCATCTCCCTCTCTACCAAGCAACTCGAACCGGAACCCGGGGATATGGTGAAGAACCGGCAGTCGGTGTTCGATCGCGCTGAAGAAATGGCTCAAAAATTCCGCGAACAAATGCGGGCCAAGCAGCAAGGACAACAAGAGCAGCCAGCAGTTCCGGTGACTCCCGTGGAGGAACCCGTGGCTGACGCAATTGAAGTGCCTGCTGCTGTAGAAGACGCAATTGAAGTGCCTGCTGCTGTAGAAGACGCAATTGAAGTGCCTGCTGCTGTAACGGAGGTTGCTCAAGAGGAAGTCTCTGCGGTTAGCGAAGACTAGGACCGTACCGACTTGGGCGATCGCCGGATCTTCGTAATCGGTGAGACTGGGTGCGGGGAATAACGGATTAGACTTCTAACTGGATTCAGAAGCAATCCCCCCGTCCCTGGTTCACTCACCCTTGCTCCCTCATCACCGCTCCCTCCTTTGTCATCCGTCGGCACAAGAATTACCCTTGAGGTGCCCTGACGGAGGCCATCTATCAAGGGGGGAGTTTTGAACGGAGGCCAGGGATGCATTCACTCCAGTCAGTACAAGGGCATCAAAGAACCCCAAATTCTTTCCTTCTTTCCTCCCTTCGGGGAAAATAGGCTGGCTTGCGGTCCCGAAATCGCCCGTTAATCATCACCGTCACAGGAGACAAAAGACATTGACCACCATTCAGTGTCGAGATATTAAATTCGAGCGCATTGAAGCAGTCATCTTTGATAAAGACGGAACCTTAGAAGACTCAGAAGATTTTTTAAGACTCTTGGGACACAAGCGATCGCGCATCATCGACGCTCGGGTTCCCGGCACCGGAGACCCTCTCCTCATGGCCTTTGGCCTCATGGATAACACCCTCGACCCCACGGGCTTGCTTGCCGTCGGCAGCCGAGGCGAAACCGAAATTGCTGCTGCCGCTTACATTGCTGAAACCGGACGCGGTTGGCTGGATTCCCTAGAAATTGCTCGGGCCGCATTTGATGAAGCCGATGAGTTCTTCAAGAAAAATGCCACCCCTTCCCCCTTATTTGTCGGCTGCTTAGAGGCGATCGTCAATCTTTCCCAGGCCGGACTCAAACTTGGCATTCTCTCCGCAGCCAGTACCGAACGAGTCCAAGCCTTCGCGCAACATTATCAGCTCGACACCTATCTTCAACTTCAAATGGGAGTGGATTCGGGACCCAGTAAACCTGACCCCGCTCTTTTTTTACAAGCTTGCCAGTCCCTCGGTGTCGAACCCGGGGTCACTCTGATGGTGGGGGACTCCCCTGCCGATTTTCAGATGGCAAAACGCGCTGGTGCTGCCGGTTGTATCGGGATTAGCTGGCGTCCGGCATCTTCTGATCGCCTTGCTGGTGCGGATGTGGCGATCGCCTCTTTAGACGAAATCCTCATTCAATCTTGAAACTTCCTGTTGCCAGCCTCAGACTAAGATAGTTTAACGATCGTTATCCAGATCCCAGGAGGACTTAACGTTGACTCGTCGCTACTTATTTACCTCAGAGTCCGTCACTGAAGGACACCCCGATAAAATCTGCGATCAGATTTCTGACACGATTCTCGATGCCTTGCTTACCCAAGACCCCAAAAGTCGTGTCGCCGCAGAAGTCGTGGTCAATACTGGCTTAGTGTTGATTACCGGGGAAATCACCTCCCAAGCGCAAGTGAACTTTGTCGAAGTCGCCCGCAAAAAAATTGCAGAAATTGGTTACACCCATGCCGAAAATGGCTTTTCTGCCAATAGCTGCTCGGTACTGGTGGCCCTCGACGAACAATCCGTTGATATCGCCCAAGGGGTTGACCAAGCGCAAGAAACCCGCGAACAGATCAGCGAAGAAGAACTCGATGCGATCGGTGCCGGTGACCAAGGGTTAATGTTTGGCTTTGCCTGCAACGAAACCCCTGAACTGATGCCGATGCCGATTTCCCTGGCGCATCGGATGTCTCGCCGATTGGCAATGGTCCGCAAAAATGGTGAACTGCCTTATCTGCGTCCCGATGGCAAAACCCAAGTCACGGTGATTTACGAAAACGGCGTTCCCGTGGGCATTGATACCATTTTAATTTCCACTCAGCACACCCCAGGGATTGGAGACATTACCGACAACCTGGCAGTGCAAGCCAAAATCAAAGAAGATGTTTGGGAACGGGTGGTTCAACCTTGTTTTGCTGACCTCCAGGTGAAACCCGACGACAACACCCGCTTTTTGGTGAATCCCACAGGTAAATTTGTCATTGGTGGACCCCAAGGCGATTCCGGCTTAACCGGACGCAAAATTATCGTGGATACTTATGGCGGCTATTCCCGTCATGGGGGGGGTGCATTCTCTGGGAAGGACCCCACAAAGGTAGACCGCAGTGCGGCCTATGCTTGCCGGTATGTGGCAAAAAATATTGTAGCGGCTGGTTTGGCCGAGAAGTGTGAAGTACAAATTAGTTATGCGATCGGGGTCGCCCGCCCGGTGAGTCTGACGATTGAAACTTTTGGTACGGGTAAGGTTGACGAAGATAAATTGCTAGAAGTGGTTCAGAAGAATTTTGAACTGCGTCCGGCAGGGATTATCCAAACCTTTAATTTGCAGCGTCTGCCTGGAGAACGAGGCGGTCGTTTTTACCAGGATGTTGCCGCTTATGGTCATCTGGGACGCACGGACCTTGACTTACCTTGGGAAGCCACGGATAAGGTCCAATTGCTCAAAGATGCGTTGCTCCCCGCTGTGGCCTCGGTTTGAGGCAGAGGTTAGCCGAAATGTTCACTCGGTAAATGTGAGACAACATCTGTAAGCTCGTAAGAAACCCGGTTTTTTAAACCGGGTTTCTGAATTAAGGGCTGCTCACACAACGAGCCGCGCAAAAAAGTAGGGGTGAGGGGGTTGCTTTTTTTTGACTCGGTACAGTATTATATTTATAATCCGAGTGGTGACTTTAATAATATTTTGGCAAAGCCTCCCATTATAAGATAAATTTTAACAGAGTCAATCCCCCATGTCTAGTCTTTAATCCCTTTTTTTAGGGAAACCTCCTCACCGGAGAGATTGGGACTCAAAATCGGACTCAAAAAAGGAACGCCTGACTGTTTTCCTCCTTTAGGGGCAGATCGGAAATTGCGAAACTCTCTTCAATAGGGTACGCTTGCTGTGGATCGCAAAAGGGAGAAATGGCTCAGTGCTTAAGCGCGTCACCTTACCAGTGCTTTCTGTTTTAGTCCTGACAACGGGTTCACAACTGCAAGCCCAACCTGTACCGGCGGGGGTTGCACCAACATCGCCTCCGGCAGTTACCACGGTGTTACCTGGGGATATCAGCGGGGTGTTGCTGATTGATACCCGCGCTAATGCCTGGAATGGCTTAAATCGGTTTATTGACCTCCCGCCTGGGTTTTCTGGGCCGGGATTTTTGCCCTACATTCCGGCAGAGGTGAATTTTGCCCGGGATATCCAACCCTGGTTGGGAGATTGGGCAGCGATCGCCGTGATGCCAGGAGCAGGAGGGACCGTCCGGGCCTCTCTCCAGGAGAATGCGGTGATGGTGGCTCCCATTGAAGACCCGAACCGGATCCCTAATTTTGTGGCCCAATTGAGTGCGATTCAGGGACAGCCTCGGGAACGTCAGTTTCAGGGAGTGACCCTGTTAGAATGGCCGGGGCCTATGGCGAGGGAACAGCGGAAGGCTCCCGGGTCCCTAAAAAGCGGGCCGATCGCCTTAAATCCCCTCTTGGCTTTCAAACAGAGCAAATGGCTCAAAGGGTTGCCTGGATTGGCACAGACGAGGCCAATTCTGCCCGATGCTACCCCGACAGTCCCAGCCCAACCCGTTCCCAGGCCCCCCGGAGTCCCCGCCCCAGAAGTCCCGGGAACCGCCGGTTTGGCGATCGCCATTGTTCCGGGATATGTGGCAGCGGCCCAGAGTAGCGCCCCCTTGGAACGGTGGATTGCAACTAAAGACAAGAGCAATAGTTTAGCCACAGATCCCCAGTTTCAGCGCACGTTAGGGCATCCTGAATCGGGCCGATCGCTGGTGATGGGTTATGGCAATTTTCCCCAATTGGCGCAACTTTCAAGCGTCTCTCCCCTGTTGAATCGCTTGGTTCCTCTACCCGCTTCCGGGGATATCAATCGCGCAGGGGGTGAGGTGACGACTCCCTACAGTGCGATCGATTTGATGGTGTGGATCGAACCCCAAGGGATCCGTGCTCAGTCTCGGGGGTTTGGTAAAACCCCCGAGACTGAACCCCGGGTGTCACCGACCCCAAACCCAATGGCGGCAAGACTTCCGGCATCCACCTACTTCACCTGTGGGGGCAGTCTGAATTTGTGGCAGGCGATCGGGCCGATTTTGGGTCAAACCTTCCTCACTTTGCCCGGGTTGGAGCAAATCCCTGAGTTCACTCAATCCACTCTGGGTTTAGATGTGACTGAAGATATCCTCCCCTGGATGGATGGCGAAATTACCACTTTTGTTTTTCCCACCAATCGGGGCTTTTTCCCCACCGTGGATGAAACAATGAAATTAGGAATGGGCTCGATGATTGAAACCAGCGATCGCCAGAGTGCGGAACGCCTCTTAACTCAACTCGATGAACGGATTGCCAATCAGTTGTCCGGGGCGATTACCATTACTCGTCATCAAATTAATGAAAACTCTGTCACCAGTTGGGAGGTAATCAACCCGAATGGGAGGACAGAAAGTGTATTGGCTCATGGGTGGATTTCTGAGAATACCCTAATGATGACCACGGGACTAGGACCGTTCCAAGAACTTTATCCGCAACCGGCTCAGAGTCTCGCCAATGCTTTTAATTTCCAAGCGGCTTTGGAACCGTTACCTCAAGCTAACCTCGGCTCTTGCTATCTGAATATGGGGTCTTTCTTAGCCTGGGTGAATACGTTTGTACCCCCGGAAATTAATGCCTCACCGGAAGGTCAAATTGTTCTGAATAGTTTGGGTAAAATCAGGAGTATAAGTGGAACGGGTATTTCTCAGAACACTCATGTTCAATGGGATTTATTTATGCTTTTATCTCCCCGTTCCTAGCCGGACAAAGGATGTAAAGTGAAGCGGAAGGTAGTAGAAGTGAAGGGGTAAGATTTAATTTCCTATAGGGCGATCGCAATTCCATTGGTAGGAACTCAATCTCCTAGTTACTCCCTAAACCTCGTTTATAACTTTTTTTAGAAATCTGAAAAGCTCAATGAAAGAGAGGAATCCGTGAGGAGGGAGAATTTATAAAAAAGTGTAGGAGAATTGTCCGTGAGCAGTAAAGCTTATCGGGCAACGAACCCAGACCGGCGATTTTCTCTTCCCCTTTGTTATCGGATTCCCATAAACTATAAACTCATTGGGAGTAAATTTCGCTGAAAAAACCCAGAATAAAGGGTTACAGATTCAAGAAGTTATTGGTTTTAAAAAAACCGCCAGTTTTTTGTCAAGGAAATAATATAACTTTGCACAAATAACTATCCCTAATCTGATTATTTTATTAGTTTAAAAATATCTAACTTTAGAATGAGCAAAAATACGGGAAAAAATGTAGTAACATAAGATTGACCTGTTTTCACAGAGATTGTCGATTTTCTGGAATCTTTCCAGGAACAAAAAACTGGTAGAGAAAATCCTCTAACATCAATATAGTCAACGTTGCAAAACAGACAAGTCTGAAGTGTTGTATCAGGAGTACGTGGATGAACATAACCTCTGGGTTCGATATTAATCAAAGATTCTCCTTTGTGGTGAAACAGTTTCATGGGATCTGGAAAAGAGCTTTATCCCTAGGACTGGCAATGGTTTTAGCAGTCACTGCTGCGGTTACCATAAATTGTGACAATGCGATGGCTGTAGAGAGAATCATCCTAATGTACGGGGATTCCCGCGAGACCATCTCGATCGGCGACTTGCGCCGGTTTGTGAGCGAAGGTGCGGAGCCCGCAGAATTTCGCACCCGGTTGGGTATCATCGAGCGCGATATTGAGGCATTACGGTTTGCCTTGGGTCAGGAAATTCCAGTTTCCCAGGAATTCTTGAGACGAATTCTCAACAGCACCATCGGTCAATTTATCCTCACCCGTCTTGAACCTGTTCTGGGTATTGCAGTAGAGGAAAATGTTACTCAAGTCGTTGATGCCTTCGTTTCTGCAGCAGCCAACGATAGCTTTACCCTCTTGGAATTGCTAGAAAACTATCCAGAACAACAGTTGAGCGTCAGTGGTCCCCTGTTAGAAGAAGGCTATAACCGAATTAGTTTCTTGGCGACGGATGTTTTGGCGATCGCCCAAGTAGTTCAAACCTATTTAGCGGACGTGGTTTGTGAAGATGGATTGTTGGGCTCGGATTTTAACACCAAACCAGTCCCCGAACTTTTAACCGGCTCTAAGTCGAATAACTTAGGGTGGTCTAAATAAACTCAATTCAATTTATAGAGGCAGAATGACTGCCTCTATTTCATGCTTCATGAGCCGATAATTTGGGTCGGGTGAAGCCAGCAACAAGGGTGAAAAATCCTTCAGGAGCGATGCCATGAAAATAAAAATCAAAACCTTTGTCACCAGTCTGAGCCAGCTACCCAAAAAGTGGGTGAAATTTATAGCCCTCAGCCTCGTTGTTTTTCTGACCAGTCTTTCATTCGTGGTGTTTACACCCTCCCCGGCGACGGCCTCTCAAGTGGTGGTCCTGACCTATGGTCCCCAGCGAATTGCCATTCCCATGCAGGAACTACAGGAATTTGGGCAAACCGGAGAAGCATCTCGGGTGATCCGATTTTTGACAGGAATTGCTGATGTTGATCGGGATCTATTTCGGACGGTTTTAACCCAAGAAATTCCGGCCAGCGTCCGAATTTTAGACCGTTCCCTCAACTTTATTGTCGGAGAATTATTCCTCTACGAGATCAGTCAAGCCATTTATCCGCCCTCGGGTCGTAAAGGGATTGAAGGTTTGCGATCGAGTTTGGTTCTTTCTGCTGCGGATGATGGCAGACTTTCTTTGCTAGAACTTCTGCAAAAATATCCGTCTCAACGGGTTGAAATTGATGCGAGAAAGATCAATCAAACTTATGGGCAGGTCCAATTTTTGGTAGAAGGAGCAGAGAAAGCAGCCCAATTTGTTCGAGAAACGTTTGGGGATATTATTTGTTAAGCACTCGCTGCTGTCTTGCCGATGAAGGTTACCCACTCGGAGAATCAAAACCTTAGAGGGGTAAAATTTTAAAAAATTGAATTCCTTCTCAAAAGCCGACTGTTTCTTAGGTTTAAGAAATAGTCGGCTTTTGGCGATCGCCCCTCAATCCGTCCGCACAGGGTTCCCACAGCCACCAACTCTATAATAAAAATTGTACGCTCACCCTGGGACCCCTATGCTCACTGACATTAAAAACATTGCTGCTAAACTCGCACCTCGCCTGATCGAGATTCGGCGACATATTCACAGTCATCCCGAACTTAGTGGTCAAGAGTATCAAACCGCTGCTTATGTGGCGGGGGTGCTTTCTTCCTGTGGAGTCCATGTGCGAGAGGGGGTGGGTAAAACCGGGGTCATGGGAGAACTTTCCGGTCAAATCACCGATGAGAGAGTCTTGGCAATTCGCACCGATATGGATGCGCTGCCGATCGCCGAACGCACTGGGTTAGACTATGCTTCCCAGCAGGCAGGAGTGATGCACGCTTGTGGTCATGATGTCCATACCACCGTCGGATTAGGAACAGCGATGATCCTCTCGGAACTGGTGGATAATTTACCCGGAACCGTGCGTTTTTTATTCCAACCCGCAGAGGAAATTGCTCAAGGTGCCGGTTGGATGATTGCTGATGGTGCAATGCAACAGGTCAGCAATATTTTAAGCTTGCACGTTTTTCCGTCGATTCCGGGGGGGTCCGTCGGGATTCGACGGGGAGCATTAACCGCCGCCGCCGATGACCTAGAAATCACAATTATTGGGGAATCCGGACATGGTGCCCGTCCCCATGAGGCAGTCGATGCGATTTGGATTGCCTCTCAGGTGATTACCACCCTCCAGCAGGCCATTTCCCGAACTCAGAACCCTTTACGTCCGGTAGTTTTGACCATTGGTCAACTGAATGGAGGACGGGCTCCGAATGTGATTGCGGACTCCGTGAAAATGCTGGGAACTGTGCGATCGCTGCATCCCGAAACCCATGCCGACTTACCCGCTTGGATTGAGAAGATTGTGGCAAATGTCTGTCAGATGCATGGCGGCAACTATGAAATGAACTACCGACGCGGAGTCCCTTCCGTGCAAAATGATACCGGGATGACGCAGTTAGTCGAATCAGCAGCATTAGAAGCCTGGGGAAGCGATCGCGTCATCTATATTCCCGAACCCTCCCTCGGTGCCGAAGATTTTTCCCTCTACCTCGAATACGCACCGGGAATGATGTTTCGTCTCGGTGTCGGACATCCCGACAAACCCAATTATCCCCTCCATCATCCTCAATTCGAGGTGGATGAATCAGCGATCGTCACCGGCATTGTCACCCTCGCTTATGCGGCTTGCAAGTATTGGGAATGAGGGTCATGGGTCATGGGTCATGGGTCATTGGGAGACTGTTTGTAGTAACGACTTTAGTCGTTATCCTCGTGACGTGGCTTAAGCCACGTCACGAGGATTGGTCATGGGTCATGGGTCCTGGATTGATGGGAGAGATAGAAGATTGTTTGTAGTAACGACTTTAGTCGTTATCTTCTTCTTCATCCTTTCGGGGGATGAATTTAGACTAGGTTCTTGTTAGGGTAATTGAATAATCTGAATGAGTGAAATAGGGCTAACCTTATGGCAGCAAGTAAACAACTCCAAGGACTAGAACTGATTGACTGTGCTAAGGCGAATGCTGAACAGGGTTTAGCAACAGCAGCGGCACAGAGTGGTTATGGGCAGAATACGAGCTTATTTTCCCAAGAACTCAAAGCAGCTTGCCAGGACATTGGGGTTGAAATTAGTGAACTCAGCGATTTGATTACCCCTCAGCATGAAATGAAACAAGGACGAGGGATTGATATTGCGCCGGAAACTCCTGGAAATTTATAATGCTCAATGACCCATCAAAGCGGGTTTAAAATTAATATTTTTTATGCCGATGGAGGGATGCGCTTCGGCTGGGGATAGGGTATAAGGTAGAATCTGGGTTTCTTGACAAGATTTCTACATCCTGTCCCAAATTGTTGACCGTGAGAAATGTCGGGTGGGACATACCCACCCAACGTAACTAAAAATGTTCGTATTCTCGGTGCTCACGGTGTGGCAAGGTTTCTAGGCGGTTGCTCAAATCGGTGACGGAATGATAGAGGCGATCGTATCCATCTTGTAAGGAGGCGATCGCGGTTGCCTGAAAATCAATCTCTTGATGGAGGCGTTCCACTTCTTCCTTTTCTAAACAATTCAGCCGTCTTTGCATCTGTGTATTAAGGGTTGAGACTTTCTCAAATAACTCTGCAATTGCTGCTTCAATGCTGCCAAGTTGTTCTAGGTTACTCAAGAGAGGCAAGGCTTCAACCCGCTGTTGTAGCTGTGCTAATCCCTCGCTGATTCGGGTCATTTCGCCTTGAAGTGCGCTAATTTCCTCGGATTCGGGATGCTGCTGTTTAAATTCCGCCCGTAATCGGTCTAAGTTGCGTTTTAAGGCAGTTAAAGAACCCGTCTGTTCCAACTTTTTAACCGCTTGGGTGAGACGTTGCAAATAGGGCTTGACAATTTGTTTGTTTTGTTGTTCTAATGTTTTGACTCGTCTGGTCAAGGGTTCCATTTCGGTTTGAATTTGGAACTGGAATTCAGCCAAATTCACAGAGGAGGGGAGGGTTTCCTCGGTCCTTGAAGAGTTGGCGAATTCTAATTCTGCCTGGGGTGGCGTAGCGAGTTGGTCTAACTGTTCCTGCATTAATAATAAGCGAACGTTCACTGTCTCCCAGTCATCTTCGCGGACGGCAGTTTTTTGGAGGCGTTGGGTGATGGTTTGTAACTGAGAAATCGCCTCATGTAAAGGATGCAGATTCACCTTTTCCACGGGGGGTTGTTGGCGGATGGCAGTTTGGAGAGAATCCACCATTTGCCGGACATCGGCGATCGCCGAGGTGGTTTGTTGTGCCGTTTCCTGTTGCGATCGCATTCGATTCGACAAATTTAGACTTAACGCCAAGGTGAGAGGCACTGCCGCATAGACGACTTGTCCGGAAAGAGCTGCCACGACGGTTCCCACGGCGGCTCCGGCTACACAAGTGCCTTCAACTATGGTTTGCCAGGGATATGGGTTGAGATTGCCCCTAAAACTTTGACTGGAAGGTTTTATCGTTTGCATGGTTGGTGGTAGGCTGCCCGGTTTTGCACCAATTATAGTCACTTCCACAACAAAGGGGGAATTTTTTATTCGGGCTAGGATGCTGGTACCAGATTAGAAAAAAAATTGGGTTTCTTCACAAATAGGATTTACGCAATCTCAGTAGCAACAACGGGCGGGGGATCAATCCCCCGCCTCATAGAATCAAGTCGTCTAAAGACGACTGTTCGTCTTATTCCGTGGTGTTTTTAGTCGGTTTTCAACCGACTTGAGCTGTTAGGCCGCCAATCGTTTGAACCCCCGCCGTTTGTTGCTTGTTGATTCACTCTGCACTCGCCAACGCAGTTAGGGCCGCGATCGCCTGTTGGTGATGGATGGTATCTCCTTGGCGAGAAAACAAATTCGCCGCCGTTTGTAAATCCCCGATCGCCCCTTGGCGATCGCCCATTTCTGCCCTCGCCCGACCCCGATAGTTATAGGCACTAGCATACTTCTCATTCAGACTCAGGGCTTGGGTAAAGTCCTCGATCGCCCCATGATAATCAGCCCCTGCGGACCGGGCAACCCCCCGATTCAAGTAGGCGACGGCATCATCAGGTTTCAAGCGCAAGGTTTCTGTATAATCCGCGATCGCCCCCGCATAGTCCGCTTGGTTATACCGGGCTAATCCTCGGTTGTTATACGCCACCGCATCTTGGGGGTTCAGTTGAATCGCACGAGTGTAATCCTCTGCCGCTTGTGGATAATTCCCCAAGCGTCCGTAGGCTTCCCCGCGATAGAAATAAGCCCCTGTCTGTTCCGGCGCTTTCAGGATTGACTCAGTATAATCGCCAATGGCTCCAGTATAATCTCCCTGATTAAACCGGGCAAATCCTCGGTTAAAATACACCACCGCTTCATTGTCATTCAGTTCCAGCGATCGCGTATAGTCGGAAATTGCCCCGGCAAAATCACCGATTTGGAACTTCGCCAATCCGCGATTATTATACGCCGTCGGCTGATTGCCATCAATCTGCAACGCCCGAGTATAATCATCAACCGCCCCTTCATAATCCCCAATATCCAACCGCTCAAATCCGCGATTGTAATAAGCGCTGGCATTGGCGGGATTCAGCAACGGTTCACTAAAGCGCTCAATCAACCCGTGAATAATCTTCGGATCTGTCGTGCGTAATCCCACTTCCCGTTCCGGTATGGCATCACTGCTACTCAGGAAATGATGGGTGGCTAACATCGCCCACTTGTCATCGCACACCAAAAAGTTTTCATGGGTGCCGAGGACTTTTAATTGCAGGCGATCGCCATATTGAGTCCGCAGATGTTCCAAATCATTCAAGGCATCATATAACCCGCGTTTTGCCATCGGGTCCAGTTGCCAATGTTCATTAATCCGAATCGGGAATTCTCCGGCTTCAATATCCCGCAGATGTCCCCAACCGATTTCGATTTGCACACCCTGTTGCAGCAGTCCTTCCAGCTTTTGCAACAGGTTACCATCCAATCCTGCCCGACTGACCCAAGGACAGACTAAAATCAGGCGATGTTGAGCGTTATCGATCGCCTCCTCCAGTTGGGCTCTAATCGAGGGTCGGTCAAACACCAACTCATACTGATGAGCTTTAATCCCTTCCAGTAAGGATTCGATTTGATAGAGTTGCTGGGCGATCGCCGGAGAAATCAGGGATTGCAGATGACCGCTTTCCGGGTTAGTGTGAGGCACTTCCGGATGGGTTGCCAGGGCTTTGAGTTGCTGACTCAGTTGCTCAATCTGTGGTTGCACTGAGACTTGTGCAGGGCGATTCCGCCACTGTTCCAGTTGCCCTTCCAGTTGTCCTAAAGCCGCCTCTAACCGTTCAATTCGCTCCGGGGTCACATCGGATAAGTGACCGATGGATTCGCTCACTTGCGCCAGGGCCGATCGCAACTCAGAAATTTCCAGTCGCAGCACATCAATCACTTCGGCATCCCGTTCCTCTGTCGGAGATTGGCTAGAATTCGGCAGTTGTTCCAATCGCCGATCCAGTTCGCTGACACTGGCCGTGAGATTTTCGATTTGCTCCAATTCTGGACGAGAGTTGAACTGTTCCAGCAGTTGGTGAATTTGGTGAGTCACCTCACTGGACACCGCATTAGGAACGCCACTCCCTTGCCATTCCAGTTGTTCCCGCAGACTCTGCACCTCTTGGCGCAATTGCTCCCGTTCTTGCGGCAGGGTTTCGTCAATGCGTGCACTCAGTTCGCTGACCATGCTATCCAGTTGACTGAGGCGACTGCTCACTTCACTTTGGTTTTCCAGGGAGGTAGTGAGTTGTCGCACTTGTGCCAGGTTCGCGGTAACTTCCAGCAGCGCTTGATTCAGTTTGTGCACATCAGATTGTGAGGCGATCGCTTCGGGTAAGTTATTGACGCGATCGGCTAATTGTTCAATCTGGTCCTGTAGTTCAGGAATGGGAAATTCCGCCAGGAGGTCCACCCGTTTTTTGAGGGTTGTGAGGGCAGTTTCCAACGGTTCTAACGCTTCCGGGGCGACAAATTGGGGTAATCCCTCAATTTTCTCCTGTAATCCAACGAGGGCAGTTTTCCAGGACGCCTGCTCTTGTTGCAGGGTTGCTAATCCAGTGGTTAACTGTTCTAACTCCCGGGTTTGCAGGGCCAAATCCTCTTGAATCCGGCGCAAATTCACCGCTTCTAAGGGGGCTAACCGCGTATCAATTTCCGTGATCGCCTCGCTGACGGATTCGGCAATTTTCCGGAGTGCTTCATCGACTCCAGTTAAATCCACCGCTGACTCGTTGCCACGGGCGGAAACCCCGAGGCGTTCTAAATCTAACTGCTGTTCCAGTTGAGGAATCAAGGCGATCGCCAGGGATAAAGCATTTCTCAAGCGTTCCACTTGCTCAATATCCGGTTGCGCTGCCACCTTCTGATTCAGTTGTTCCAGTTGCATCCGCAACTCGCTCACCGGGGCGATCGCCTGTTCTAATGCTTGCTGCCGTTCCTGCAATTTAGCAATTTCTGAACTGAGGGAACTCACCTGTTCCGCGCCAAATTCTAGGGGATTTCCGGCACTCACTCGCGCTTCGAGATCCGCGCGCAACCCCGCAATTTCCTGCTCAATCGCTTGACTCACACTGGCGCGAACCGTTTCCAGTCGCTGTTCAATTTGAGCAATTTCTGACAACACCGGGTTTAAATCCGGAGTCCCACTGCCGGTTTCCAATTTCGAGAGTTTGTTTTGAAATTGGGCAATTTTGCTATTAATCTGGGCGATCGCACTCTCCAACCGCTCAACCCCATGTCCACTCTTCGGGGATTCTGCACCATTGAGTTGGGCACTCAGGGCCGCTAAAGTTTCCTGGACCCCCGCATAATTCTCCCGAAGCACGGAAACATCTTGACGTAAGGGATTCAACTCCAACCCTTGCGCCAGGGACAGGGTTTTTTCTAACTGTCGCTTAACCTCTTCAAATTCTTCCGAATGTTTCGATACTGCCGACTGGACATGATTAAATTCAGAATCCGTCGGCAATCCCTGCACTTGTTCGCGCAAAATCCCTAACTCGCGGGCGAGTTTCTCCCGGAGTTCGATGTCATTTCCCCCGAGGGACGGTTCTTGGGCTAATCGACGGCGATTAGCCAAATTGAGGACCACCGACAGGGATAGCGGCGTTGCAGCATAAACAATCTGCTGCGTCGCGATCGCTGCCACGGAACCCGCAACGGAACCCGCCACGGATAAATATTCCAGAATTTCTAGCCAACTTCGCTTAGTCATTTTAATGGAGAGGCCAATTTTGGGTTTGTATGAGGATTTTTCTGATATATGCGGTCAATTTTACCCTGGGAGTTATCCTCCTGGGGCGATCGAATTTCAATTCGTTGCCCAGGAGTCAATGTAACGTAACGGCGGTTCGTCTCCCAATCCGGACCCATCCCAACGAATCCCTAAGACTCAGAGGAGATTGCCCTAAATTCCCCGAGGAATTGCCTTAATCACTGCCCAGGGGCGGCACTTCAATCGTCGCTTCTCCTGTGGCAATATCCAGCAAACTTTCTAAACTCATCTTATCCATCGACTTCGGATGCACGGGTTCGAGCACATCCATCAGCAACATCAACTGATCAATCGCCAGACGAGTAATCTTACCCCCCTCAATCCGATTAATCTGGGGCCCCGATATCCCCGGGACCAGTTCCGGATCGATATAGAGGTCCTTCCCTCGCTCTTTCAGCAACATCGACTCTTGGGTGGCAATGTACTGCCCCAGATCATGGACTGACGTCCAACCCCGATAATGTCTAAGCCACCGCAGGTATCGGCCTAAATGTAGCAATCCCACCTGAGTTAACCGGCGATTTTTCGTAAGCGTGTTTTGGGGCATATTAATTTAGCTGCGATCCGTTGTTTTTCTTGCAGACAACCAGTATGATGTTATCTTAACATAGCGAATTACTGATGAAGAATTAAAATTTATATTATTTCAGGTTCTTAATATGTTATTCTTTAACTTTAAAAAAATCCCTGACTTTGGGGGACCCACCCCATCTTTTTGACTTAAGGGGTCCCTCGGGGTTCCGTCGGGCGTCCAAACTCATATCTTCAAGTTCGTAGTAACGACTTCAGTCGTTTCTTCTATTCGTAGTCCGTTGAAAATTATACAACAAGTGTAATGGTGTGGGTGGGGGTGGTCCATCGCCCTTACATTTTATGTTAAAATAGCCCAAAAAAGCCGCAAACCTAAGCAATCCTTAAAATCATGGAAAAGGTAATTTCAGAACATATTGAAATCACTCCCGGCGTTTGTGGAGGTAAACCGCGAATTGCTGGACATCGGATTAAAGTGCAAGATATTGTAATTTGGTCGGAAGAAATGGGAATGTCTCCCGATGAAATCCTCTATCATTACCCCTCTATTACCTTATCAGATGTCTATGCCGCCTTAGCCTATTATCACGACAATCGAGAAGAAATCAGACACCAAATTAGAGAAGATGAAGCATTTGCCACAGAAATGGCATCCAAAACCCCGTCACTCCTTCAAGAAAAACTAAAGTCCCGAAGAAATGCCTAAAACCATCTGCTTTCATTGAGATGAAGTCAAAAATTTTTCTAACTTTTGGTGAGGACCAGAAACCGGGTTTCTTGCCTGAATTTATAGCAATTAGCCGAGAGTTTGTTCAGAAACCCGGTTTCTAACCTTTGCGGGGAACTAGAAACCAGGGGGATTGCTTCAATTTAGGGATTTCAACCGCTGATTGTTAATCGGGTTATTTTCCTATAAAAAAGTTCCGGCGCGATCGCTGGCGAGACGAAAACTGATGATATTTGAGGCAGAATAGCCGGTAATGGTAGGCGCTTCGCTGTCATTTGCTGGCGATCGCCTCCCTTTGTTGTACCTCTGGGAATAGGTAAACTAATCTCGGGAGGGCGATCGCAGATATAATACGAAGAACCCATCCAACCCTCAACCTATGCAGTCCTTAAAACAGTTTGCCCGTAAACTTAAAACCGAAACCTACGCCATTTATTTAGCCAGTAAAGACCCCCGAGTTCCCTGGTATGCTAGAGTGCTGGCTGCTGCGGTTGTCGCCTATCTTTTTAGTCCCATTGACTTGATTCCTGATGCCATTCCAATTCTGGGTTATTTAGATGATTTAATTTTGGTCCCCCTGGGAATTTGGATTGTGCTAAAAATGATTCCCCCCCAGGTGATTGCTGAATGTCGAGAACAGGCAGAAGCAGCTAACCAGCAGGGAGTTCCTACAAATTGGGTAGCTGCTACAATTATTGTTCTCCTCTGGATATTTTTGGGAATGTTAGTCTTCCACTGGATTGGTAGCCTTTTAACCTCGTAAAGAAGGAAGCTATGCTATTATATTTTAATAGCTAATGTCCAAAGTGACAGAAGCAGAAACCTCCCGATCGCCTCCAATAACTGGGGTGGAAAAATCGGCTGCCCCTTCCATGCGTGAGAACATCGGTTGTGGATAGGGCATGGCGGAATTAACTTGAATTTTGACAATTTCTCGCCGAGTGAGATTGAGTTCAGATAAGATGGTATCCGCTTGGGTAAGGGCGTCTTGGGTGGCGGCGCGAATTGCTTGCTGGCGGGCGGTTTCCATTACTGCATCGGCAGCGGTGAAAGTCACCCCATCAATGCGAGTTGCACCGGCATTGACTGCTTCATCCAACAAAGTTCCGGCGCGATCGGTGGGGAGACGAAAGCTGACGATATTTGAGGCAGCATAGCCCGTAATTGTAGGTGCTGCGTTGTCATTACTGCGATATACCGGGTTGAGTTGTATGCCGGTGGTTTGGAGTTTCTCCACATTGCGCGATCGCAACAGTTCCACCAAAGCTTGCGATCGCCTTGCTACCTCTTGTTGTACCTCTTGGGCGGTTTTTCCCTGCACTTCCACCCCTAACCTCACCTCGGTTAAAGAGGTGGGAATGCTGACAGTTCCCTGTCCCGTGACGGTGAGGTTGCGAGAGGGTTGTTCCTGGGCAGAAGCTACATCCATATTAGGGGTAATCCCAAACATCCCCAAGGCGAGGGCAACAGCGGCGATCGGACTGAAAACGTTGAGTTGGGTTGGCATGAATCGATTGATCATGATAGGCGTTCCGGTTAGACTTCTTGATAAGAACAGTCTGACACTTTTGCGATGAGTGCGATCGCCCGGTTACAGTTTTGGAAACTCATTTTTGTTTAAAACCCTCCTACTGGGGATTAAATCCCCTAAATTTTAACGTAAACCGGCATTGGTCTGAGCATAATTCAAATTATTTTGATATTCTCCCACCTTTTGTTGAGCGGTTGCATAATTGGCGTTATTTTCTGGAACGACTTGCAGGAATGCGATCGCCTCTTGCCATTGCTTGGCGACTTGTAACCACTGTTCGGGAGTTTTAGCAGTTTGGGTGAGGGTTGCTGCACTGGTTGCCTTCTTCATTGCTTCCCCAAAGGAGTCGGAATTGGGCGGAATTTCCACAGTCCGAGTTTCAGTTTGAATGGTAAATTCAACCCGCCGATTTTTTTCTCGTCCTTGGGGATTATCAGAACCATCGGGATTGGTATTCGGGGCGATCGGTTTACTTTTTCCTAACCCTTGAGTTTGGATGCGGGTTGGTTCTGCTTGAAAATTATTGACAAAATAATATTTCACTGCCGCTGCTCGTTTTTGCGACAAGTCTATATTATACTCGTCGGTTCCTTTGCTGTCTGTATGTCCATTAATCAAGACCCGGGCATCCTTAAAATGGGTCAGCACTTGATTAACTTTTTCCAAGGTGGGTTTAGCTGCCGCCCGAACGGCATATTTATCAAATTCAAATAAAATATTGTCGGAGAGATTAAATTTAATCCCTTCTATGGTGGTTTCCGCATTTAATTCGGTGAGGGTTTGTTCCACCTCCGTTGGCGTCGGTAACACCGTTTCCACCATAATTCGAGTTGAATCCGTCGGGTCTTGTTCCGCAGGACCTACAGGCGGTTTCGGTGGCGGTTCTACTTGGACTGAGGTCGCCGGGGGAAGAGTTTCTGTTGTTGTTGAACTCGGTTGTGGTGCTGTTTCTACAGAAGTAGAACTCGGAGGGGTTGCCGTTTCTACAGAAGTAGAACTCGAAATGGTTGTCGATTCTACGGAAGTAGAACTCGAAGGCGTTGCCGATTCTTCGGTTTGAGTTTCACTGACAATGGATGGATCAACGGTGGTGGTTGTGGTGGTAGGTGATTCCAGGTCAAATGTGCTGGGAGGAACCTGTTCAATGGGTTCTATTTCTAATTGGGTGACGGGAACTGGAACGATTTCAAATGTGGTAACTTTCGGTAAGTTTTGAAAGCGATTTTGGCAAGCGGTGCCAATCAACAGCAAGCTAGAGGCGATCGCCAGTTGTAGCCGTTTAATTTCTAGGTGCATTTTGCCCCTCCCGAGGAACTCTAACGTTTTTTATTTCTAATGTTATGAGCCTTGTGCGAGAATAGCCTCTTTGTGTTTCGTAATAAGTTACTGTTTTGAGTCCGATATAAGCAGCTTCGGGGGATAATCGACCAATAAACACAAATTTGCCGTTAAGAGTCGTACCCGGTTGAATTTGAATGAGTGGATTATCTGGAGGGATGGCTAGACGATATGTATTTCCTTCGTCATCATAGAGAATAATATTCTCTTTTTTTGTATCAATATTGATAACTTCCCGGCGACCATTAGTGATGGATACCGTCGCGATGGTGCTATCTTCAGCTAGGGTAATTTCTGTCAAGCGCATTACCAATTCGCTTGCATTCACTTGTAAATCATAACTTTCGCTCAGGATGCGGGGACGGCGAGGGGATTGAGTGGTTGCGGGTGCGCCTCCGGGGAGTTTTTGTGCCAAGGGGTTAGAATCACACCCCACACAGACCAAGGAGAGGAAGGCGATCGCGGCGAACAGGCGAAGGTTCATAGATGCGCGGTTTTTAAGATTAATTGATTATTGTACTTGATATGAGTGAATAGGTTAATTAATGAATATTAAAGATTTATTAAGTTATGGGGTCTTGCACTTCAAAACAGAAAATTAGAAGGATAAATGCCCAAACCCTTAGAATGGGTGACTCTCTTGCCTCTATTCGTTCCAAAGGTCCCCAAATTTGGTAAAATTGAAGGGCAGATCTAACCTAGACTCAGCCCTTACCGCTTTTGCTTCGTTCAACCATGACCTCAACCCTTGACTTTCTGGCCCATCTGAACCCGAACCAACGTCGCGCTGCGGAACATTTCTGTGGCCCCTTGTTAGTCGTTGCTGGGGCGGGTTCGGGCAAAACTCGGGCGCTGACTTATCGAATTGCTAATTTAATTCGCAGTAATCAAGTCCATCCGGACGATATCCTGGCGGTCACTTTTACGAATAAGGCGGCCCGGGAAATGAAGGAACGAATTGAGAAGATTTTTGCCGATAGTTTGGCGGAACAAAAGTATGATAAGCCGTTTTCTGCCTTAGAACCCGCCGAACAAACTCAGGTGCGATCGCAGGTTTGGAGAAATAGTATTAAACCCCTGTGGATTGGCACGTTTCATTCCCTTTGTTCCCGAATTTTGCGCTACGATATTGAAAAATTCAAAGATGAAAATGGTCGCCAATGGAACCGCAAGTTCTCTATCCTAGATGAGTCAGATGTTCAAACGGCCATTAAGGATATTGTCCTCAAGCAGATGAATTTGGATAGCAAAAAATTTGAGCCTCGCAAAATTCGGTATGAAATTAGTGGGGCGAAAAATAAGGGTTGGTCGGCGCGGGATTTAGAGGCGAATGACCCGACCAATTACCGCAATCGCAAGGTGGCGGAGATTTATAGTCGGTATCAGGATACTTTGGCGGCGAATAATGCCCTAGATTTTGATGATTTGATTCGGATTCCTGTGGAACTGTTCCGGCAGGATGCTCAAGTTTTGGATTATTGGCATCGCAAGTTTCATCATATTTTGGTGGATGAATATCAAGATACCAACCGCACTCAATATGATTTTATTCGGATGTTGGTGACGAATGGAAAAGCGGCGAAGTCATTTGATAAATGGGAGAATCGGTCGGTTTTTGTGGTGGGGGATGTAGACCAATCGATTTATTCCTTTCGGATGGCGGATTATACCATTTTGTTGGAGTTTCAGGAAGATTTTGGGGATGGGTTAGAGGATGACGAGACCCAAACTTTGGTGAAGTTGGAGGAGAACTATCGATCGCGAGAAAATATCCTCGAAGTTGCGAATAAGCTGATTGAGAATAATACAGAACGCATTGAGAAGGTATTGCGTCCGACTCGGGGGGAAGGGGAATCGATTATCTGTTATCGAACCGAAAATGATTTAGATGAAGCACAATATGTAGTGAATCAAATTCGGATGTTGCAAAATCAGCATCCGGAGTTAGATTGGGGTTCGTTTGCGATTTTGTATCGGACCAATGCTCAATCGCGATCGTTTGAGGATGTGTTAGTTAAATTGAATGTGCCCTATCGAGTGGTGGGCGGTTTGAAGTTTTACGATCGCAAAGAAGTCAAGGATGCCGTCGCCTATTTACGCGCCGTTGCTAACCCCTCGGATTCGATTAGTTTGCGCCGGATTATTAATACGCCGAAACGCAGTATTGGCAAAACTACTTTAGAACGTCTCGATGAGGCAGCAAAACAGTTAGGCGTCCCCCTGTGGGAAATTCTCAGTGATGAGACTTCGGTAAAAACCCTGGCAGGGCGATCGGTGAAACAAGTGCTACAATTCTCTGAATTGATATCCCGATGGCAGGCGCAAGTGGAAACTTTACCGGCGATCGATATCCTCAAAGGGATGATGGAAGAATCCGGTTATATGGAATTCCTGAAACTGGAAAACACCGATGAAGCGTTGAACCGGATGGCGAACATTGAACAGTTGTATAGCGCGACGATGCAATATGCCGAAGAAAACGAAGATAATTCTTTAACAGGATTTCTCTCTAGTGCCTCCCTTGCTTCGGAGTTAGATAATTTAGAAGAAGGGGAACAAGCGGTATCTTTATTAACCATTCATTCTGCCAAAGGGTTGGAATTTCCCGTGGTCTTTTTGGTGGGAATGGAAGAGGGATTATTCCCGAATTTCCGCAGTATTAATGACCCGCGCAGTTTGGAAGAAGAACGGCGACTCTGTTATGTCGGGATTACTCGCGCCCAGGAACGACTATTTTTAACTCATGCCTTAGAACGGCGCTTGTGGGGGTCTTATGAACGCGCTCAACCCTCGCGATTTCTAGCAGAATTACCCCGGGATTTACTGCAAGGAAATTCAGTACCCAAAGAACGAACTCGCCGCAGTTCTGGGGCGGCAAAAACGCCCAAGGGGGCATCGGCAATGGTGGATTGGCAGGTGGGGGATATGGTGGTTCATGATACGTTTGGTCCTGGGGAAGTGTCTCACGTTTTCGGTTCTGCTACTAAGATGTCGTTAGCGGTTAAATTTATGCGAGGAGGGCAAAAAATTATCGACCCGCAAACGGCACCGATGCAAAAAATAAATTAATTCCCGGAACTAAAAATCCGGGAAAGCGTCTGGAAACGGCCTGGATTGTAGACCGTGGAAGCGTGACTCAAACAACAGACCCTAATTGCGATCGCACAGATTAAACAGATTAAACAGATGGAAAGAGGACTGATGTGGTTACCCTTGCTGGCCCTATTTATAGGACTCGCTTGGGCGGGATGGAACGAATATCAAAAGGTAGAAGCTTATCGGATTTGGGCGCAGGGGTTCGATCGCACCAAGTATGATATTTATGCGGTATTGGGAGAGAAGGGCGACTCCCTGACTTGGGGAAAACCCACCCGCAAAGGTCCGGTGAATCAACAAACCTTTTCCTTAAAAGAGGTACAGTCATTACAGTTGCTTGTCAATCAGCAACCCGTGGCGGTTGATTCTGTGCCGGAAAATCTCAAAGCTAAAACGATCGCTTTAGAATTTGTGTTTCCATCCCCCAAAAATTCAGTGCAGATTCCCTTTACCGAAGTAGCGATCGCCGTGGAATGGACAAAGTATTTACAACAACAGTGGCAAAAGTGGCAGGAGGGGACGGTGGATTAAGTCAACTCTTTCCTCAAAACTCCGTGAATCTAAACTCTAAAATAGTGTTAGATCCTAGGTGAACACTTAATTTTCTAATGAAGCCAATATGACCTTAAAACCATCGTCCTGGAAAAAATTTAGTGCTTTAGTCGTAGCTGGAATCGCAACCCTCGGGGCGATCGACCTGCATTTTCTAACCAGTGTCCCCCCAGTATTGGCACAGCAGCGTAGCGCAAACTCCCAACTGTTAAGAACCATTGGCGATCGCGCGTTCCCGATTTTTGCCGTTGCCTATAGTCCCATTGCCCCAGTTGTCGTCAGTGGCAGCAATGAAGATACCATCAAATTTTGGAATGCCGACACCGGAGAACTGAATTATACTGCTGCGGTTCATTTAGATGACGTGAGGGCCTTGGATATCTCTCCCAACGGTCAAATCCTAGCCAGTGGTAGCGATGACAACACCGCCAACCTGTGGAACATGGAAACAGGACAGTTGATTTATACTCTTTATGGTCATACAAAAGGGGTAAAAACCGTGGCATTTAGTCCCGATGGCCGGACTCTCGCCACCGGCAGTTGGGATAACACGGTTAAACTCTGGAACGTCGAGAATGGGCAAATCATTCGCACGTTGAGTGCCCATGAGGACGGAGTGGAGGCGGTTGCCTTCAGTCCCAATGGTGCAACCCTGGCATCCGGGGGACTGGATAACAATGTCAAACTCTGGAACCTGAATACTGGAGAGTTAATTACTACAATTCCCGCCCATGATGATTGGGTGAGTTCCGTTGCATTTACCCCCGATGGACAAACCCTTGTTACGGGCAGTTATGATAATACTGTCAAGGTTTGGGATGTGAATCGCGGCCAATTGTTGCGGACCCTAACTGGTCACTCCTTCCCGGTGTATCAGATTGCAATTACCCCCGATGGGCGCACGGTTGCCTCCGTTAGTGACGATCGCACCGTCCGACTCTGGGATATCGCCAGTGGCAGATTAGTGGAAACCCTTACGGGACATGAGAAATCCATCTTTTCTGTTTCAATGGGACCCGAGGGCAGACGATTCGCGACTGGGGGGAATGACAATACGATTAATATCTGGGAATTAGGTCGGTAATTGACGACAAATCGAGGTTGTTGTAGGGGCGCAATGCTTGCGCCCCGAGTAAAGGGCGCAAGCATTGCGCCCCTACAAAACAGGGCTTTATCCCCGGTCCTGCATTCGGGCCAATAATGCGGCACCATAGGCCGCTTCGGTGTGAGTTGGGGTCATTACGGGAACATTCAGCCGACGTTGACGAATGGCAGTCCAGATGGGGTTTTTGGCCCCGCCACCAGCGGTGTAAACTCGCTTGATTCTGGTGGCCCCAAATTCTTGTAACAGTTCATATCCCCGCGCTTCAATCCGGGCCATGCTTTCTAATAATCCATGCAAAAATTCCACATCAGAGTTAGGACGGGGTTCTAATCGTGGGGGGAGTTCGGGATTATTTAACGGAAACCGTTCCCCGGGTTTGAGGAGGGGATAATATTTCAGAGGACTTTCGAGGTTTGGGTCAATGCTTTCGCTGAATTCTGTCAGTTGCCGATCACTGAAAAACTGACGCAGAACCGCCCCTCCAGTATTCGATGCACCCCCCGTCAGCCATAAATTGCCGAGACGATGACTATAAATCCCGTAGCGCGCATCATCGACGCGATCGCGACTTAACAGCTTGAGCACCACGGTTGAACCCAGGGACGTTACTGCTTCTCCTGGTTCCCGGGCACCGGAGGCTAAAAATGCGGCAATACTGTCTGTAGTTCCGGCGCAAATTACGCAATCCGCAGGCAATCCAAAGCGATCGCCTATTTCTGCCGTGACTGGGGCGATTGGGGTTCCCGGTTTGACCACATGAGGCAAATAGGGAATGAACTTGGTAAACAGTTGCGGCAAGGCCAGTCGCAACCATTCGGGATAAAATAAATGCTCAGGGTCATATCCCAATTTCAGGGCATTGTGATAGTCGCTGATGCCCATTTGGCCGTGAAGTTGAAAACTCAGCCAATCTGCTTGATGCAGGAAGAACAGCCCGGTAGTCGCCACCCGATGAAGGGCATCGGGATACAATTTGGGATGACGGGCATACCATAACAGCTTTGCCAAACTGGAAGTCGCGCCAATTGCCGGATGATTCGGTGGGGCAATTTCCCGTAATGTCTCCATCACCGTGATTCCCCGGGCATCATTGTAGAGAATTGGTTCCGCCACGGGAGTGCCACTGCGATCGCACAGCAACACCGTAGAGGATGTCCCATCAATGGCGATCGCACCGATGGACTGCCTTACCGTAATCGGGATTTGGTCCAGTAACGCAAATAATCCCTCCTGCCACAGTTCCGGAGTTTGTCGGTCCAGGGGAAACTCCGCCTGTGCCTGAATCCCTGCATGGTCATCGATCGCCACTGCACGAGCACCCGAAGTCCCGAAGTCTATGCCGAGATAGAGGGTCATAGGAATACCCCTTAACGCTTACCATCCTCTAGTTTAGGGGATGTTGTTGGTCGTTTGTTGTTTGGGGTTGGGTTTCGGTGAGTCCCCGCTTAAAAAATCTCAAGGTTTGAAGTGGCCTTCTGGATCAAAAATAATTAAGGAAGCGCAAACCTAGAGACTGTAACAACAATGTCCCAACCCACCATTGAATCGATTCTTAACGAAAAACGGCAGTTTCCGCCATCAGCGGAATTCTCCAAAAATGCTCGAATCAAGAGTTTAGAAGAGTATCAGGCGCTTTATGACCAAGCTGCCGCCAATCCGGAACAGTTCTGGGAACAGCTTGCGGAGAAAGAACTGCACTGGTTTAAAAAATGGGATAAAGTCCTCGACTGGCAACCCCCCAATGCCAAATGGTTTGTCGGGGGTCAGATGAATATTTCCTACAACTGCCTCGATCGCCACCTCACCACCCACCGCAAAAATAAAGCGGCCCTGATTTGGGAAGGAGAACCGGGAGACTCCCGCACCCTCACCTACGCCCAATTGCACCGAGAAGTCTGCCAAATGGCCAACGTCATCAAAGACATGGGGGTGAAAAAAGGCGATCGCGTCGGTATCTATATGCCAATGATTCCCGAAGCAGCAGTCGCCATGCTGGCCTGTGCGCGGATTGGGGCCGCCCATACGGTGATTTTTGGCGGATTTAGCGCCGAATCCCTCAAGGACCGCCTGGTGGATGCCCAAGCTAAACTGGTGATTACTGCCGATGGCGGGTGGCGCAAAGAATCTATTGTCGCCCTGAAAGAGCAAGTGGATAAATCCCTAGAACTAGGGGCCAACAGTGTTGAAAACGTTCTGGTGGTCAAACGCACTGGACAAGAAATTGCCATGACACCGGACCGCGATTATTGGTGGCATGAACTGCAATCCACCGCCTCCGCCAACTGTCCGGCAGAACCAATGGACAGCGAAGACTTACTCTTTATCCTGTACACTTCCGGAACCACCGGCAAACCCAAAGGCGTTGTCCATACCACTGCCGGGTACAACCTTTATACCCATGTCACCCTGCAATGGACGTTTGACCTGCAAGAAACCGACGTCTATTGGTGTACTGCTGATGTGGGTTGGATTACCGGCCATAGTTACATCGTCTATGGACCCTTGTCCAATGGTGCAACTACCGTCATGTATGAAGGTGCCCCGCGACCCTCAAACCCCGGTTGTTTCTGGGATGTCATCGAAAAATATGGCGTCACCATCTTCTACACGGCACCCACGGCGATTCGGTCCTTTATTAAAATGGGGGACCAACATCCCAACGCCCGGGATTTGTCCTCTCTAAGATTATTGGGAACCGTCGGGGAACCGATTAACCCAGAAGCCTGGATTTGGTATTCTCATGTGATTGGCGGCGATCGCTGTCCAATTGTCGATACCTGGTGGCAAACCGAAACCGGCGGATTTATGATTACCCCCCTACCCGGTGCGATCGCCACCAAACCCGGTTCTGCCACTCGTCCGTTTCCCGGTATCTTGGCCGAAATTGTAGACCTAGACGGCAGTCCCGTCCCCGCCAACGAAGGGGGATATCTAGTAATCAAGCACCCTTGGCCAGGAATGATGCGAACCGTCTACGGAGACCCGGACCGCTTCCGGCGCACCTATTGGGAACATATCGCCCCCAAAGACGGCAATTACCTCTACTTTGCGGGAGATGGCGCACGTTGCGACGAAGATGGCTATTTCTGGGTGATGGGTCGCGTGGATGACGTGATTAATGTTTCTGGACACCGTTTAGGGACAATGGAAATTGAGTCCGCCTTGGTGTCTCATGAGTCCGTCGCCGAAGCAGCGGTGGTGGGTAAACCGGATGAAGTACGCGGCGAGGCGATCGTTGCCTTCTTGTCCTTAGAAAATGGATATGAACCCAGTCCGGAACTGGAAAAAGCCCTCAAACAGCACGTTGTCAATGAAATTGGGGCATTAGCGCGACCCACGGAAATCCGATTTACCGAGGATTTACCCAAAACGCGATCGGGCAAAATCATGCGCCGCATCCTCCGCAATCTCGCCGCTGGGGAAGAAATTGCCGGGGATACCTCAACCCTACAAGACCGCAGTGTACTAGACAAACTCAGAAGCGGAGGCTAAATCCAGTCCCCTCCCCTTGGCAAGGGGAGGGCTAGGGTGGGGTCCTCCATTTCTGGGAAGAAAACAAGAATTAATTCCTTCTCCAGTCCCCTCCCCTTGGCAAGGGGAGGGTTAGGGTGGGGTTCCCCATGTCCCCGAAGAAAACAAGAATTAATTCTTTCTCTAGTCAGGGTTTCAGCCCTAGAAATTCTGGGTTTCTCATCAACGAATGGACCCCACCCAACCCTCCCCTTGCCAAGGGGAGGGCTCCGCAGACCCCACCCAACCCTCCCCTTGCCAAGGGGAGGGCTATTATTCTTGAGGCTAGTAAAACACCTCAATCGGTGATAAGCTCAGAAATTGGGCAAAATCGCACTGCAAGTCATTTCCTGGAACTGAGACGATGGGCAAAACTTATACCGTTGAAATTATCCACCAAGGCACTTCCCACAAGATTGAAGTGCCAGAAGATAAACAGATTCTTCGCGCTGCTTATGATGCGGGAATTTTAGATCTACCCAGTTCCTGCAATGCGGGAGTCTGTACCACCTGTGCGGCGAAAATTATCGGCGAAGGGACGGTGGATCAATCCGATGGCATGGGTGTGGGTACAGATATGCAGGCGCAGGGATATGTCCTCTTATGTGTTGCTTATCCGCGATCGGACCTCAAAATTGAGACTGAAAAAGAAGATGAAGTCTATGAAGCTCAATTCGGTCACTAATCACTATTCTGACCATAAATTACAAGGGAATTCTTAACCATGACAACTCATTTTATCTCGGCTGAAATCGACTTACAAGCCTCTCCGGTTGAATTACAACAAGCCATTGAAACCGAACTGGAAAAGCGCGGAGAACCCCTGCGGTGGGCGGTGACTTCGGTGGATGAAGAAACTCAAAAAGTTGCAGTAGAAGCGGTGGTGACGGTAGAGGAGGGATGAAGGATGAGGGATGAGGGGGTGAGTTGCAACAACCGGCGGGGGATCAATCCCCCGCCTCATAACTCAAGTCGGTTAAAAACCGACTAAAAACCCCACGGAATAAAGACTTGCAGTCGTCTTTAGACGACTTTAGCTATGAGGCGGGGGATTAATCCCCCGCCGGAGTTGAGAATAGTGCAAGAGGTCAATAATACAAACATCTCCCCCATCTCCCCCATCCTCCCCATCTCCCCTATCCTCCCCATCCTCCCCATTCCTATGATGATCCAACGTGCTTATACTGTTATGCTAATCGTCCCTACGGGAGTAGGGGCGGCAATTGGCGGGTATGCGGGAGATGCGTTGCCAGTGGCGAGGGCGATCGCCCAAGTTTGCGATCGCCTGATTACTCACCCCAATGTCCTCAATGGTGCACAATTATATTGGCCGATTTCTAATGCGTTCTATGTGGAAGGATATGCCCTCGACTGCTTTGCTAAGGGCGATTGGGGATTGCAACCTGTCCATCAAAATCGCATCGGTTTAATTCTCGACTGTGCGATCGAACCGGAACTGAGAACTCGTCAATTACAAGCTGCCGATGCCACTAGAGCAACTTTAGGCTTAAATCTAACTGAATATGTCATCACCGATGCACCATTAAACGTCGAATTGCGGACCTCGGCTGCTGGTGCAAGTTGGGGAACCATTGGGAATCCCGATACCTTACTCAGGGCCGCTGAACGGTTAATTAAGGACGCCAAAGCGGAGGCAGTCGCCGTGGTTGCCCGATTTCCCGATGATATGGAAAGCGAAGCCCTCCACAACTATCGCCACGGGACCGGCGTCGATCCCCTCGCTGGTGCAGAAGCGGTGATCAGTCATCTAATTGTTCGTACCTTCAAAATTCCCTGTGCTCACGCCCCCGCCTTGTTACCCCTTCCCCTCGACCCGGATATCTCTCCCCGTTCCGCTGCCGAAGAAATTGGCTATACTTTCTTACCCTGTGTTCTGGCTGGGTTGAGTCGCGCTCCCCAATTTATTAGCACAAAAACCCCCCATTGTCAACCCTCGGATATTTGGGTTGAACAAGTCGATGCCCTCGTCATACCGGCTACAGCAGCCGGAGGCAGTGCTGTGTTAAGTTTAAGTCACCAATCTGCCCAAATTATTGCCGTCCGAGAGAATCAAACTCAGATGCAAGTCCCCCCAGCAAGTCTGGGAGTACCTGCCATCGAGGTTAATTCTTACTTAGAGGCCCTGGGGTGGTTAGTGGCGCATCGGGGAGGAATTGCCCCAACTGCCCTAAGTCCAAGTCTCTCGTCTCTCCAATGCCTTGCGGATTAACGGCGATCGCCCAGTCCGAAGTTGCATGGGAAGGTGAGGCACTGGGGGTCAATCTATCTACATCGTAAACCGAGAACAGCCGTGACAGAACAGATTCCGAACGATCCACAACTGGAAACCTTTAGCCGCACTCAAATTCTCATGGGGATGGGAGTAACGGCGATCGTCTTGTTTGGGATAGCCAAACTCTGGCTATACTTTGGGAATGTCACGAGACTGGGTTGGGATTGGGATGGAGTGGCGATCGCCGGTGGGGTGGGGTTAGGACTTGCCATCAGCGCCACCAGTTCCCTGGTTTATCGCTTGTGGCCGGGATATCGACGCTGTGCGGACTTCTATCTACAAATTGTTTTAGAACCCCTTGTCTGGCCGGATTTAGTCTGGTTGGGACTCTTGCCGGGACTGAGTGAGGAACTGTTATTTCGCGGGGTGATGCTTCCGGCAGTCGGATTAAATGCCGTGGGGTTAATCCTCTCCAGTTTATGCTTTGGCGTCTTGCACCTGAGTGGACTGCAACAATGGCCCTACATGGTTTGGGCAACGGTAGTCGGACTCATTTTAGGCGGCAGTGCGCTGGTAACCGGGAATTTGTTTGTTCCCATCACAGCGCACATTGTGACCAATTTGATTTCCAGTGTGTTGTGGAAACTTGGTAAACCTGGCAACGAAGGGCGATCGCTGGATTAATCACAGCCTGAAAACCCGCCTTTACCGGCCTTTAGCGGCCCGATCGCCGATGAATGCCAGCGGCAGCAACAGCGATCGCCAGGGGATAAATGCGATGTTCCTGGACCTGAATTCGAGCGTGTAAACTCTCTGGCGTATCATGAGGAAACACCGGAACTGCTGCTTGCATTAAAATCTTCCCACTATCCACTTCCGCCGAGACCAAATGCACCGTACATCCGCTAATTTTCACCCCAGCGGCGATCGCATCTTCCACCGCATGACCCCCTTTAAAACTGGGTAATAAACTCGGGTGCAAGTTCAAAATTCGGTCAGGAAACGCATCAATCAAAACCGGCGTTACAATCCGCATCCAACCGGCCATCACCACTAATTCTACATCATGGTCATGCAAAGTTTCAATAATTTTTGCATCTAAATCTTCTCGACGTTTATAGTCGCGATGATTATGGAAAACCGCCGGAACCTGCCATCGATTCGCCCGTTCTAAAACCTTGGCTTGGGGATTATTGTAAATCAGAACTTGAATTTTGGCATGAAGTTGTCCGCTAGAAATTGCAGCGGCGATCGCCTCAAAATTGCTCCCACTCCCCGATGCCATAATCCCCAACCGAATCGGGCGATCGGCAGGAGGATTTTCCGCCATAAAACTAGGCGGCAACGCAGGAGAAATAAAGCTAGGGCTAGACTCGGAGTTCAGTCGTTGGTCGTTGGTCATTGGTCGTTGAGCGTTAGTCGTTGGTCATGGGTCATGGGTCAGTTGTCCTTGGTTATTGGTGTTTGGTCGTTCATTTTTCGTCCTTCCCTATTCCCTAAAGCTGATTTTACCAGAACTTATCCCATTTCTGAACAGTGAAAAGTTCCGTCAGCTAATTATCTAGGGGCCTTCAACTGTCCAGGTAGATGGAATCGCGAGACACATAAAAAAACTGTATTCAAACCTCAAGAGGCAAAAGGTCAAAGTGACCTTAATCAGGTACGCCAATGATTGGCTGGTCATTTCACCCAACCCGGCAATCAGTGAACAATGCCCGCAAAAATGACATTAAAACCAACAGGACCACTAATGGGAAATAAGGTCTATCTTGTTGGGGTTTTTTGTTCCTGGAAAATTAGGCTTGAAAAATTTGTGCTGCTGTTAATTGTAATTCCGGGAAAGCCAAAGACTCAACTCTGTCATCATCTCGGAATTGCCGGACTTCATACTCGCCATCCACTATGCTATAAACCGAAATAGTCGGAGATTTAGGATGACCAATGAAGCGCCGCCCCCCTAAAGCAAGATAGTCTACAACCCAGTATTCGGGGATAACCAGTGATTCATAATCTCCCGACTTTATTAGATAATCGTTTTTCCAATTGGTACTCACTACTTCTACCACTAACCGCACTGAATTCCCTAGGGTAATAATTGACTCTTTTTGCCAACGGGGTTCGTTGCTTAATTGCTCTTTATCTAGGACAATAATATCAGGCTGATAACCTGATTCATCCTCCAAAGGTTTCAGCAAGCAATCACCGGGAATAGAGTAAGGTAATTCGTGACGTTCAATTTGCACGCCTAGTTTTAAGCTGATAAAACCCGTAATATTAGAGTGTGCACCCGTTCCTAAAGGCATTTCTACAATTGATCCATTGTGTAATTCATATTTACAGGCGGCATTTTCTGGATACCAGGCTACAAATTCATCAAAGGAGATGGGTTTGGTAAGGGTCTGAGTCATGGTTTGTTTACTCCTGGGTAATTTAGAGATTGAATTTGAGCGAGGCGATCGCCCCTCTCAAACCTCCATCAGGCGATAGGTTACAGATGGATTCACCGTCTCATTTTAGCAAAATTCAGGAAACCCGGTTTCTCAAAGTGCGAGACAGGAACCTGGGAGGACAAGAAACCGGGTTTCTAGCAGCATCTGTGATTTTTCTCCAAGATTTAAGCCAGAAACCCGGTTTCGGAGACTGGGGCATGGGTTAAAATAGATAAGCTATCTCTGCTGAGTATGTCACGATGGATAAACAACCTGTGCAAGCATATCTCTCCCTGATTCAACAACTCCTTATCTGTCCGAGTGGGGAGAACAAAACCTCAACCTGTCGATTTGGTGGATGAGGGCTTTGTCCTGGGGTGGTATGAGATGAACTACCAAAGTATTTCCACGTCATACTGCTCAAACATACGATCTTCTGATACTAAGGTTAAAGGTTCAGATTTGGCTTGGGAAATCAACAATCTATCAAAAGGATCTCGATGATGGAAGGGTAAAGTTTGTAAGTACAATAAGTGCGGAAGATGAATGGGTAGAATTTCAATACCGCTGGGAAGGATAAAATTGATGACAATTTGTTCGAGTGGGATTGCAAGTTCGAGTTTGCCGAGGCTGGTTTTAATGGTTATTTCCCATAAGCTAACAATACTTAGATGCAAAGTGTTGTTTTCATCTTCAATGGCTTGCCTTACCGTTTGGCTAAGATTTGGGCTGCCGTCTATTAGCCAAATGAAGATGTGTGTATCTAATAATAAGCGCATCACATATACTCAGCAAAATCATTAAGGGGTGCGTTAAAGTCTTCTGCCATCTTGATTTGGCCCTGCATACAACCAAATAAATTTTTACGGCTGATTTTTTTCTCTACAACTAGGTTGGGCTGTTGTTGCCAACGGGTAATTAAGTAGGAAACGAGTTGCAACTGCTCTTGGCGATCGAGTTGGGTGACTTCTGCTAAGACTTTTTCTAGGAGGGGACTCATCATTTACCTCAACTTTTGGATTTCTTTGATTGTACTACTTGGGGAGGGTCAGGGGAAAAAACGAGGGGATGAACGTAAGTCTTTTGGCGTTAGCAACCCAGAGGCAAGAAATTAATCAGGCGGTGGAGGAACGTTCACAACAATTAGAAGGGTTAGGGTTTGGGCTGTTCGATTCTTTTCATCTAGCTTGTGCGATCGCGACGGGGGCGGATATTTTTCTTTCTACAGATGATCGCCTGCTCAAAACCGCTCGCCGCTATGAGTCCCAATTAAAAGTTACTATCAGTAATCCAGTGATTTGGCTGATACAGGTTTTAGAGGAGCAATAAATCAGGAGTTGGGGATGATGAATGCACTAGAGTTAAGAGAAAAGGGCTATCAGATTTTAGTCAATCATTTGGGACAGTCTGATGCAATTCGCTTTTTGCAACAAATGGGTTGGGGTCAGGGAGATTATACCCAGGAACGGCGTGATGTTTTAGGGTCGGTGACGCGGGAGGAGTTTTTGCAGGAGTTACGGAAAATCAGAGGTCTTTAGTAACCGGATTTCTGGGTTGTGGGGTTAAAATAGAGGGGCTGTATCTGCTGACTGTGTGGCGATGGATGAACAACGAGTCCAGGCTTATCTCTCTGTGGTTCAACAACTCCTCACCTGTCCGAGTGGGGAAGAACCGCAAATCCTCAACCAATCCCTGGAGTTGGTGGATAAAGGGTTGGTGCAGGTGTGTGAGTTAGTGGCGGCGCAGTTGCAGGAACAGGGAGAGGAGAATCAGGCGGCGTTTCTGCGGAATCTGGCGCAACAGTTGGGGGAATTTTTAGGGCTGGAGGCAGCGCAGCCATCCCAAAGCGAGACAATACCCGCAGAATACGAAGCCTTTTTGCAAGAAGCCCTACGCTTAACCAGAGAAAGCGATGTTAATCCCTCCGTTGTTTATCCTTTCCTCGCCAGTCAGCAAGCCAAACTGAATGAGGATCTGATTGCCCTCATCCCCGCCTTTGCCACAATCAATAACATTGTTACTCTGTTAAATTTTGCCAATTTAGTGCAGCAATTTCCCCTCGGTCAACGGGCGGTTAATCTAGAAATTGCGATTGCTATCTACACCAAAGCCCTCGATTTTTTTGACAGCCAGAATCATGCAACGACCTGGGCAACCATTCAAAATAACTTGGCTTCTGCCTACCGTAACCGCATCCGGGGAAAGCGAGGGGAGAACCTAGAGCGGGCGATCGCCTGCTGCGAAGCCGCTTTAAAAGTCTATACCTGCAGCGCCTATCCCGAAGAATGGGCAACGACGCAAAATAACTTGGCAAATGCCTACGGTGACCGCATCCGGGGAGAGCGAGGGGAGAACCTAGAGCGGGCAATTGGCTGCTACGAAGCCGCTTTAAAAGTCAGAACCCGCAGCGCGTATCCCGAAGATTGGGCAATGACGCAAAATAACTTGGGACTTGCCTACCAAACCCGCATCCGGGGAGAGCGAGGGGAGAACCTAGAGCGGGCAATTGGCTGCTACGAAGCCGCTTTAAAAGTCAGAACCCGCAGCGC
>NZ_JAMXFD010000021.1:64389-111349 GCF_025370875.1 Laspinema palackyanum D2c
TGCCTACCAAACCCGCATCCGGGGAGAGCGAGGGGAGAACCTAGAGCGGGCAATTGGCTGCTACGAAGCCGCTTTAACCGTCTATACCCCCAGCGCCTATCCCGAAGATTGGGCAATGACGCAAAATAACTTGGCTTCTGCCTACAGTAACCGCATCCGGGGAGAGCGAGGGGAGAACCTAGAGCGGGCGATCGCCTGCTACGAAGCCGCTTTAACAGTCAGAACCCGCAGCGCCTATCCCGAAAAATGGGCAATGACGCAAAATAACTTGGCAGTTGCCTACGGTGACCGCATCCGGGGAGAGCGAGGGGAGAACCTAGAGCGGGCGATTCGCTGCTACGAAGCCGCTTTATCCGTCTATACCCCCAGCGCCTATCCCGAAGATTGGGCAACCACGCAAAATAACTTGGCAATTGCTTACGAGGAACAAGGGCAAGCCGCAGCAGCAATTCACTGCTACAAAGCCGCCCTCGAAATCCTTACCCCCTCCTGCTTCCCCCTCGACTGCCTCGGAACCGGACGCAACCTCGGCGACTTCGCCTACCACCGCCAAGACTGGGAAAACGCCATCCACGGCTACGACAACGCCATCCGCGCCGTGGAACAGAGTCGCGACTGGGCTACCTCCCCCCAGACTAAACAACAACTCCTCGCCAATGCCCTCCCCCTCTATGGGCGGATGATTGAAGCCTGCCTCCACCTGGAACGCTACGAACAAGCCCTGCTCACCGTCGAACGCAGCAAAGCCCGCACTTTCATCGAACTGCTCCACAACGCCAACCGCCTCCCGGAAAACGCCACCCCGGAACAACTGGAACGCTACGACCAACTCAACCGGGAAATCGCCGCCCTGCAATATGCCCTGGACGAGCAACCCCAACCCGACCCCAGCAACCCCCAACCGGGTCAGCGCAGCCTCGACCTGCCCAAAAGCGCCCCGCAAACCACCCCCCTCACCGACCTCCTCGCCCAACGCCAAGCCCTCCTCGCCGAAATCAACGACCCCACTTTTAACGAATTTGAAACCGTTAAACCGGAACTCCCCGACTTCAGCCAACTCCTCACCCCCACCAGCGCCATCCTGGAATGGTTCCTCCCTCAAGACCCCGACCTGGGAGCCTACGCCTTCCTGATCACCCGCAGCCAGGGCCAAACCCACATCCACCCCCACCGCTACAGCCCGGACCAACGCCGCGCCCTGGATGAATTCAACCAAACCTATAACCACGACTACCGCGCCGCCAGTTGGTACGATGCCCTAGAAGCACGCCTCGACCACCTCGCCCAACTTCTCGACCTCCCCCAACTGCTCACCCACTGCCCCAACCCCTGCGATCATCTCATCCTCATCCCCCACCTCTACCTCCACCTCTTCCCCCTCCACGCCCTCACCGTCCGCACCCAACCCGTAGGGGCGCAATGCTTGCGCCCTCCGGAATGGGGCGCAAGCATTGCGCCCCTACAGGATTGTTTTACCCAGGGGGTGCGGTATGCCCCCAGTTGCCAAATTCTCGCGTACCTCCTGCGCCGCCCCCGCACCGCCCCCACTGCCCCTTTCTTCGCGGTTCAAAACCCCACCCAAGACCTCGACTACGCCGATGTCGAAATTGACCTGATCCGTCCCCGCTTCCTCCCCAACCCCTACATCCTCAAACACAGGAAAGCCAACAAAGCCGTCTTCGAGGAATCCACCACCCGCGCCCAACTCCACAACAGCGCCATTGTCCATTTCGCCTGTCATGGCAAATTCAACAGCGCCAACCCCCTCAACTCTGTCCTCATCCTCGCCGGAGACAAACCTCTCCCCCCGAATGATGACCGCACCCGCACCCTCCGGGATGGTCGCCGCTTCGACACGGAACACCAGGGCCTCACCGCTGCGGAAATCTACCGCAATCTCAAACTCACCTGCCGCCTGGTCATCCTCTCCGCCTGCGAAACGGGCCGCCTCGATAGCGGCATCACCGATGAATATATCGGCCTCGCTAACGCCCTCCTCTACGCCGGGAGTGGCACCGTGGTGGATACCCGTTGGTGCGTGGATGATTTTTCCACCGCTTTTCTCACGATCCGCTTTTACCAAGAACTCAGCCAGAATATCCCCATCCCCCAAGCCTTAAAAGCGGCACAGACTTGGTTTCGCCAGGTCACAAAAGCCGATTTTTTGGGCTGGTGTGCTGAAAGTCTGGAAATGTCCCCTGATGATATGGGGGAATGTCGGCTGTTGCTGATAGATTATGATCAAGATCCGCCCTTTGCTCAAAGACGATACTGGTCAGCCTTTGGGGTGACTGGACTGCCCTAACGAAATGTTTTTCGTTTCCCTCACCCTAAATCCCTCTCCCAGAACGGGAGAGGGACTTTGAAATAAAGACCCACAGGCTGAAGGACTGAAGTTGATTAAAGGGAGATCTTGCACCATTCTCAACAACCGGCGGGGGATAAATCCCCCGCCTCATAGCTAAAGTCGTCTAAAGACGACTGCAAGTCTGATACGGTGGTGTTTTCAGTCGGTTTCAACTGACATCTTGCACCAGTGGCAACACCCGGCGGGGGTTAAAACGATTGGCGGCCTAATAGCTAAAGTCGTCTAAAGACGACTGCAAGCCTTATACAGTGGTGTTTTCAGTCGGTTTCAACCGACTTGATTCTGTTAGGCGGGGGTTTTAACCCCCGCCGGTTGTTGAGAATGGTGCAAGATGTCGGTTTCAACCGACTTAAGCTATTAGGCCGCCAATCGTTTTAACCCCCGCCGGGTGTTGAGAATGGTAATCACACTAGCTTAGGAAAAGCTATTAATCGATGTCTGCTAAAGATCAGTTTCATGAGATTGTTAAATCTGCTTTAATTGAAACAGGATGGACCATTACCCATGATCCGCTGTACTTGGAGTTTGATAACACTTCGGTTAAAATCGATTTGGCGGGTCAACAATTGATGGCGGCGGAACTGGGACTGACTAAAATTGCGGTAGAAGTGAAAAGTTTTCTTTCTCCTTCGACAATCTATGATTTTCATCTGGCGGTGGGTCAATCTGTGTGCTATCGCGTGGCCCTCAGAAAGCAAGACCCTGAGCGCACCCTGTATTTAGCTGTTCCCATTTTTGTCTATCAAGACTTTTTCCGTCGCCCTTTTGCCCAAGAAGTCATTCAAGAAGCCCAAATTAACCTATTGACATTTGAACCGGGTCAGGAGAGTGTTTTACAATGGATAAACTAGCAAATTATCGGCCAATCATCCAATCGGTTTTACAGCAGCACGCCCAATCCAAACCCTCCCACGGCGAAATTGAGGTTTATACGGCTTTTGATGAGCAACAGGATCACTATCAAGTGGTTCACGCGGGCTGGAGTGGCACTACTCGGGTTTTTGGCCCTCTGATTCATATTGATTTAATCAATGATAAAATCTGGATTCAGTATGATGGTACGGAGGTCGGAGTGGCGAATCAATTGGTGGATTTGGGCGTTCCCAAGACGGATATTGTATTGGCCTATCATGCGCCAATCATGCGCCAATATGATGGGTTTGCTATGGCTTAATTGACCTGATTTAACTTTATTATTAAACTTTGAAGGAGTGAATCCCGATGCCGAACTATATGCCCTCCCGTGCTGCTAAAACCGTTAATAATTTCTTACAGGTATTAGCTCACCTCAAACCGGATGCTGCCCTGAATGCAGAACTTCAGTCTAATCTACCGGAACTGGAACAAATTCTTACCCAGACGGCTGATAATCCCCTAGAATTAGCTATCTGTATTAAGGAATGGTGCAAACGTCATCACTTTGATTTACCGAGCCTAAAAACTCGGCTAGAAATTGGTGAAGATGATGATACGGATAATTCATTAGAAGGGGATAATCCTGATTGTGTGATTAATAAAGATGTGATTATTAAGGCCATTAAAACCACCCAATCGGATGAGCAGCCCCAATGAACAGTTCTTCAGAGTTAAAGATTTACGCGCCGAGTCTGTATTGGTTTTGCTATCACCTTCATCAAGGATTAGTGGTGGAAATTGAGATGGATAATCAGGCCGATTCTCAGGTTGAACCCGAGCCGCCTATTGATTTAGCCTGGGTGGAAACTGAATATCAACGCATTTTCAAGGCGTTTAACCTGAAGTGCCCGCTTGACCTCGTGAATCCCCAAAGTCCCCAAGGGTACAATCTCTTAAAATCTCATTATCCGACGAAACCCGCTCAAAAACGGAAACGGCAACAAAATTTCACAACATCCGATGGGTTGAAGGGATTTATTTATCCTCAAGTCATTAATGATACTTATGCCTTGAATTTACGGATTGCTTTTCCCGAAAAATATGGGGAAGATGAATATTTATGCAAAGATTTATCCAGGCTTAATCCTGAAAACTGTTTTCAAGGGAATCGCTACAGCCGAGAAGAGTTTTTAGGGCAAACCCTGTTACTGACGATTTATTTAAACCAACCCTGTCCAGTTAATCCTCGCGATTTAGATGAACCCGCCAAAAACTGCTGGTTAGCATTTTTCAAGCTCAAGGATGAGGCGGATTTTCCCCGGTTATATCGGGTGTCCCCTTGCTGCAATGGCTATCTCTACGAGTTTGGCAATCCCCGAGAAACTCTCGCTCAAAATCCCTACGGTCATTTGGTGGTTTGGTTCATGTTTGACTCATCCACTACGAAGATTTTGAACAAATTTTATTGGTCTCTCCCGGAATTCTTTCTCTATAGACATAAAATCAGCAAAAATTTTAGAAAGAGCCGCTACTTTTATTACAAAGCGGATCGGATTGTGCAGAGGAATGAGACTAGCTTAAACCAGTTAAACCAAAGCTATCTGAAGCGGGAAGAAATTACTCTGTTAACAGAAGAGGCGCTGCAAGTGTTCAAAAACCAACTCAAAACTCTCTTAAAATTATCTCTGTCCTATTCCCAGCAATTGCGAAATCTGGAATATGCTCACAATACGATCGCCATTAATCAGAAAAACTATCTCGCGATTCTGGACCAGATGGAACAATTGGCGCAAATGCCTCTAGGGGGGTTGCGGGTGTTTGGGGAGAAGGAGGCAGTCGCTTTTCAAGACCAAATAACTGCCGATCTCAACTATTTCCGCCACGGTTCCGGGTTGCTGGATACGGCGATCGCCTCGATTCGGGGTTTAGTGGAAATTGACCAGGCGGAACGCGATCGCCTCCTGCAAGACCAAAACCAAACCCTCCAAGACAACATTCAATCCATCGGTGTGGGGATTGCTGTGGGAGCAATTATCGCCTCGACTTCGGGATTAGTCTTGCAGTATCAACCGATGACGTTTCCCTGGGAGGACAATTATGGCGATCGCCTTCATCCGTTTGTGATTGCGATCGCCGTGAGTTTTGCCTTTAGCTGGATCGCCTGGAGGGGGATGAAATGCTTGCTCACTCGCAAGCGACGGCAAGATAAAAAGCTCACTTAGGAGGCGATCACACCCACGTTATCTTACTCCGAAGTGACGCGATCGGCGGCGAGGTTGAGTTGATATGAAATTCGTTCTCTGGCATTGGATATCACAATAATTTCATAGTAACCCGATTCGGGTAAAACTCCACTCCATGACTGTTGGTCAGAATCTTCCAGGAGTGGGTTGCTTGTACTATTGGGCGGATAGAGGGAGATCCGAACACCTTGACTCGCGTATAAAGATAAGCGCAGAATTTGACCCTCCGATAGATACGCAGTATAGGCTTTCCCCTCACCGGGTCCCAGGTTATTTCTCACTTGATGTCGAAATTGACCTCGGGAAAATTGAATGGGTTCGAGGGTTTTCCCTTGTTGTAAGGAGGTGAGTTGATCGGCAACGATCGCGTGCCAAATTTGGCCGATGGGTTGGTTGATAAAATCGACCCCTTGCTGTTCGGGAAACTGATGGAAAAACTGAGCATCGGCTAAATCATACAGGGCGCGACGACTGAGTTGCAATCGATTCACGGCCATTGTTAAGCGATCGCGTTGTTGGTAGTCATAAGTCCCCAAACCTTGGCGCGCTTGGTCGCTTAAAGTTGCCAGATAATCCAACAGTTCAGAGGCCAATTTATCCCACCGCGATCGCCACAGTTCATCGGCCGGTTCATGACTCAGGAGAATCCCCCGTTGGCTGGGATACCGTTCGTAAAAAACTTCATTCACCAAATCCACATAAAACTCATAGGAAATCCCCAGTTGCTCTCGGCGATCGCCCAGGGCTTCTTTCCGCTGAAATTCCTCTAGGGAATAACGAGAAGAAAATTCCGCTAAATCCGGATCAACATCTTCAAATAAATCCGGTTTCTCACCCGAACCTGTCGGTTGCATAGGATTATATTTAACCCACTGTCTGCCTCCCCACCAACCGGCACTTCCCGCCCCGACGACTAACATTACCACCAACAAGAACGTACCCCACCAAGGGAGTCCCCCCTGTCGAGACTGGGGAATTCCGGTCACGGCAGCAGTCCCTGTAATTTCTCCCACGGATGCAGGAAAGGGGGATAATGACCCCGAGTTGACATTTTTCGATGCCGCAATGCTCTCCGGGGGGAGTTGGGTGGGAAACACTGTCCCGGGTAGGGAAGAATTGGGCAGAGGTGGGGGGGCCGGGGGTTGAGACCGAGGGGCTAGGGTGCCAGTGGATTGGACCTCGGCGATCGCCTGTAGGACCTCTGTGGCGCTTTGGAAGCGATCGCCCACCCGACGGGCCAACATTTTTTTCAGGACCTGTTGCCAACCCGGTGGAATCTCCCCAAGTCCATCCTTCCCCCAATTCAACTCTTGGGGTTCAAAAAAGGGCTGGGGTTCTTCCCCAGTCAACAAAACCAACAGGGTCACCCCAAGGGCGTAAAAATCACTGTGGGGATACACCTGTCCTAACATCATCTGTTCTTCCGGTGCATATCCCACCTTACCCAGGCGGGTTGCCACAGGCATGGGAGGACTGGTAACCGGCGATGTGATCACCTGGGACTCCACCTGGGCCGCCACTTGTTTGACCCCACCAAAATCAATCAAAACCGGCAACTGGTCCCGATTTCTGAAAATGAGATTATCGGGGGAGATATCGCGATGAATCACCCCGCGCGAGTGGATGTAGTCCAAAACGGGTAAAAGTTGTTGCAGTAACTGGGTTACCTCGGCAACGGTAAATTTCTGCCCTTGCTGACGGCGTTGGGAGAGTAATGCCCGGTAGTTTTGCCCCTCGACATAATCTTGCACTAAAAACAACCGACTGCGACCCTCAACGGGCGATCGGCATAGTTCCCGGAATTTGGGAATCTGCGGGTGTTGGAGTTGATAGAGAACACCGGCTTCCCTGGCGAACAGTTCCTCTGCCTTTTGCTGGGCATAGGTGCCTTGAACCTTGGGGGCAAATTCTTTGAGAACGCACTGTTCGTTAAAACGGTTGATATCTTCAGCCAGATAAGTGCGTCCGAAGCCCCCATGACCGAGTTCTCGCACCAGTCGGTAGCGATCGCCCACAATGGTTCCCGCAGAAATGGCTCCTATTGAGATTCCCTGATCGCCGGGTCCCTTTAACGGTTCGCCACAGGACTGGCAAAAGCGACTTCCGGGGAAATTATCATGTCCTTTACTGCAAAAGAGGGGCTTCATCTGGGTTTCGCTCTCCCACAGGGGGTCCGTATTGCTATAACAATTCACCCTTGATTGTACAAAGTGTTTCCTTATAGAAGCTACCCAGATTCAATTCTTTTTTAAACTTTTACCTTCTTCTTTACTCGGTTCCCCTTTATCCTCCGGAAGGGCATTGACAAGGAGGAAGGGATATGCACTCTAAACTTTGGGGGGTGACATTTTGTGCCAGAAGCGTAGATGCGGCATGGGAGTCTAGGGGTTTGGAGAACAAATACCCCTGTCCAAATTCGCAGTTTAGGGATTGTAACTGTTCTAATTGGGCGATGGTTTCAATGCCTTCGCAAATGGTATTAATATTTGTATGCTGCGCTAAAAGCACAATGGCTTCTACAATCGCGACTCCCTTGGGATCTCGGCTCATTTGGTTAATAAAAGAGCGGTCAATTTTTAAGGTATCAATGGGAAACTGATGCAGGCGACTCAAAGAAGAATATCCGGTGCCAAAATCATCGATCGCCAACTGAAATCCCATTGCCTTGAGCTGGTTGAGAATCGTCCCTAAAGCCGGAGTTTCCTTTAAGGAAGATTCCGTAATTTCTAGCTTAATCGATGAAGCAGCTACCCCGACTTCTTGCAAAATCCGGTCCACACGCTCGACCATCCCTAATTGTTCTAGCTGCTTGCCTGAGAGATTAATGCTCATCGTCAAGGTTTGATAATGCGGGAATCGCAATTGCCACTCCCGTAACTGGCAGCAAGCTTGATGAAAAATCCACCAACTCATCGATGTAATTAGGCCGGTTTGTTCAGCGATGGGAATAAATTCAGCGGGAGAAACCAACCCGCGTTGGGGATGATTCCAGCGGACTAATGCCTCAAATCCGACAATTTCACCATTAATTAGAGAGACGATCGGCTGATAGTGCAAGCAAAATTCTTCTCGCTCAAGGGCAAGGTGTAAATCTTTTTCCACTTGCATAATCGCCAGCGATCGGTCTTGCATTTTGCGATCAAATACCACATACCGATCGCGCCCTCGACTCTTGGCGTAATACAAAGCTTCATCCGCAGCAGCAATTAGTTCATCAGGGCTTGTATCCAGTCGCGGGATTAGAGTCGCAATCCCTTGGCTCAGACTGACGATTTCTCGTACCGTAGAGGTCCGATGTTCCAGATTTGCTTCTGCCACCGCTAGGCGAATTTCTTCCGCCACTCGCACCGCCCCCGGGACATCTGTTGCCGGTAAGATCACCACAAATTCTTCCCCGCCATAGCGGGCGACTAAATCCCCTTGACGTTTCACCACTGAAGCGACTGCCTGGGCAATTTTCTTGAGGCATTCATCCCCGACTTGATGTCCATAGGTATCGTTATAACGTTTGAAAAAGTCTACATCAATCAAAATTACAGATAGGGGAGATTGCGATCGCATTAATCGCTTCCATTCCTGTGCCAACACCGTATCAAAAATCCGCCGATTGGCAATCTGAGTTAATCCGTCTGTGGTCGCTAATTTTTCCAGTTCCGCATTGGCGATTCTCAATTGTCGATACAGCAAGGATTGTTGGATCGCCGCTTCATGAAGGCCTTCATTCGCTTCAGATAACTCCTGAGAGCGGTCGAGTAATGCTTGCTGTAACCAGTAGCGATCGGTGATATCATCAATTACCCACAGCCGACCCGGAACATTGCGAATCCGAGTAGCGGTAATGGATATGCTCAACACTTTACGCTCAGGTTTTGTAAAGACCCACTGCCAATTCCGAATCTCCATCCCCGGGTCTTGGAACAGTTTAGCCGCTTGAACACAGAGGGCTTCCTGATTATCCGCATTTGTTCGCAGATTGGCCATTGCTAGGGCGATTTCTAAGGGTTTAACCTCTCCATGCTGCAAATCCAGGTGTTGCGCTGCACTCGGATTCACCCAACTTTGTTCCCCCTGATCATCGACAAAAATCACCCCTTGGGGAATCGTTTCCAGAATCGCCCCGAGGCGGATTGTCGTCCGTTCCAGTCGCAAGGTAGTGTCTTGAAACTGGAGTAACATTCGCAGTTCCCCACGCAGGGATTCCAGACAGCGCTTCAGGTCCGGAGTGAGGGTAACGTTGCGAGACCAAATGATTAAAATGCCCCCGCAGAGGCCCTCCGCCCCCTCCCTCATCGTAGGTTGCAAGGGCAAAACGGCCAAAGACTTTGTACCCGCAGCGATTAAACTGCGAATTGCCCCCGGGTGGTGGGGATAGTCCTGATAGTACAAGCAGCGATTCAAGGCGACTGCCTCGGCAAACAGTTGGGGAGAGGTGAATTTGTCTGATAACACCCTCTGAGGCAGACAGACGACGGCCTCAGCGGTAACTTCATCCACTTGTCGCAAGGCGATCGCCGCATCTGCATCCACCAGCTTCATCAGCAAGCTCAAGGTATGACTCAGAACCGTTTCGGGAGTCCCTAGCGCTTGATCGTCCGCCAATTGAAGTTGCATCGATTGCAACCCTAACTGCCACTCCACCTGGCGCAAAAATTTCCCCAGTCCTACCCCTAGAAAGGCCACCCCCGCTAAGGCTACACCATAGCTATAAACCCACATCCCCTCACCGGGTTGGAGGTCTAACAGGGACAATAAAGTGATTCCCATGATTGAGACCGGAACAATCCACACCGGGCGGAAAATTCCCACCATCACTAGGGTCAAGGCGACAGGCCAAACCGGGGTCCATCGGAGTAGCCATCCCACCAGCAACAGGACCAGAATCGACTCAAAAATTCTGGGTGCAAACCGGGGGAAGCAGTCTGGACGCAGTTGTTCGGGTTGAGAAAACTGAGTAAACTGCCGAAATTGAGTAAACCGAGTCAATTGGACAAACATGATGCGATCGCCCTCGATACAGCCTCTGGTGTACTTAAGTGGGGGAAGTGTCCCTCTGACTTGATGGGAATCAGTCTACTATTCGCGATTTTTTCAGCCATGTACTCCCCGACTGCTGCCGGTACTGCCGGATCATGGGTGGATTGGAGAATTACCGTGGGAACTTGCAACCGAGATAAGTCTCCCCGGTGGTCCGACTGAAAGATTGTTTTGGCAATACTTAATGCAATATCCGGACGCATCGCTAAGAGGGTTTTGGCAAAACCGATTCCTAATTCCGGTTTGTCCAAGTTCCCCATCATCAACTGGGCAAACCCGCTGGCCCAAGCATGATAATTTGAGGACATCGCCTGATACACTCCATCGAGATCCGATTGCTCAAATCCCCCCACATATCCTTGATCGTTCAGATAGCGTGGAGATGGATTTAATAAAATCAGTTGTCTAAAGCGTTTCGGTTCTGATAAGGCCGCCAGTACCCCTACCATCCCACTGACGGAATGACCCACAAAAATACAGTCTTGGAGTTTGAGCTCGTGGCACAAATCTAGTAGGTCCTCAGCATAGCTGTGCAAACTGCTGTACCGACGCGGACTATAGGCGGATAAATCCGAGTTCCCACAGCCGACTAAATCAAATAATACAATTCGATAATTTGGCTCAAATACCTTGACCAGGTTGCGCCACGCGGTTTGATCCGTTCCAAAACCGTGGGCAAAAATCATGGTTTCACTGCCCTGACCCCGCAGATTCACGTTATTTCGAGCAAGGATGCTAGTCGTAAGCAACATATATCTGTTTCCTTCACTGTTCTGACCTTTGAGGGAGTCCTCGTAGATGCACACTTCGCGTTCTCCAAGCCACTCGCCTGGGAAATCAGACTCCTACACTCACTGCGACAAAATCTCTCTATAAATTATTAAAACAAAATTAAGACCGCTAGAAAGTTAAGATAAATGTATTGAAGGCGACCGCATCTACTCCCCACTCCTTAGATAATTTTTCCCTTTTTTTTAGCCCTGATCACTTCTGCGATTGAGAGATTGGGGCCATTTATCAAAGGCCCCTCTATACCATTGGGTACAGACCCCCACCTCGGGCGATCGGCCAAACTAATCCCCTATAAGTATTGACAAAACTCTAATTTTATGATAAAGAGTTTAAAAACTTGACTCCCGTTATCCCTCCTTCTCCCCCGTTCCCCCTTCCCTGAACTGGGCCTCGTAACGGTCCAAAATCCCACTTTCAATCATCAACCTCGGCCAAACTAATAAGAAAAACCCCATCCAAGCCACCAAAGGGACTGCAACGATTGCCGTTACCCAAAGTTTGTGAAACACCAGCCAACTGCCCACAATCAAGGTAATCCCCGTTAACAAAATTGACCAAGGCTGACACCACCAGGGTTTATAATTCCAAGGATTCAAAGTCGGTTCTTGTGACATAAACCTCTAAAATCAACAACAAACTCACTTTGTTTTATCATAAATATGGAAATTACCCCTTATCTTCATACCGCAATCTTAGTTTCTGACCTAAATCGGGCCGAACAGTTTTATAGTAACGTCCTCGGACTGGAAAAAGTCGATCGCCCCTTTAGCTATGCCGGAGTCTGGTATCAAATTGGGCCGGTTCAACTGCATTTAATTGTCGATGAAACCCTCAATTTTGTCCCAACTAATCCCGAAAAACTCGGCCGCAATCCTCATTTTGCCCTGGGAGTCACTAACTTAGAAGCCGCCAAAGCGCATTTACTCGCCCATAACTGTTTAATTCAAATGAGTGCCTCCGGACGGGCTGCATTATTTACCCAAGACCCCGATGGCAATGTGATTGAATTGACTCAGGTGGAAGGAGATTCCCAAAAATAAATTATCCCAATTTCGCCCTTAAAGATTAACTGTACTCTTCAGCCTGCGGAGGCAGGCTTCTGCTGAGCTTGTCGAAGTGCGTATAGCCCCACCCTTTAGGGTGCGGGCGTTGGCATTATTTTGTGGATTTCCCTAAATGAAAATTATTGCCTATTTATATAGTGACCCGCTGTTAGAATCGCCTAGTGACCCAGCGATTTGGGGGTGGGAAGTCGATCGCGTGTATCGAGATTTAGGAACTCGCACCCATCTGCAACAACTCCTCAACGATTGTCAACAGGAAACCGCCGATTATTTATTAATTCGGCGCATCGAAGAATTGGGCGACTCCGTTCGAGAAGTCTGCGATCGCATGGCAGAATTGGAAGAACGCCAAATCCAAATTGTTGCCACCGAAAATGCCACCGCCACCCTAGATACCCCCCTCACCCGCAGCGAACTGTTGAAACTCCTCTCAGAAATTGAAAGCGTCCAACGGTCCCGGCAAATTCGCAAAGGGCACGCTAAAAATCGCCTGCAATCCATTCCCCCACCGGGAAAAGCACCCTTTGGGTATCGACGCGGTAAGGACCGCTATGCCCTCGATCGCGCTGCTGCGGCTATGGTTAAAGACTTTTTTGAACAATTTCTCCTCTACGGGTCCTTGCGCGGTGCCGTGCGCTATTTAGAGCGAAAACATAGCAAAAAAATTTCTGTAACAACCGGCAGGCGATGGTTAACGAATCCCACCTATCGGGGAGATTTAGCTTATAAAAATGGGTTAGTGCTGTCTAATACTCATGTCGCAATTATCTCCCGAGAGGAAGCGGCACAAGTCGATCGCCTCCTGCGCCGGAATCAACGAATGCCGCCTCGAACTGCTAGCGCATCCCGTTCTTTAGCCGGTTTAGTTGTCTGTGGGGAATGCCATTGTTCAATGGCAGTTTCCCAAGCAAAGGCACATCAGGGGAAGCGGGAATATTTATATTTGCGTCCCACAAACTGTGTACGACAACCGAAATGTAAAGCGATTCCTTATGAAGCGATTTTACAGCAGGCGATCGCTCAAGTGTGCCAGGAGTTGCCTCGCGCCGTTGCGGGATTAGAAATGGGACAAATTGGGGGAGTTAAACAGCAGATTCAAGAGGCGATCGGCACCAAGGAACAGATTCTCACCCAACTGCCACAACTGCGCCAAGACGGTATCTTAGATGCAGAGACAGCGGATTTGCGTCGTTACAAACTCAGCACAGAAATTTCCGCACTTCAAAGTCAACTGGCGCAACTCCCCCCCGTCAACCTGCGCGAAACCGCCCAAGCTGTTTCTCTGCCTCAATTTTGGCTTGATTTATCCGAAACCGAACGGCGATTCTACTTTCGGGAATTCATTCGCAAAATTGAAATCTACCGCCAAGGTAAAGCATGGCAGTTGAAAATTATCTTTATTTTCTAGGGGTTCGGGTGGGATGAAAGGGGAGAAAAAATAGGGTTCAATGAATTAATATTTCATAAACAAACCCGGTTTTTAACCGTTACTCAACCAACCACCTAAACCTGAACCGCCGGTTTTTCTGACTCCGCCCCATCTTCAGATGCCTTGGGTTGAGAAACGGGCAGTTCTATCCGAAAGGTACTGCCTTCGGTGGGTTGGGAAGTACAGACAATCTTGCCGTGATGGTTTTCTTCAATAATTTTCTTAGAAATCGATAATCCCAATCCCGTTCCCACTCCCATTGCTTTCGTGGTGAAAAATGGCTCAAAAACCCGAGTTTCGACATCCGGCAGCATTCCCGGACCATTATCGGAAATGGTAATCGCAACTCGGTTATTTTCTAAGGCTTCCGTGGTAATAAAAATTTTTCGTTTTCCTGGTTTTCGTTCGAGCTTTTCTCCCCCAGCAGTTGCGGAATTATCGGTTTCTTCCAGAGCATCGATCGCATTATTAATCAAGTTCATGAAAACCTGATTCAGTTGATTAATATAACATTCTATTTTAGGAAGTTTTCCAAATTCGCAAACTACCTCAATGTTTTGTTTATAGCGATTATTCAGCAGGACTAAGGTACTTTCCAATCCTTCTTGGATATCCGCAACTTTCATATCCGGTTCATCCAGGCGATAGAAATTACGCAGGGTCAGCACCAAATCCCGAATCCGTTCTGCACCCACTTTGAGAGAACCCATAATCCGAGGCAAATCTTCCAGAACGTAATCCAGTTCAACCTCTTCTAAGATTTCTTCTACTGCTTCGGCATTGTCCGGGTATCCTTCTTGATACGCTTCTAAAACCTTAAATAAATCTTCGACGTGTTCTTCGACATAAGGTAAGTTTCCATAAATAAAGTTAATTGGATTATTAATTTCATGAGAAATTCCCGAGACCATTTGCCCCAGCATCGACATTTTTTCCATTTGTAGCAAATGTTGTTGCAGTCGATGCAGTTCTTGTAAACTATCTTGGAGCTGTTGATCTTGGTCCGTTAATTGTTGAGTCAGTTGAGCGACTTTTTGCTCTAATTCACGGTTGCGGTCTTCTAGTTCTTCAATGCGATCGGTCATTATGGACAGCCCCCTGTCACATCAACACTCCAAATTATATCAATTTTTACCCTCCTATTTTGTTGGCAAGGGAGAGTCACAGGGAAGGAATCCCGAAGAACGTTTGTAGTAACCCCTTCAGGGGTTGCCTCTTAAGTTTGTAGTAACCCCTTGATGGGGTTGCCTCTTGAGTTTGCAGTAACCCCTTGATGGAGTTGCCTCTGGAGGAGGACTGAAGTCCCGGAGTAGGGGAAAGCAGTGGGGAATCCAACCGAGGATGGCACCGATGCACCCTCGGTTGGATTCCCCGGGATGGGAGTTGGGGATGGTGCCAGGGCCAAAAAAAGAGCGGAGGTTTGAACCTCCGCTCTTTTGCACCAATGCTTTTACAGCGATCGCGACGAGTGATCATCGGTGGGATACGATCCTTTCCCGGCATTGCGAACATTCACAATCTTACCCATGAGATCAAACCAAAAACTTGACCCCATCGAAATTGCGAGCCCACTGAGTAACCATCCCGCCAATTGCTTGACAAAGGGAACCCGCCAGTGGAGATTTTGAGTCTGTTGTTCTCTGACTGTGACTTCACTCCACCCAATGGGTAAAGAGATATCCTCAAGGGATTTTCTGAGTTCTTTCTTGACTTGCTCTAAATCGTCAGCGGATTGAATCGGTTGAGCATTAACAATACTCTGAGCATTTTGAGTCACGGTTGCCCGTAAAACTGGGTCTTTTGATAAGCTACTCACAATATAGATGGTATCAGCATTGGCGATCGCAGCGACCAAACATCCGATAATAATTGCAATCCCTCTGGCATTGCGTTTGTACACACCCGAGGAGCGTTCCATCGAGCGATCGAACCATATTTCGATTTCTTGCTGAAATGTATTCAGCGTATCTTGAGCCCCATCGTTCTTCTGTTGAGCGCGTTTAGCTAAGACTCGTAAACTGTCCTTGAGAGATTCGGGTAATAAGTCGATGACTTTCTCTAACTCTTTGAATGCCGATTCAATCCCTTGATAAGCCGGACTATTTTTATCTTCAAAGACGTCCTGAATCTCCAGATAAACTTCTCGATACCGGGGCAGACTCGCAATAATCTCTCTCGGATCAGGCTTCAAATTTTTTAACAAAACCTTCTTGCCTGCCTCTCCATAAATGCGCTTGGCGACTGCGCTGATTCGCTCCAGCAAAAATTCCGGACTTTCCCCTTCCCCTTGTGCGGCCAAAGCTAGTCGCAAGTTGTCCACAAATAATCTAAACCGTTCTTCCATTAATTCAACGAACATAGCTAACGTAATTTCTTCTTGAGAATATTTCGTCACCACTTCATTGAAATTCTGCCCGCACTCTCTTAGCTCTTTGTTGAAAATCCCCGTATGGACTTCACTTAGGTTGGCAGATTGACTTAAATTAAAAATCTCTTTTAACTGCTCTTGCTTAAATTTTTCTATCCGGGCAATACTGATAGCATGAGAAACTTTTTCAACCCCTAAAATATCCATAAGAGTCACCGCAAAAAAGTCTGGACGGATGTAAGAAGGTCCTCCTTCATTCTCTCCAAACACATTCTCGGTATGGGTCATTTTTTGATAAATTTTCAACAATCCAGAACTGATTGTTCTGAATCCTTGGGCCATAGCTCCTTTGGCCTCTTGATTGAGGTCTTTGATTAAGGGGTGAGCATACAGTGCATTGGCAAGAAGTCGAGCCTTTCGGCTTTCTTCGCTTTCTTTAGTGCCTCCCACCATCACTTCAATGGATTTTTTTAAATGATCGGCTCTCCACTGCAGCAGGGTGGTGATTAGCTCTTGAATTTCTGAAGCCAATAAACTCAAAATCAAATAAACAAAAATTAGCCCGATCGCAAGGTCTAAAACAAAAGGAATGTTCATGATGAATTATCATTCAGGTAAATGCAGGACTGACTCAACTGGTTTAAAGTTGGTCATCGATTACTATACGGACTGACTCTTAAAAAATCGGGCAATTTACAAAAATATCAAGATATTTTAGGGGGAGATGCAGAAGTTCAAGGTCCCGACTTCAGTCGTTCTTAATGTTCGTAGTAACGACTTCAGTCGTTGCTCGCGTGTCACGGCTTTAGCCGTGACACGCACAATTGGCGGCTTAAGCACCTGCTTAGGCACTGGAGGTAGACCATTCAAAGTGGCGTGACGAAAGCTGAAGCTTTCGTCACGAGGCAACGACTGAAGTCGTTACTACGAACGGGGGAAACTACTGAAGTCGTTACTACGAACGGGGGAAACTACTGAAGTCGGGAGGTTGAACTTTCGGCGTCATCTCCCCCTCGGGACTCTTGACAAATTTTTAAAATCCGGTTGGGGATGTTAGATTTGCGAGTAGGGATGGGGAACTCTGAAAGCAGTTGACCCGGACCCTCGGGACCCATAAAAATCCGTTAAAATTCTCTAAGCCTTGCACGGTTTGGAGAGGGTCCGCTTCTGAAGGGTTAGAACAGCTCAACGGGATTGCTCCCGGTTGCCACTACCCCCAACTGCCGAAACGCCGTATTTGCTCTGGTTGCTCTTAAAACACCATGTACCAGGAAATTTTCACCCTGCACGAGTCAAATGAGAAAACAATTCGGACCCGACATTGGGGCGAACAGCTCTGGGTCCTCCTGCTCCTAATCGCTGCGATTCTCCTCTATCAGATGGATCTCGGTATTCTGCCGTTACGAGACTGGGATGAAGGCATTGTTGCCGGGGTTGCCCGGGATATTTACGAAGGGTCGTTAGATTGGCTCTATCCGACGAGTGCGGGAGAACCCTATTTTAATAAACCTCCCCTCCTCCATTTGCTGATTGCCTGGGCTTATTTTTTCGGTGGGGTGAATGAATGGACGACGCGCTTACCAGGGGCGATGCTATCGGCGTTATCGGTGCCGTTGCTGTATGGAATTGCGCGGGAAGTGTTTCGTCTGCGATCGCCTGCTATTTTCTCGGCTTTGGTCTATCTCACCCTCTTGCCGGTGCTCCGCCACGGACGTCTCGCCATGCTGGATGGGGGGGTGCAATGCTTTTTCTTATTAATGCTCTGGTGTCTGTTGCGATCGCGCCGGAATTTGCGCTGGGGCCTCGGGGTCGGCATCGGTTTAGGTCTGATTTGCATGACAAAAGGCATGATGGGGGTCTTACTCGGGACCATCGCCTTTGCCTTTACCCTCTGGGATACCCCTCGCCTCCTCCGTTCTTGGTACCTGTGGATTGGTATCGCCTTGGGAATGACCCCCGTTACGCTCTGGTATCTGGCGCAATGGCAGCATTATGGGGATGCCTTTCTTTCTGCCCATTTTGGCATCCAGTCTTTACAACGGGTTTGGGAACCTGTGGAGAGCAATGCGGGCCCGCCTTGGTACTATCTCTTAGAATTGTTGAAATATTCCTGGCCTTGGTTCTTGTTTTTACCCCAAGGGTTACAGTTAGCTTGGGAAAATCGCACCCTGAGTTGGGCCAAATTAATCGGAGTTTGGACCAGTATCTATTTTGTGGCGATCACGGTGATGGGGACTAAATTGCCTTGGTATGTTTTCCCCCTTTATCCAGCAGTTGCGATCGCCTGTGGGGCAAAACTGGCTCAAGTCTGGGCCGATCGCAAAACCACGGAACCGTTCACCCGTGACCCCCTGTATCCGGTAGCTTGGATTGGGATTCTCGGCACGATCGCCGTTGTATTGTGGGGGTCAAGCTTTTATTTCGGCATCATGGAACCCACCTATGGGACCTATTTGCCGGTGTTGTTAATTGCTGTGGCGTTAACCCTGAGTCTCTCAGCGTTGCTGATTTATCACCAGGACCGACAATTTGTGCTGATTTTGTTCTGGGGGATGTTTGTTTCGCTCTGTTTATTCGTGAGCTCTCCCCATTGGATTTGGGAACTGAATGAAGCTTATCCGGTGAAACCTGTGGCAGAGGCGATCGCCCAACAGACTCCCCCCGGTCAAAAGATTTACACCTCGTTCCCCTATAATCGGCCTTCGTTAAATTTTTATAGCGATCGCCAAGTGATTCCCGCTACCCCAGAGCAACTCCAACAGTATTGGCGAGAACAGGAACAGCCCTATTTCCTGGTGGAGCGCCCGACCCTAGAGGCTCTCAACCTCGGTCCGAGCCAAATTCAGAATGCCAATGAAGGTTGGCTATTAGTCTCCCGCGAGTCTTTGTAAGGCAATCCGCAGAAAATAGTCGCCCCAAACTCTGAATCTTGGGGCGATCGCTGTGGTGGTGAAGCCGGGGAGTTGTTCTGGACCCATCCCCAAAACCGAACTCATTCTCCAGACTCGGGCAATGAGTCCCTGACCTCCCCACTTTCTTCCATAAACTGCCCGAAGGGAGGGCGATCGCCGCTCCAATTTTCTAAGCTGGCAAAGGTTACACTCGCCACCACTAGGCCCGCCAACACCGCCCAAATCGAAGGGCGTTTTTTAATTCCCACATCCCTGAGAATACGAGCCACTGGGCTGCTCTGACGTCGCAACAGCCGCGACACGGACAATTGTTTAAAGGTGAAGGGGTCTCTAACGTAATGACCGCTCCAACTAATCACTAATCGAGCTTGACAATGCGGGCAGGTATAGAGTCCGCCTAAAATCTCCCCTGGATTTCTTTGTCCAGAGCGATTGCATACGGGGCACAAGACAGAGTGACTCTCGAAGATATGCGCGTTCATTCGACTTTCCCGTTTTCCCAAAACCGTAATGGATCAATTGTGGTCAACACAACACCAGTGGCGTCGCTTTGGTTGTCAAGGCAAGCTCAGGGCTTGCCTGAGTTATCCCGCTCTTTTGCTACTCCCTTCACCGCTTCGGATGGGCTAGAAGAGGAATGGAGTGGGATAGCTTTGGTTCTTTAATTCTTAGTCTACTGTGCTTTTCTTTGTGGCGTAAATCTGCTGTCATATATCTCAATACATCAGCACGCGATCGCTGCCCTATTTTCAAAGAAATTTAGCGTTAACCATCAGGGATCAACCCCATATCCGTCCAGGGATTACAAAACTTTACAATCAATCAGGTTTTACCTAACTTCATAAAGTTGATGCAGCCTCCACAGGGATAGCGATCGCCTCTCTAATAGCATTCCCTTATTCCATAACCGGCTATCACGTCCGGCATTCACCCCCAGGAATCCCGACTCACCCCGGTTATTTCCACGGAAATTCCCATCCCTGCAACAACTCCACCCCCACCGGAGAGGTCAAATTGTAATGGAGGGGCGTCAGGGTAATGTAATTTTTGCGAATTGCGTCCACATCTGTGGGTAACGTCGCCTCCAATTTCGGGTCCAAAGTCTGTTCCACCTCTTCTAAGACTTCCCCGGCTAACCAATAATAAGTCTTTCCCCGAGGGTCAATCCGCTTTTCAAAAATATCCACATAGCGGCGAATCCCTTGGCGAGTCAGGGCCACCCCTGCGAATTTCTCGGCAGGGACTGCCGGAATATTGACATTCAGCAACATGGACGCCGGTAACGGGTTTTTTTCCAAAAATCTCAGGAGAGAAACGGCAAATTCTGCCCCGGGTTGGAAATCTTGGGTTACATAACTCGCTAGACTAAAGGCAATACTGGGAATGCCTTCGATGGTGCCTTCCATTGCCGCAGAGACGGTCCCGGAGTAGAGGATATCCGTTCCTAAATTTTGCCCTCGGTTAATCCCAGAGAGGACGAAATCTGGGGGACTGTCCAATAAAGCCCACAGGGCCAATTTAACACAATCTGCCGGGGTCCCTGAACAGGCCCAGGCTTTAATCCGGGGGTCAAATACCGATTCCACCACTTCCGCGCGGATGGGATGATGCATGGTTAATCCATGTCCCGTGGCAGAACGTTCGCGATCGGGACAAACTACGGTCACTTCATGGTTTGCACCCTGAAGGGCCTGGGCCAAAGCATAAACCCCAGGGGCGTAAATGCCATCATCATTACTAATTAAAAGTTTCATTCCGGAAAAGAAAACCAACAACAACCTGTCTGTATCATCTTGACTCAATTTCAAGAGCAATGGTTAGAATGGAGAGTTTCGGGGTGAATTCCCCCAGTTTCAAAATCAGATTTAAACAATCCAATCTTAGAAAAAAGCGACTGCATTCTGATAAAATCTCCCCCAAGAAAGCTCCTTTTTTTCTACTCCGACGAGAGTTTATAATTCAGGGGTTCACAAAAAGTTTCTACCCCCGTTTCCAAAACGAAAATAATCACAGGGGTTGCTAAGATGGGCGGACAGAGACGAGATTGGGTCAGGGATTCCATGATTTGATTGAGGTTACCTGCCTCTAACGCAGTGCGGAGGTCCGTTTGACACAGAAAAGCACGACATCGTTTGGCAACCCCTTCTAACCACCGTTCCGAGGTATCCGGTTCTTGTCCGGCCTGAATCGCCAGCCCGATCGCCGCATCCTCTATATCTCCCTCACAATCCTCGATCGCATCTAAGGCAACGAGAGCATCGGGATAATTGGCTAATTCAGACCGATACCGGGCAATGTCTGCAAAGGATAGGACGATGGTCATCAGTTCGTTCATACAAGTGGACATCTTTCATTGTGCCAGATCCCACGAAGTGCAATCTGGCAGGGTCCAAGGTTCAGTGCCTCTACACCTCCAGTCCCCTCCCCTTGGCAAGGGGAGGGTTAGGGTGGGGTTCTTTTGGCGTGGCGATTCCCTACGGGATAGCTGCGCTTACTGCGCCTGTATGGAGACCTCTTTACTTCCTGTGTCTTCGTGACGCGCGATCGCCTAAGAGGGACCCCACCTGACGCCTCCCCTTGCCAAGGGGAGGGGACCGGATGTGTTCTTCCTGTGTCTTCGTGACGCGCGGTAAGCAGAGCTATCCCGTAGGGAATCGCCCAAGAGGGACCCCACCCTAGCCCTCCCCTTGCCAAGGGGAGGGGACCGGAAGTGGGGACCTCCTCCGGTATCGATGCTCTAGGCTGATTCGGGGTAACCCTTTGCGCTAAACTCGACATGGCGGGAAATATGGATTGAAACTCGTGGCATGACTACTCAGCTTAGTGATTTAGAGAACCAACTAGAAAACCTGCGTCAGGACGCAGTGGGGGCAGTCGCCTCGGTGAATACCCTTGATGAACTCGAACAACTGCGAGTCAACTATCTGGGCAAAAAAGGGCAGCTTTCTCAAATCTTGCGCGGAATGGGAAAATTAGAGGCTGCGGACCGACCCCGAATTGGTTCTCTTGCCAATGAGGTCAAGGAAGCGCTGCAAAGCCAACTGGAAGGGCGGAATCAGGATTTACTCCAGGCCCAAATTCAACAGCAACTCGCGGCAGAAACTCTCGATGTGACGATGCCGGGAGTGTATCGTCCCCAGGGTCGGATTCACCCTTTGAATGCAGTGATTGACCGGGCGATCGATATTTTTGTGGGGATGGGGTACACCGTCGCCACGGGTCCAGAAATGGAAACGGACTATTATAATTTCGAGGCCCTGAATACGCCGCAAGACCATCCAGCGCGGGATATGCAGGATACCTTCTATCTCCCCGATGGTAACCTGTTGCGGACTCATACCTCGCCGGTACAGATTCGCTACATGGAAAAACATGAGCCGCCGGTGCGGATTGTGGCCCCCGGACGGGTCTATCGCCGGGATACGGTGGATGCCACTCACGCGGCAGTGTTCCATCAGATTGAAATTTTGGCTATAGATAAGGGAATTACCTTCACGGACCTCAAAGGGACGTTGAAAGAGTTTGTCCGCCAAATGTTTGGGGAAGATTTACCCTTGCGCTTCCGTCCCAGTTATTTCCCCTTCACTGAACCATCTGCCGAGGTGGATGTGCAGTGGAAAGGGAAATGGTTGGAGGTGTTAGGATGCGGCACGGTTGATCCGAATGTGTTAAAAGCCGTGGGGTATGATCCGGAGGTTTATACAGGATTTGCCGCTGGATTCGGTGTGGAACGGTTTGCGATGGTGTTGTATCAAATTGATGATATTCGCCGGGTTTATAGCAGTGATTTACGCTTTTTGCAGCAACTTTAGGGCGTTTAAATCATTGGGATAGGAAGTGCGGAGTGGGAGCGAGATGCTCTATTTTAGAGTAGGGAGCGAGAACTGGAAAAGGGAGCGAGACGCTCCCACTCCCAAAATAATTATCTAAATTCTATATCGCTTTTACCGGGCAATTCTTTAAGCCAGAATTGCTTCTATACCCTGGCGCACCTGCTGGATATTCTGGCGTTGTTCATTGATCCAGGCTTTTTCGGCTTGCCATTGTTCGGGGGTTTCCTGCTGATACCGTTCCTGCTTTGTGAGCAATTCGTTATAAAAGGCGATTCGTTGATCGATAGCCTCAATGGCTACTTGGGTTTGATCCGTGAACAAAGTCTGAATTATATCTATCAGAATCAGAAATAAATCTTCACAGAATTTTTCAAAGGCTTCCAGATTCATACCCATCATATCCTGTTTGGCCAAATTATTTAACGCTTCATTATAAAGAGTGGGAAAATTAATAATTTTACTGGGTAAACTGTTCCGGGACTGACTAAACTGTTGTTCCAGTTTCCTCCGGGTTGAGTTAATCTGCTCTTGCCAGGTTTTTTGAGTCGATTTATCCAAGCGATTGATACAATCGTTGAGGGTGTTAGATTCGATTAATTTTAATTCTTGATTCATCAGCGTTAACTTCGATTGAGTGGTTTCGATGAGAGTTACTATCAAGGATTCTAGTTCATGCCGTAATTCCTTGAGCAAGGCATCTTTTTCAAAAAAATGAATTCCTTTTTTGAATTCCTTCTTTTTGTCATCAAAAAACCATTTATTCCGGAGTTGAGTTGCCCTTTTGCTCCCAAAGTCATGAATTTCTGTAACAACTTCCGTTTGGCATTGCTGTCCTAACTGACGAACTCGGAAACTGGCACCAGTCAGTTCACCCAGATGGTCCCAGATTGCTGGTTTAGGGGCCTGAAGAATGTTGTATTTACTCAAGCGAACATCATCCGCATGAGCCAACTTCGTCAGACCAACTTGGGTCAAGCGTTGCAGGCGTGCTGCTGACTGCTGAAGCTCTTTCAAACAGGGTTGCAGGGATTCAGAGAGCTGTTTTGCTGAGTCCTTAATCTCTACTGAGCTAGATGGATCCATCTCCACCTGCTGGACAGACTGGGTAATAGCCTGAAAGGTCGCCAAGGTCGCCATGTATTCATTCATATCAGAGCTTTTCCTTATTACTCATAACGATTATAATAAAACAATCATCACTAAATCTAGCCCAATTTGGTAAAAATTATGATAAGGATAGAGGCAAAGATAATTGGATCCATTCGGATAGTCTGCGGAAAGGTTTCAGTCAATCAGGATGTACAATTTATTTTGCCTGACGGCTTATTCGTCTTTCCTTCCAAGATTCAGGCGGCGATCGCCTCCGGAGCCTATGAAGTCGTCAAGAATAGTGCGGGGACTGCACTGGGTATCGCACAAGACAAGGCGACGGGTCAATTCGTTGCTCATGCCATTGGGATGAGCGCGCAGCCATTTTTAGCATTAACGCCTCTACAAATAGGATTAACTGGGATGCAAATGGCTCAAAACCATCTTGATTTTCTGAAAATCTCCAGGATGCTTAATGATGTGCTAAATACTGTAGCAGCACTGCAAGCGAGTACACCTTTGATTGGATTGGATCCGGTAGCTGGGGTAGTATTGGCAGCGGTTAACATCTGGCAAGCCTTGAAGTGGCGGGAAGATATTAAGAAACTACATTTACAAGTTAACAACGGTTTCATTGACCTGAAACACGCATTGAAGAACCAAAGGGCAGAAATTCTTCAACGCATTGAGCAAATACCTAAAGATATTCAATTTAAAAATCATGAAATGATTTTATCTCAATCTTATGAGGAATTTAAAGAAGCTATTGTTTGTTTAAATCATGCTTTAATAATGACCGATATGAAGCATAAAAATGATAATTTCACTCTAGCCAAAGGAATGTTACACAATGCTCTAGTCACTTATAATAATCCAAATTTATACCAACAGACTTCGGCGGCTGGACAACTGCGCCGGATGGAGTGCAGTTGGTTGATTGACCAGACCATTACTACAATCTACCAACTCCAAGGCCAGCATGAAGTGGTAAGTGCGCGCCTATCTAATTTACGCAAAAAAATCCGAGACAATTCTCTCCAAATTATCGATCGCTGCGAATGTGACAATGAACTCGATTTTCTGTTTCCGGAAGTCATGCGGATTCATACCCAGGATTTACCCTTATTAGAATCTTGGCAAAATCAAGTGGATTGGATGAAAAGTCTATCGCCCTCCGAACTCAAAGAATTAGCCAGCTTAGAATTACCGGATGAGGAGAACTCAGGCGCGACAGCAAATACGAATCCGGCTGAACCGCCCGTGGAACTGTCCTTTTATGAAACATTAAAGCAAAAATCGCATTACGATTCCCTGCGGGATCAACTTCGCTTTATTGTGAAACCGGAATTGCGCCAACATCATGAGTCTTATGTGTTTCAGCGCGCCAATGCTACGGGATATCCGGCTTTAGCGCCCTCAAATTGGCAAGAAGTACCCGATTTGACAGTGGCAAATCTTTATCATTATTTTAAACAACAAGAGCGCTACGCCTAAATAATCGGCAATACTTTAAACAGGAAGGGCGATCGCATTTTGGGGTGAGTTAGGTTGCGATCGCTTTTTAAATCCGTGAGGCAGAGACTCCGGCCCGACTCGGTTATTCCTTTAGATAGATGACAGATTGTTTCTTTCCCTCCTATGCTCGATATCGTCCAAAAGAATAACAAATTTGCCTTAATCTAGCCGGAGAAGTCACTGATGTAGCAATCTCCTTCTCTGACTATTGTCTGTTAATAGAGAACAGGCGATCGCCTGAGCGGAAGCTAACCACCAAGAGCAGTACCCTGGGTATTTCTCCCCAATCAATCTGCCCTTTATCTGGGAAAAAACTTAAAAAATCAAAACTTGTTGACAATAGATCCAAGCCTACGTTACCCTTTAGAAAACGAAACAAGGTAAAAATAATTTCTCATCATCAGTAAAGAGAATCACATTTCTATACTGGAAAATATCCAGATTACTGCATTTGTGCTGAGTTTAGAATGAGCTGAATTTTTGGGTGTTTACGCTGTGCGAAAACCCTGTTTTATCAGAATCCCTTAATAAAGGGTAACTTTTTGCTTAGGAAACATCTCGGTGTTTCAATCAATCTGAATTCGTTTCACTGAATCCTGTTAAAGGTTAAAACCGACCATGAATCAAGATAATAATTTTGAAGACCAGAAAAATGAAAGTTTAGAAATGTTTCGCCGGGAGACGGGCGAAAACTTGACCACAAACCAGGGAGTTCTAATTGATGACACCAATAATTCCCTAACCGCTGGCGATCGCGGTCCGACGTTAATGGAGGACTTCCATTTTCGCGAAAAAATGACCCACTTTGACCATGAACGAATTCCCGAACGGGTGGTTCATGCCCGGGGTTCTGCGGCGCATGGTTATTTTCAAGTGTATGAATCGATGGCGGAATACACCAAGGCGAAATTCCTCCAAGACCCTGCGGTGAAAACGCCGGTCTTTGTCCGCTTCTCGACGGTGGTTGGGTTCCGGGGTTCAGCCGATACGGTTCGGGATGTGCGAGGGTTTGCCACTAAGTTTTATACCGAAGAAGGGAATTATGACTTAGTGGGTAATAATATGCCGGTCTTTTTCATTCAGGATGGGATTAAATTCCCGGATCTGGTTCATGCGGTTAAACCGGAACCGCACAACGAGATGCCCCAAGCTTCTGCCGCCCATGATAATTTCTGGGACTTTATTTCCCTGATGCCGGAATCGATGCACATGATTATGTGGGTGCTTTCCGATCGCGCTTTACCCCGCAGTTACCGGATGATGGAAGGGTTCGGCGTCCATACCTTCCGCTGGATTAATGAGCAAGGTAAGGCGCACTTGGTGAAGTTGCACTGGCGTCCGCCTCTGGGAATGCACTCCCTAGTCTGGGATGAAACCCAAAAGCTGGCAGGGAAAGACCCAGATTTTAATCGCCGTGACCTTTGGAATGCGATCGAAATGGGACATTATCCAGAATTTGAACTCGGAGTCCAACTCGTTGCGGAGGAAGAAGCAGATAAATTTGACTTTGATTTGTTAGACCCGACCAAGCTAATTCCCGAGGAATTAGTGCCGGTGAAAATCATTGGCAAAATGACCCTCAACCGCAATCCCGATAACTTTTTTGCGGAGACTGAACAAGTGGCGTTCCACCCCGGTCATGTCGTCCCGGGAATTGATTTTAGCAATGACCCGTTGTTACAAGGTCGTTTGTTCTCTTATACCGATACCCAGTTAATTCGCTTGGGTGGCCCGAACTTTGCAGAACTCCCGATTAATCGTCCGGTTGCTCCCACTCATAACAATCAGCGCGATGGGTATTCCCGCCAAACCATTGATAAGGGTCAGGTAAATTATTTTCCCAACTCTCGGGCAGGGGGTTGTCCGATGGCGAACCCGGAGAATATGCGCGCTTATAAGCACTATGCAGAAAAGGTGGAAGGCGTGAAGATCCGCAAACGCAGTGAGAGTTTTCAGGATCATTTTAGTCAAGCAACCTTGTTCTGGAATAGCTTATCCCAGGTGGAACAGGATCACCTCGTTTCTGCTAGTCACTTTGAGTTAGGGAAGGTGGAAGACAAGCAGATTCAGGAACGGATGGTGGATCTGTTTAATCATGTGGATCATGAATTAGCCAAGCGGGTCGCCAAGGGAATTGGCATCTCACCTCCTACTGAACCTGCTGTGGAAAATCACGGTCGCCGTTCTCCCTCTCTGAGTATGGAGAATACGGTTAAAGATACGGTGACGAGTCGGCAGGTGGCGATTTTAGCTGCTGATGGGTTTGATGGAACTCAGTTAATGCAAATGAAACAGGCATTACAGGAGGCCGGAGCAAGTGCCAAGATTGTCTCGAAGTTTGGCGGGATGATTACCAGTGCATCTGGTGAACAAGTGAAGGTGGATAAGATGTTTATCGCCACGGGTTCGATTATGTATGATGCGATTTATGTTCCCGGGGGACGAGAAAGCATTGAGACGTTGAAGCAGGAGGGAGACGCGATTCATTTTATTAATGAGGCGTTCCGGCATTGTAAGGCGATCGCCGCCACGGGTGAGGGGGTGGAATTACTCAAGGCATCGAGTATCCAAGGAGTGAGCTTATTAGAGTCTGACTCCAATGGACAGGTGCGATCGGAGAAAGGGGTGGTTACTCTAACCGGAGGGTCGGACTTCCAGTCAGCAGCCGAAACCTTTATTCAGGCGATCGCCCAACATCGTCACTGGGTCCGAGAACAGAAAGAAAAAGTACCCGCCTAAATCGGATTATCCCCCGTCGGGTCGCGATCCAGATGCGCTAAGGGAACTCCAAAAAATAAATCATCCCAATGTTCGTAGTGACTCCTTTAGGAGTCATCTTTAGAGAAACCCCTGAAGGGGTTACTACAAACATTGGGATGATTTATAAAATCCCAATGTAGGCTCACAAGGGATTGATCGCCCCCGGTGGTCTCTTATAACAGTCCTTGGGATTGTTCTAGCAGTCGGGTGGCATTGAACGCACTCAGGGGAGCACTAAACAAATATCCCTGCATTTCATAGCAGTTGAGATTCAGCAAACAATCCCGCTGGACGGCAGTTTCTACTCCTTCCGCCACCACATTCATATTCAGCTTTTGTCCTAGAGTAATAATCGCCGAGACGATCGCCGCTTCTTTGGCATTGAGTGCGACATCCCAGACAAAAGACTTGTCAATTTTCAGGGTTTGGAAGCAAAATTTTTTCAGATAATTTAAAGAAGCATACCCAATTCCAAAATCATCGATCGCCGTGGAAATTCCCATTGTGCGAAACTGACGCAAAATGCTATCGGTCAAATCCGGGTCATGCATCGCCGTGGTTTCGCTAATTTCTAACCCCAACCAATGGGGGTCTAGCTTCGCCTCTCCCAGCATTTGGGAGACAATTTCGGCTAAATCCGGATGGTGGAATTGACGAGTGGAGAGATTCACCATCATCCGAATCGGAGGTAATCCCGCATCCTGCCATGTTTTATTTTGGCCGATCGCCTGCTGCAACACCCACCACCCCAATTTGATAATCTCACAGTTGTCTTCTGCGATCGGAATAAACGTATGGGGAGGAACTAATCCCAAATGCGGGTGTTGCCACCTCACTAAAGCTTCCATCCCAACCACTGCGCCGGTTTTAAAATTTACCTGGGGTTGGAATTCCAAAAAAAATTCTTCTCGGGTTAAAGCCTCATGAAGTGAGTTATCCAAAACCAGTAACTCAGAGGCTTCTGAACTCATGGCAGGAGAGTATATCTGGTAATGATTCCGGCCCTGTTCTTTGACGCGATAAAGGGCTGTATCCGCATTTTTAATTAAAGTTTCCGGGTCATCTCCATCCCGGGGATAAAGGGCTAAACCAATACTCCCCGTAATATAGAGTTGGTTACCTTCAATCTCAAAAGCGGGACGGAGACATTCCAGCAGTCTTTGAGCAATCTGGGCGGCATCTTCTGTACTGGTAATTCCTTCTAACAACAGAATAAATTCATCTCCACCCCAGCGGACGATAATATCACTATCACGCAGACAACTTCGCAAGCGTGAGGCAGCGGTTTGGAGGAGTTCATCGCCGACAGCATGACCGAGGGTGTCGTTAATGATTTTGAAGCGATCGAGGTCCAGAAACATCACCGCCAGTTGGTCTTTTTCCTGTTTGGCAGTTTCGATCGCCATTGGCAGGCGTTCATCCAATAGTTGCCGGTTGGGTAAACCCGTGAGACGGTCATGATAGGCTTGATGGCGAATCATTTCCTCTTGGTGATGACGTTGCAGTGCACCGCCTATACTCGCCGCGATCGCACTTAAAATCGAGACTTCGCTTTTGGACCAAGGACGATCAACCTCAATGTCATCAAACCCGATGTATCCCCAAAATTCATTATTCACCAGGATCGGAACCATCAAACTCGATCGCGTTCCCTCTTGAGCAAACAGTTGTTGTTCGGCTGGATTCAAATTCTGAGCAATCAAACTGACCGTTTCACCGACTAACAAGGTATCGAGGAGGCTTGAGCGTAACTGGACGACGGAACAGGCCCCATTTTTAAAACCGACCTGGGGAGTTCGGGTCCACTCAAACCGAATCCACATTTTACAATGTTCCCGAGAGGTACAGTCGGAACAAGAGGACAATTTTGAGTTAGGGTCTGAGGGATTGCCGAAGCTGTAGGCGGTGGTGGGATTAGATAACTCACAGATATAGACGCGATCGACCCCTGCCGCTTCTCCGAGGGTAGCCAAGGCATCCAATGCCGCTTGAGCAGTGTTGCTATTGGTCAACAGGTGATTCATGGCTTGGGCGACCCCCAGCAATAAGTTATCCCGTTGGTGCAGTTCTGCCTCAGCTTGTTTGCGCTGGGTGATATCAACCACGGTGCCTTCATACCCGATGATTTCACCGTTGGTATCGCGAATGGTCCGCGCACATTCAGAAATCCAGATGATGCGGCGATCGCGGCGATAGACTTGGGACTCAAAGCCCCAGACGGTTTCTTGTTCTTGTAACAAGCGGCGAAACTCGGACCGGCGCTGGGGGTCCACATAGAGTTGATGTTCGATATCCGTCAAGACTTGGATTAATTCTTCCGGGGAATCATATCCATAAATAGCGGCCAACATGGGATTGGCGGTGAGGTATTGACCACTGGGAGTGGTTTGAAAAATCCCCTCCACGGCATTTTCAAAGATGCTGCGATATTTGCGTTCCGCCTGCCGCAGGGCTTCTTCAGTTTGCTTACGTTGATAATAACTGGAGAGCATTTGGGCAATGACCCGCAGGAGTTGAGCATGGCTGGCGGACCAATGGGGTTGAATTTGGCGATCGTCAAATCCTAGAAATCCGACTAATCGTTCCTCCTGGGAAAAAAGTGGGACAATGAGCAACGATTGGATATTTTGAGAGAGAAAGAAGGCTTTTTCGGCATGGGCGGCTTTTGGTAGCCAATGGACATTACAGATATCTAAGATTTCCAGGACCGTGAGTTGGTCCATCAGCCAGGGGAAATCCGCCGATTGCAGGTTTTGGCGGTTCTGGATTTGGGAGATCGCCGCAGTGGAACACCATTCATAAGTGTTGCTAAATTGACATCTGCGATCGTCGAACTCAAAAATATAGGCCCGTTCTACTCCGGCGGCAATGCCAACTCGGGCGAGGATTTTATGGAAGTTGGGTTCGCGGGTGGAGACGAACAAGCGGGAAATCTGAGATAATGCCGCTTCGATGACCAGTCGCTGATGGAGTTGTTCTTCGGCTTCTTTGCGTTCGGTGATATCCCGAGAATTAACCACAATTCCTTGGATGCTGGGATCATCGAGGCGGTTATTGGTTACGGATTCTAAGTAGACCCAAGTTCCATCGGCATGGCGAAACCGATATTCAATGGGTTTTAAGGATAAGGAGAGGTCCGGGCGATTGTTCAGGGTGAGGGGGGAAAAATCTGCCATGATTTTGGAGGGGTGTAGGTTATTGAATTTGCAGGGGTGTAGCGATCGCTTGGAGGGGGTGGCTTTGGGTCGAGGCATGATCACTTCGCGAACCATTGCCACATCTTCGGGATGGACATAATCCAGGAGGCAGTGACCCAATAAGCTATCGGGTTGATATCCTAAAATGCGATCGAGGGAGGGTGACCCATATAAAATTTTCCCGTCTGCGGACAAAATGGCGATGGTGTCTGAGGAGTTCTGCACCAAAGCGGCAAACCGTTCTTCTGCCCGTTTGCGATCGGTAATATCTTTAACCGTGCCTTCATAGGCAATGATTTTGCCCTTGGCATCCCGGATCGTCCGCGCATTTTCAGAAATCCAAATGATGCTGCCATCTTTGCGATAGCACTGAGATTGGAAGTCCCACACCGCATCTTTTTCTTGTAACAGGTCGTTCAGTTCCTGCCGTCGCGAGGGGTCCACATAAAGCTGATGTTGGATATCCCGAATCGAATTCATCACTTCTCCCGGTGAGTCGTACCCATAAATATGCGCCAGGGTCGAGTTAACCAGGAGGTATTCCCCGGAGGGGTTACTTTGAAACATTCCTTCGATGGAACGCTCAAAAATATTCCGATATTTTTGTTCGGCTTTTCGTAAGACTTCTTCTGCGCGTTTCTGGAACAGTACCGAGCCCAGTCCCCGGAGAAGTTCCGAAACCTGTTCAACGATCCCCCAATCTTCTGGGTGGGACTCCACCATGAAGAAGACCAGGACGGTAAGAATTTCCCCGTTGGCGAGAATTGGTACACCCAGGGCCGCTTTGATGCCCAGTTTTCGGGCGAGTTTCACCCGAGGAAAAATGGCCTGGGGCAGTTGAGATACATCTTTGGCCCATTCTAGCTTTTGTTGAACCCAGACCCGTCCAGGTAGACCAATTCCGGGTAAAAAGGTTAGGGTTTCGCTTTGTTTGCGGAATTTTTCAATCTCTGGCAAGGGTCGCCCGAGGGCATTGATTTTTCCGGCATACCATGCGGGACTACATTCAAGGTATCCGCCTTCGGAATTCAAGGACCAAGCTTCTCCATAATCCCATCCGGCAATTTCGCAGACTTGTCGCAGGGCCAAGCTTAATGCGGTGTCAAAATCCTCAGCTTGTGCAACGCCGAGGGTCAGTTGTTGTAAAACAGAGGCGCGGCTTGGGTTCATAAGTTCTTTGCTGGATTCCCGTTTGCTGATGTCTTGGCACAAGCCAAGAATCCCGCAAATGCTGCCTTCTAGGTTTTGCATGGGTCGTCGTCTCACGCTATTGGTTTGGGATAGAGAAATTGGCAGGTAGGATGGGGATAGAGTCGATGTAGATTGCACAATTAAGTGGTTTTTCCTGCCTTGGGCTTCGCGGAGGAAGCCGGTCCTTAAAACTCTGGACTCACCAGATGCGGTCGGGCTGGGCTGCCGGTGAACAGGGTTGAGGAATCTGAGGGTCCGTTCAGGTCGCCTCTTGTCTGGGGAGAATCCTACTGGAGTCGGCATTCAGACAGTCCCCTGAATACTGTTCTTCCCTTCGGCAGTCCAGCACTTGTGTGGTTTGAACCGTTGGCAGCAATCCAGCAAAATTTCCCTTGAACTGATTTGGGTCTCTCAAGGGCTAAATTGGAAGCAGCATCATCCCTCCCGGGTAACGAGAACCATTGAGGGAACGGTTCCAGCCAGGGCCAACTTGAATCGGTTTGGTTTCCGATTGCAGTATGGAAATTTTTGGGCTCAACCAAGGCACCGACTGCATCTGAATGAGACATCTGAAGGGCCAATGCTAACTGACAGAGAAAGGTTTTAACTTCTCTAAAAGAATCTATCCTATATGTCGATGTAATTTCGGCAACAAATTACACAAAAAAACAACTATTTTTAACTTAATCTAAAGAACTAGACCCTTACCTCAAAAGGGAATTTTTGGCAATATTTAATTTTTCAAAAAAACGTAAACTTTTGTCAAGAAAATGTTGGGGAAACTCAGCCGTGGAAGAGCAGGGAAGGCAAAAGTTATCCCCACAATTGCTGGAAATGATGGGAGAGGGTTGGGACTCCGGAGCATGATTGCTCTAGCTTTGGGTGCGATCGAGTGAGCAGGTTTAAAAATTTTTGCAATCCATTTAATTTCAATCAAGTCGGTGAAATCCGGCGATAAATGTCAGGAAGGAAAAGCTTTTCACCCCCCATGTACCCCAAGAAAACCGCTCCCCTTCCTGGTCCTGAACTTTTGCATTCATTAAGTGAATGTTTTCCTGATTTCCTCCCTCTACTCACCTTTCAGGCCCAGGGGAAACCCCCAGTAAGTCAGGGACTTGTTGTTATTTGTAGTGTAAGTCAAGCCCAGTCACTTCGGTGATTTCTACAGATTTAATTCATAATCGGGGAGGGGCATCTGGGGTTTAAGGACCGATCGCCTTTGCCGTCGCGATAGAATAAAACAAAAACTAATCTGAGTGCCGTCTCCTTGAATCATGTCTCTTGCACCGTGGCGATCGCCCCTATCCCATGCCCTTCAGCGCAACCGTAGCCGACCCGAATCGCGCTACTTCCAACTCGCCACCATCCGCCCAGACGGAACTCCCGCTAATCGCACCGTTGTCTTTCGCGGCTTTTTAGAGGAAACCAACCAACTCAAAATGGTCACCGATGCCCGCAGCCAAAAAGCCCAGCAAATCCCCTCCCATCCTCATGGCGAAGTCTGCTGGTACTTCCCCATCACCCGGGAACAGTTCCGTCTCCAGGGTCACTTGAGCTTAGTAGACCCTCATACCCCTAACCCCGCTTTGCAACAAGCCCGTTGTCGGGAATGGCAGCAACTTTCCGACAGTACCCGACGCCAGTTTTCTTGGCCGGATCCCGCTGCACCCTGTGGCGAGCGCGATGATTTCTTTTCCCCAGTCCCGGATACCAGCCAACCCCTAGCCCAATTTTGTTTACTTTTACTCGATCCCATCACCGTGGATTGGTTAGAATTACGAGGAGAACCTCAAAACCGCTGGCTTTATCAATTCAATGGCGATCGCACCTGGTCTCAGCAAGCCATTAATCCCTAAAAATCAGGCTCACCCCCAATTATAAAAAGTTTTGACAGCAACTCATCAAAATTTTGATAGGTGAAACCCCAGACCTGAATGAGAGTCTGAAAGGGTCTTCGTTAGAATAAGCAAGATATCCGATGAAAGCATCTAGGGGTCAAATGGGCAATTTTGTTGAAACCAACCCGTTAAAAAATACCACTCGGACCATTGAAGTCCCCCCACAGCGAAATCGAGTGGATTATCTGAGGATTAGTTTAATTGACCGCTGCAATTTTCGCTGCCAATACTGTATGCCAGAAGGGGCAGAACTTGACTATATCCGGCAACAGGATTTACTCACTCGTGAGGAACTCTTAACGTTACTGAAAGAAGTATTTATCCCTGTCGGATTTACGCGGTTTCGGTTAACGGGAGGGGAACCCCTAATTCGGGCGGATGTGGTGGAAATTGTCCAGGCGATCGCCAATCTCCCCCAAACTCAAGATTTAGCCCTAACCACCAATGGCTTTTTCCTAGCCCAAAAAGCCCAACTCCTCTATGATGCCGGACTGCGCCGGATTAATATCAGCCTTGATTCGCTAGAAGCGCAAACCTTCGACTTCCTAGCCGGAACTCGCGGCACCAGTCGCTGGCAACAAGTTTGGGATGGAATTCAGGAAGCCTATCGGGTCGGATTTAACCCCTTAAAATTAAATGTTGTGGTGATTCCCGGGGTCAACGATCGCGAAGTTTTAGATTTAGCTGAATTAACGATTGCCCGAAATTGGCACGTTCGCTTTATCGAATTCATGCCGATCGGGAATGGGGAATTATTTGGCGACTGCGGTTGGATTCCCTCAGAAGAACTCCGCCAACGCATTCGCGATCGCTGGGGATTAACAGAAGGACAAGTCACCGGAAATGGTCCTGCGGATGTGTTTCAGATTCCCAACGCCAAAGGCACCGTCGGATTTATTTCTCAGATGTCCGAATGTTTCTGCGATCGGTGTAACCGAATGCGTTTAAGTGCCGAAGGCTGGTTAAGGCCCTGTCTCCTCAACGAAACCGGCCAAATCAACCTCAAAACCGCCCTCCGCCAGGGTATTCCCCTCCCAGATATCCGCCAGCAAGTCGCCCATTTACTCGAACTCAAACCCGAAATCAACTACAAACAGCGAGACTCCGGCACCGAAACCGGCAGCTACAGCCGTACCATGTCGCAAATTGGAGGATGAGGCATGGGGAAGAAAGTTTGTAGTAACGACTTCAGTCGTTACCGCCGTACCCTATCGCAAATCGGAGGATCAGGGATGGGGAAGAAAGTTTGTAGTAACGACTTCAGTCGTTACCGCGTGGCGTAAGCGTTAGCTTACGTCACGCCTCTTTGGATGCTCTGCCTCCAGTCCCCAAGCAGGCTCTTCATCCGCCAATCGTGCGTGTCACGACTTCCGCCGTGACAGGAAAGCAACGACTGAAGTCGTTACTACGAACATCTCCTTCATCCCCCATCCTTCATCCTTCATCCTTCATCCTTCATCCTTCATCCTTCATCCTTCATCCCCCATCCTTCATCCTTCATCCTTCATCCTTCATCCTTCATCCTTCATCCTTCATCCCCAAACTAAAAGCCCCCTTGCTGACGGGTTTGGGGGCTTTAAAAAATCTCTAATTAGGCTGCGCGGTAAGAAGCAGCGAGACTTGAAACGTTAGGCTTGTCGAGAATAGTATTCAACCACCAGGAGCTCATTAATTTGTAGCGCGATCCATTCCCGCTCAATCACTCCATTGACCTTGCCTTCGAGTTTGTTCTTGTCAAACTCCAAATGGCTCGGCATATTGGCTAATCCAGGAGATTGCAAGTTAGCTTGGACCATCTGGCGAGATTTTTCCCGATCGCGGATGGCAATGATGTCTCCGGGACGGCAATTGTAACTGGGAATATCCACAACCCGACCATTAACCGTGAGGTGACCGTGATTGACCAATTGCCGTGCCGCTGGAATCGTCGGTGCCATTCCCATACGGAAAATGGTATTATCCAGACGCATCTCCAGCAGTTGTAGCAGCACTTGACCCGTAGAACCCGTGACGCGACGGGCGCGACGGACATAGCGCAGCAGTTGCTTTTCGCTCAGACCATAGTTAAAGCGCAGTTTTTGCTTTTCTTCTAAGCGGACTGCATATTCCGAGCGTTTTTTGCGGGCTTGCCCGTGCTGTCCTGGGGGATAGGCGCGCTTAGGAGTTTTGCGCGATAATCCGGGCAGTTCTCCTAAACGGCGTACTATTCTCAGTCTCGGGCCTCGATATCGTGACATTCCTTTTCCTCGTCAGTTGTTACACAGTTTTCCCAGACTCTCTAGTATAGATCTTTACTAGGTTCAGTTTCAAGTCTAACTTTAGATGACTTTGTGCTCAGAAACATCGGTTGAGGGTCAAATGTCCTGTTTTTTGTCATGAGGAGTCTTTAAATAATGATGATTCGCAAAATTCGCAGTCGCCTGGGGAGTAGCGCCCCAGCACAACGGTGGCGCAAGGGTGGACTGTTGGGGCTTTCATTAGTGGCTCTAACGGTGGGCCTGATTCCGTTAAACCCAGCACCGGCAGCCGCGAGAAAAAATGCTTATGATCGCTGTGCTGCTGAGTTACTCGATCGCCAACTCCCCCCAGAGACTGTGGCCCTTGCCTGCTCTGCGGCCCTTCGTCCCGAAGAACTCTCTAAATGCGTTGAAGAGATTGATAGCCGCACAGATATTTTGGCCGAAGATGCCCTAACTCGCTGTCAGGAGGTGCGTCGTCCTCTGGAGTTGGCAACCTGTGTGGTGGATATTAGCGATCGCCGGGATGAATCTGAGGCCCCTTTAATTCTCGATTTCTGTCGCCGCAGTTTATTACCCACGCAATTTTCTCGATGCGTGGTGGGGTTACAAAATCAAATTGATTTGGTCACCTCTCAGGCGATGTCGGTTTGCATCGATACTCGCGATCGCGTGGATTCACCCTTGCCTAATTTTATCCCCGGCAGGGAACCCCCAGCCCCCACTCGCCCCTCGCCCAATCTTCCGTCTACTTAATCCTCACCCGTTGCCGCAAAAAAAGCCCTCATTCCCCTTGAATAAAGGAATGAGGGCTTTTTTGCTGATGACGAAGATTAGGAGTGACAGTCACAACCGGAGTGTCCACATCCAGTTCCATCCGCATGACCATTGGCACAGGCATCAGAACAGTAGGGCTTGCCATCTTTCATGACGGCTTTATCCGTCGGAACCACACACAGGCAGGATTCACAGGCGCATTTCATTTGAGTTACGGTCGTCATTGCTCGACTTCCTCCATTAATTCTGAATTCATCTTAACACATGAACAGCTATTCAGGTATTTTCTTTGCTTTTTTTTCAGAATTGGAGGGGGCTTGGGGGAGGTGCTGAGACCAAGAAAGGCTGAAACCCTTTAGTAGCAGGGGATTTAAAAAAGTTTTGCTTTAGGGGTTGTCAAAACACTTAAGTTCAGGTTATAGTAACTTCAGTGACGCGGGATAGAGCAGTCTGGTAGCTCGTCGGGCTCAATACGCAAGTTAACTAAACGCTTAATAGTTAGCATTGCGATGGGCTGCATACTAAGGAAACTGGTATGCGATAGCCTCTCAAATTCGGGGAAGCCGGTAGCGCGGTAATCCCGAGCCAAGCTCTGAACAAGAGAAGGTGTAGAGACTCGATGGGAGGCACCCTAACAGTTAAAGCTGAGGGTGAAGGGAGAGTCCAGACCACAAACTGGAAAGATACCGGGCAACGAAAGTTGTAGATGGTACGCATAACCCGAAGGTCGGTGGTTCAAATCCGCCTCCCGCCATTACTAAAAATAAAACCCTGTAATCGTAAATGATTGCAGGGTTTTGTTTTTGGTCCTGGGTTGGGGGTTGAGAAACCGGGTTTCTTCCCAAAATTGATGGCAAATAGCAATCATCTGGGTTAGAAACCCGGTTTCTGGTTCTGGGTTGGGGTTAGAAACCGGGTTTCTTCCCAAAATTGATGGCAAATAGCAATCATCTGGGTTAGAAACCCGGTTTCTGGTCCTGGGTTGGGGGTTGAGAAACCGGGTTTCTTCACAAAATTGATGGCAAATAGCAATCATCTGGGTTAGAAACCCGGTTTCTGGTCCTTGGGTTGGGATCGTAAAATCCGCACTGTAAGAGTAGAGTTGGAAGTGCAACCCCAACCGTTAAAATGGAGATAGAAAAGAAGGGCGATCGCGTATCGGAAACTGTTTGCCCCCGGTTGCCCCACGAATGAACATCTATAAAGAAAGTGGGATAATTTTATGGCGGTTAAACTGCAAAGACCTATTTTAATTGGCGGTTTGGGCTTATCCTTTGGTCTGTGGCTGATGGAAAGTTTGAATCACTCCTGGGGAGAAGCGGGGGAAATTGGGGTACTCGGCGCGATCGCCATTGGAACCGGATTTTGGCTGTTCAAAAAACGGGAACCCGCGAAAATAACACCGATCGCCGCTGAATCAGTCACCGCAGAGATGCTGGAAAAAGCCAAAACTCAAGCGGGATTGGTAATAGCCAAGATAGAGGCAGAGGCAGGAGATGCCCAAATCATTGCTGACTTAAGAACTCGCCTCGGACAACTCTCACCGGATGCAACTCGCAAGGCACTGCATCTGGCGATCGCCGGGGGTAAAGGGACCGGCAAAACCAAAGTCATGCAATGGTTACAGTCGAACTGGCAGTCCCAAACCGATAAAACCCTAACCTTTACAGAAATTCCCGCCTTGTTTACGGTGAGGGATGCAGAGGAAGGATTACCCTTACAAGAAACTGCGGCATGGAAACAGGCGATCGCGGCAGATGTGGTGGTATTCTTAACCAGTGGTGACTTAACCGACTCGGAATTTCAAGCCATTCAACAACTCACTGTAGCAGCCGTCCCGGTTTTAGTCGCCTGGAATAAAAAAGACCAGACTTTACCGGAACAACAAGCGGGAATCTTGCAGCGTGCGATTGATCGCCTGGGTTTAACATTAAATCCTGAGAATGTTGTAGCAATTTCGGTTGCACCAAATCCGGTGAAAGTGCGGCAGCATCAAAGTGATGGGACAACGGTTGAGACAATGGAACAACCGGAACCGGAAGCGACTGGCTTAATGACGCGGTTGCAGGAAATGGTAGCAAAAGAAAGCCAGCAGTTTGTAATCGCCCAAAGTTACCGGCAGGCAGTCGCCTTAAAAGCGGAAGCACAACAGGTATTAAACCAACTGCGTCGCGATCGCGCCATGCCAGTCATTGAGAAATATCAGTATATTTCCGCTGCGGCAACCTTTGCCAACCCAGTAGCAGCCTTAGATTTGTTAGCCACAGGTGCGGTTACTACGCAATTAATTGTGGAATTAGGAGAGATTTATCAGCATCCTTTTTCCTTTGACCGAGAAAAGGCGATCGCTGCTGCAATGGGGGAACAACTGGTAAAACTGGGAGTGGTGGAACTGTCTACCCAAACCATTTCCGCCATCCTCAAAAGTAACGCCGTCACATACATTGCGGGTGGAGTTGTCCAAGGGATTAGCGCCGCCTATTTAACACGGTTAGCGGGTTTGAGTCTGATTGAATACTTCCAAGCGCAAGACGTGAGTGCAGAGTCCGGGATTAATTTGGAACAACTGAATCAGACCTTAAAAACAGTGTTTCAACAGAATCAACGGATTGCATTTTTGCAAGGATTTGTCAAGCAGACTGTGACGCGATTCGTACCCGAATCGAAAAAGTCGGAAAGCCTCACTGCACAAGTGAAGGCTTTGCAGGAGAATAGAATAGCAGAGAGTGTAGCGATTCCGAACCTTGAACCAAGCACCTAAAACCCCCAACCCCTCCCCCGCTTCCGCCGGTTTGAATGGTTCAAACCGGCAAGATACCCAATATCTGAACCGAGCCCGCGCCAGCATTCGGCAGGCGCAGTCGTTCTATTCGCAACATCGGCGATCGCGACTCCAGAGTATGGATGTCAAACAGCAGGCAGCGATGCAGGCACAACTCGATCGCCTCTCGGCTACTTTAGAACGACTCGATGGCGGGATGATTCGCATTGCCGCTTTTGGGTTAGTCAGTCGGGGTAAATCTACGGTATTGAATACCTTGATGGGTCAAAAAATCCTGACAACGGGACCGATTCATGGGGTAACCCAATGGCCGCGATCGGTGCAGTGGGATGTGGGGGGTAATCTGGCGGTAGAGTTGATTGATACCCCCGGATTGGATGAGGTTGAGGGTCAAGTGCGATCGGAGATGGCGCGCAATATTGCTGGCGCTGCGGATTTAATTTTATTTGTGGTGTCTGGGGATATTACCCGGACGGAATACGAGGCACTCTGTGAGTTGCGGCGGACTCAAAAGCCGTTGATTTTAGTGTTTAATAAGATAGATTTGTATCCGGAACAGGACCGGCAGGCAATTTATCGACAATTACAATATTTTGCCTCTGCCAAGCAGAAGCGGAAACAGGCATCGGTAGAGATAGAGGATGATTGGGTGGAAGCGGAGGAGACTTTGGGCGATCGCCTCCCCCATCAAGAGGATATTGTCATGGTAGCGGCAGACCCGGCCCCGTTGCAAGTGAGGATAGAATGGCCCGATGGGCGGGTGTCTTACGAGTTGGAAACGCCACCCCCACAGATTGAGGAATTGAAGGACAAGATTTTGCAGGTGGTGCAGGAACAAGGGCGATCGCTGTTGGCGATTAATGCTTTAGTGCAGGCGAAAGAAGCGCAGGAAGAGTTAGCGAAAGCGAGTATCAAATCGCGAGAAGAACAGGCAGAGACGTTAATTTGGCGATTTGCTCAGTATAAGGCAGCAGCGGTGGCATTGAATCCGTTGGCGTTGTTTGATGTCTTGGGAGGTGCGATCGCCGACTTGCTGTTAATTCGGGCATTGGCGCGGTTGTATGGATTACCCATGACAGGATATGAGGCGGGTAAGTTATGGCAGCAAATTCTATTTAGTAGTGGCGGGGTACTACTGAGTGAGTTGGCGAATGGATTGTTTATGGGATTTGGCAAGAGTGCAGCGGCAATTATCGGTGCATCAGGAGATGTAGGGGGAATGACTGGGTACGTTGGCGCTGCGATCGCGCAAGCATCCGTAGCCGGATTTGGAACCTATAAAGTCGGACAAGCTGCACAAGTCTACTTAGAACAAGGCTGTACCTGGGGACCATTAGGTGCCAATACCGTCATTCAGGATATTTTATCCCAAGTCGAACCCAACACCGTATTATACCGCCTCCGAGAGGAATTGCAGCAACAATTAGAGGTGAACAATTGAATAAATCCCGCACCCTGGAAGGGTGGGGCTATACGAACAAAGCCCGCCTACGCGGGCTACTTTTAAAAACCTTTTTAAAAGCCAATTTTATATCATTTTCGCCCAATTCTAACTCCCCCCCTTAGCAAGGGGGGGCTGGGGGGGGTTCCCTCCAAATCCCGCAACAATCCTAATACAAAATCAGCCCTAAATCCAAAACAAACCCAGGCAAAACATCTTCCCCAGATAAAGATTGAGGAGACTCAATAATTTCCACATCTTGCCCAGGACGATAAATTTCTACCCGAAGATTTTGACGGTCAATTAACCAACCTAACCGCACCCCATTCTCCAAATATTCTAACATTTTATCTTGTAACGCTTTCAAAGAATCAGTGGCAGACCGTAACTCCACAACAAAATCAGGACATAGCGGCGCAAATTGCTGCTTTTGTGCCTGCGTCAACCCATCCCAGCGATCTTTTTGAATCCAAGAAGCATCCGGCGATCGATTTCCACCTTTAGGCATTTTGAACCCAGCAGAAGAGTCAAAAGCCACTCCTAAATCATTCGTATCTGTCCAATTGAATAACTGCTGAATCAGTCTACCATTCCGATTGCCCGTATCGCTGCCCGTCGGAGGCATAATGATTAATTCTCCCGTTGCCTTACGTTCAAAGCGTAAATTGCGGTTGTTTTGACAAAGTTGAAAAAACTGCTCATCGCTTAACTCCAGAGTTAATTCTAAAGGTATAAACGCTTCAAGGGTTGCCACTTCCATAGTTTGATACTAATCCTTTATTTAAGTTAGGGCCAGAAGACCGCACGAGTTGCTGTCAATACAAAATCGGACCTAAATCTAAAATAAACCCAGGCAAAACATCTTCCCCACTTAAAGATTGAGGAGACTCAATAATTTCCACATCTTGCCCAGGACGATAAATTTCTACCCGAATATTTTGACGGTCAATTAACCAACCTAAGCGCACCCCATTCTCAAGATATTCTACCATTTTATCTTGTAACTCTTTCAAAGAATCACTGGCAGACCGTAACTCCACCACAAAATCAGGACAAAGGGGCAAAAATTTCTCTCGTTCCTCGGGGGTTAAGGCATTCCACCGCGTGATATTCACCCAAGACGCATCCGGGGAACGATTTCCTCCTTTGGGTAATTTAAAACCACCATTTGAGTCAAACGCTTTCCCTAAATTATTCTGACGACTCCACCCTTGCAACTGGTAAGAGAGTTCGATGTTACGATTGCTGGTTTCTCCTCCCGTCGGTGACATAATGATTACTTCTCCCGTTGCCGTCCGTTCAAAGCGTAAATTGCGGTTGTTTTGACAGAGTTGAAAAAACTGCTCATCGGTTAAATCTAAGGTTAATCTCACCGGTGTAAACGGTTCAAGGGTTGCCACTTCCATAGTTTTATCCCAATTGTTTATATAGGGCAGTTGTGCCATTTCCTGTTGATATCTATGTTAACCCATTTGGCACAGACGGCAACGGGGGCGAGATTGAAAAAAGGCTCTTTTGCAAATGGGCTAAGTTCTGGTAAAATTAGCTCGGGGGATAGGGAAGTATGAAAGATGAATGTCCAAACACTCATGACCAATGACCAAGGACTGAACTCCGAGTCTAGCCCTAGGTTTATTTCTCCTGGGTTGCCGCCTCGCTTTATGGCGGAAAATCCTCCTGCCGATCGCCCGATTCGGTTGGGGATTATGGCATCGGGGAGTGGGAGTAATTTTGAGGCGATCGCTCAGAGAATTACTCCCTAAAAACTCCAGGCAAAAATCAAAGTTCTAATTTACAATAATCCCCAAAGCCCAAGTCTTAGAACGAGCGAATCGAGGGCAGGTTCCGGTGGTTTTCCATAACCATAGGGACTATCAATGTCGAGAAGATGTAGATACAAAAATGATTGAAACCTGGCGGGAGTATGATGTATAATTAGTGAGAAGGGCAGGTTGGATGCGGATTGTGACGCCGGTTTTGATTGATGCATTTCCCAGTCGCATTTTGAATCTGCACCGGAGTTTATTGCCCAGTTTTAAAGGCGGTCATGGGGTGGAAAAGGGAATAAGGGAATGGGAGAGGGTGGCGATCGCTGTTTCTCCCACCCTGGAACTGGGCCAATAAGTATCAGAAATTCGGCTAAAAGTCAAGCCTTCGCGCATTAAATATTCAGCCTAACTTGGGGCTACCTTGCTCCTCTATCTCTCCGGCCCGGATTATCCTAACATGATGAAAGCAGAAGCTGTTGTTAAATAATTCGGAATTCGTTATGGCAACTGGCAATATATCCGAGTCCACATCCGCCCCATATCCGGAAACCCTCAAGCCCAGAATTGACTTAGCAACCATGTTTCGCCTGGGTTTATTTCAAATGGGTCTGGGGATCATGTCCTTACTGACCCTAGGGGTGATTAACCGGGTGATGATTGAAGAACTCCGAGTCCCGGCGTTGATTGCTGCTGGGGCGATCGCCATGCACCAGTTTGTCAGTCCGACTCGCATCTGGTTTGGTCAAATGTCCGACTCAAAACCCTTACTGGGCAGCCATCGCACTGGCTATGTCTGGATGGGTGCCGCCCTATTTACGGCCATCTCCTTCATTGCGGTACAAATTGTGTGGCAACTCGGCAGCAGCTTGGAGGCCACCGGATGGAGTCAGACCACCTACCTCTGGGCGGGAGGGCTGGCCCTAGCCTTTGGAATCTACGGTCTGGCCCTGAGTGCCAGTTCGACCCCCTTTGCGGCCCTCCTGGTGGATGTCTCCGATGAAGATAACCGCTCTAAACTGGTGAGTATCGTTTGGTCGATGCTGATGGTGGGGATTATTGTTGGGGCGATCGTCAGTAGTGGTTTACTCAAGCAAATCACCCTAGATACCCCCATCGAACAGCTACAGGCATCGGTGAACCGTTTATTTATAATTGTCCCGGCGATCGTGCTCGTCCTCACCGGGATTGCCACTGTGGGAGTCGAGAAAAAATATTCCCGCTTTGGTTCCCGCTCAAATGGAGGAGACCGAGACGACCAAATTGGCTTGGGTGAGGCCCTGCGCGTCTTGACTGCCAGTCGCCAAACGGGGATATTCTTTACCTTTCTGCTGGTGATGAGCATCAGTCTGTTCATGCAGGATGCCGTCATGGAACCCTACGGTGGGGAAGTCTTCGGAATGGCGATCTCAGAAACGACCCAACTGAATGCCTTCTTCGGGATGGGGACCCTGATGGGGATTGCATCGACAGGTTTTTTAGTCGTTCCGCGCCTGGGTAAGCAAAACACCACCAAATTAGGCTGTATCTGTGCTGCCGTCTGTTTGGGACTGATTATGATGGCCGGATTTACAGAAAAACCAGAAATGTTAATGGGGTCCTTACTCCTCTACGGTTTAGCATCGGGTATTATTACCACGGGTGCCATTAGTTTGATGCTGGATCTAACTGCCGCAGAAACTGCCGGGACCTTTATCGGGGCCTGGGGATTAGCCCAGGCGATCGCCCGAGGACTGTCTACCCTTGCTGGGGGTGCGGTTTTGGATGTGGGGCGCTTGCTCTTTGGTGTACCCGTTTTGTCTTATGGTCTCGTGTTTGCCACCCAAGCTGCGGGGATGATTCTAGCGGTTGTCCTCCTGCGACGAGTCAATATTCACGAGTTCCGCGAGAATGCCAAAGATGCGATCGCGGCAGTGATGGCCGGTGAATTAGACTGAAGCACCCGGGAATTCAAGCGCCTATCCGCTCATTTCCCTTGATTCAATCGGCTATTAGCAACTGTACATTCGCAATTTATCACAAACCAATGACTGATTTTTGGGATCAAGTTTTACACTTTGCGGAGACGACCGCGAATAAGGTCGGTAAAGAGCTAATGGCTGATTTCGGCCAAGTGCAGGCAGTAGAAAAAGCCGATGGTAGCTTAGTCACGCAATCGGACAAATGGGCCGATCGCGAACTGTGCGATGCGATCGCCACTCGCTTCCCGGAACATGGGGTCCTCAGCGAAGAATCCAAACATCTCTTTCCCGATACCGAATGGTGTTGGATTATCGACCCCCTAGACGGCACCACCAACTTCGCCCGCCGTATCCCGATATGGGGGGTGTCTCTGGGACTACTCTATCGCGGTGTCCCCGTCTTCGGGTATGTCCATTTACCGCCCCTCCATCAATCTTTCCACGGGTTCTGGTCCGGCACAACGGGACTGAAATTACCCCAGGGGGCCTTCCTCGATCGCCGCCGGATTCACAGCAGTTCAGATCCACTGGATCCTAATCAATTTTTTAGCTTCTGTTCCCGCAGTATCGGCCACTATCAACCGGATTTCCCCTGCAAAATTCGGATGTTAGGCGTTGCCAGCTACAATTTCCTCACCGTTGCTGCCGGGATTACCCTTGGAGGAGTAGAAGCAACGCCCAAAATCTGGGATATTGCCGGAGTTTGGCCGATTATCCAAGCTGCCGGTGCCGTCTGGCATTCCCTATCCCCGGAACCCATTTTCCCCCTCACCCCCGGTACCCACTACGGCGATCGCTCCTTTCCCACTCTCGTCACGGCGCAACCCAATCTCATACCTGTCTTTGAACCCTTTGTCAAATCCTTGGGATAGGGGAGATGGGGAGGATGGGGGAGATGTTCGTAGTAACGCCTTCAGGCGTTATCCTCTTATGTTCAACGTTTCGACTTCAGTCGTTTCTTCCCCATCCCCCATCTCCCCTCATCCTCAGTGCTCCCAAAAATAGTCCGCAAGGGGTCGATCGCCCGTTGAGCGCAGTTCTTCGGGAATATCAAATAATAAAGAGCGCTGCATAAAGGGTTCCATTCCGAGGCGATCGCCCACTCGTCTTTCCACCCGACTGGGAATGCCATACCCATACACAATATGCCCTTTTCCCGCCAGAACCACCACCTGAGTCTGAGGATTTTCCCTCACAAAGTTGGCGATCGTTTCAGCCATTGTTTCATCCCACAGCACTTGCGCTAAAAAGAAATTCTCAAACTTCAAACTCGACCCATGTGCCGCTGCTTGGTGCTGTTCAAACACCTCACGGATCATCTGCTGATAGTTGAGATTATCCGTCTTAATTTCCGCAAACGGGGGAATATATCCCACATTCCGCAGGTAAAATAGGAGAGTTGAGGAATATTTTAAAACCATGACAGACATAGCATCTGACATCATAGT